>JBLINQ010000066.1:0-25218 GCA_047639315.1 Planctomycetota bacterium
CATGAATCGTTGGCCCCATAACAACCTGTCCAGCAGCCACTTTGCCGGGTGACGACCCGAGCATGCCTCAATTCACAACGAGTGACAAAATGGTCTGGTGGAAAACTGTAACCGAGATGCCATCGGGATAGAGTGTCATCAGACCGAGGTTTACGGTTTGGTCGTGTTCAGAATCTCGAAACTCTAAAGATAGGGCCGGCTGCGTATGCAGTCATACTGAAAAACTTGAAACCGCACTAAACTCATGCAAGCGAAAAGCCTTATGTGATCCACGAATTCACGCACCAACGCCGGATTGAGCACGGTAACGTCACCGCAAATTCGACTGCCGAGTGGACTGCGCGGCAGATCGTCGAGGCGTTTCCCGACGGCAGTGAGCCAAGATTCCTTCATCGAGACTGTGACGTAATATTCGGGAACGAGTTCAGAAAACGGTGAAGGCTCTCGGAATCGAAGAAATCATCAGCGCCCGCAAATCACCTTGGCTAAACTGCTACGCCGAACGAGTCATCGGATCGCTTCGCTTAGAATGCACCGACCAAATCATCCCGATGGGTGACTGACACTTACTCAGCGTCTTCAAAGAATATATTCAGTATTACAATGACTCCCAGAGGCACTTGACGCTCGACAGCAACGCGCCTGAACTTCGCCAAGTCGCTGGTGAGGGTAAAATCAGCGCTAAGCCTGTCCTTAGTGGTTTGTACCACCGCTATCGCCGCGCTGCTTATGCAAATCTCGCTCACCTAAATCGAACGACAGCCAAAGTCTGTCTGCAAATTCGTTGTGGCGACGAGGAACCAATCGTTCGTCATTGGCGACCGTGATATCATCGAAATTCGCAAGGCTGAAACGCGGTCTATTTCAACGGATTTACTAAACGGGAAATACAGATCAGGAGTCACTTCGTCGGCGGAAGAAATCTGATCGCGAAACTGCCTGCGGGGAGCTCAATGAGATGATTCTTTCCTAGTGAACTCGTTGTACACGAATCCAATTCACTGATAGGAATTCCATTCACGGTTAGCTCATCTATGCTCGCGACATCAAGGACGAGTTCGGCCTTGGAGCCAGGAGGGATCTCCAAGTCGACCAGAACTCGATTGTCCCATCGCCAATGACAGCGAATAAGTCCTCGAGGACTTTCGAATTCCCACTGAGCCTCTCGAATCTCCTTCATAGCTTGGGGCCACACGCGAAACACTTTGAAACCAGGCCCCTTTTCTAATGGAGTCGGGACACCGTGGAGTCGAACGAGTGCCGAATCGACCGAGGCGAGAGGCAAGTGATTCATGGAATCGGAAGGTGGTTGCCAAGTCTCGGGAAAGGTACTGAATCCTTGATCTACGAATCGCAACCAACTTGCCTCCGACTTGTTCAACAGGACGCGCAGAACATCTTGACCAAGACCTTCATCATGCATAAGTGAAAGTAGGGCATGGGTCGACACATAACCGGTGTCGACCCGGCAATCTTCTTGACTAAAGATTTGGGCACGCAATGATTCGAGCATCTTTGGCCGACGGTGGTCCTCGATCAAACCGCCCCACAACGCCAAGACTTGTGGTGCTTGCCGTTTGGCATCGATCAGATACTCGGCATTGATTGGAAAGCGGGCAAGGACGTCGCGGGCAATTCGGTTTGCCAGTTGCTCCAAACGTGCGCTCTCTTCTTTTTGTTTGAGGACGCGGGCGACTTTCGCAGCAATTGTGACCGCGCGATGAAAGCCCATCGTCGAGACAAAGGCAATAGACGACGGATCTATCGTTCCATGCGGTTCATGCCAGTCTCCCAAGCCCCAACCATTGACGCGCGTTCCCCCCAGTTTTTGCAGTAGTCCTATCCATTTTTTCATTCCAGGGAAGGCTAGCCGCAAGATGTTCACATCGCCGTAGTGAAGGTAGTGCTCCCAAGGAAGAAAACAAATGGCTCCGCCCCACCAAGGGTCGGCGAAGTGGCCCAGAGGATTTTCATTGGCCGCATCAAACAGATCAGAACCGGGAACCACCGACGGCACATAACCATTCGTGTTTTGGGCATCATTGATGTCCCCAATCCACTTCAACAGCCACCGTTCGCTGTCCCATTCGATCATGTAAGCAGCACTGGCGACATACCCATCAAGGAGCCACCCGAGTCTTTCGCGCTGTGGCGAATCGATTGGATTCGTTTGGCAACAAGACTCCAGAGTCCGCAAAGACAATTCACGAAGCAGGTCAACAGACTTGTGCGATGTCTCGAGCAACAGCGTCTTCTTAAGTTCTGTCCTCACTCGCATCGCCAATGGCTTGGCGAGAACCGCAGTGCCAGACGGTAGCATCAACTGCAAATAGCGGAATCCCGCGCGACTCAACCGTGGAAAGAACTCATCGTTCATTCCGGAAAGGACAAATTCGTAACGTTGAAATCTTCCTAATGTCGCCCATGAAGAAGACACCAAATCGAGGGAGCCGTCATCATTCAGCTGCTCACGAGCATCGACGACCACCTTTGTTCCGGCAGGCCCTTGAAAGCGCAGCTTGAAGGTACCGGCTATATTCTCGCCAAAATCGATAACATACACATGATCCTGAGTCTTGGTCACATTGACGCATTCGAATGGCTCGAGCATCGATAGGGGTGGACTGACTTGCGGGGTCAACTCTGTGCTGATGGTAGAAAGAACCTTAACAGGAAGTCGATTCCGCTTGCCGGTCTTACGCGCCTTGTGCCAGGCATGTTGCATCAAGCCACTGTGGGTCTCGCCATTTCGGAATCCTTGATCAAGGATATATCCGTCTTCGAGAAACCACGTCTCATCAGTTCCCAGAACTTGGCGTCCTTGGGAATCTTCAAATTCTAGCTCAGCAATGAGTCGCGGCGATTGTTTCCAAACAGAAGCTTCACTTTGAAAGACATCAGGGACTCGGCTGCCGAACCGCCCGTGCCCAAGAACAAATTGCAGGATGTTCTTTCCCGGTCGCAAGAGGGAGCCGACATCGATGGTTTGAAAGTAGCTCCTGGTGTCGAAATCGGAGTCTGCACTGCCATACACCGAAGAAGATATTGGTCGCCCGTTGATCCAAAGATCTAAGGCACCAAGACTGCAAATACGAAGCAACGCTTCTGTGACCTTGCCAGTCACATGAAATTCACGACCAAAGAAAACCGCGGGTCCATCGGCTGATTGATCGATTTCTCCTTTGGGAAGCTCTCCGTCGACAAGAAATGATGGATCATAAGACTTGTCATCAGATTGATCGGAAACACGCACCCGCTTGTTGAGCGCGATATTCTTGCCCTTCGAGGTGACCTCGATCTCACTGAATGCGACAAAACTCCGCAAGCCAATCTGGAAACGCTTTTCGGTTCGGATCGCAATAAAACGCCCCCAAGCCTTTGACGGTTCTATGGCCAACACAGCTCCGGCCTTGCCATCGAAATCATGATCCAAGCAGGAATAAATCGTTCGGGCATCCTCTTTTCGTGCCGACCGACTAATCGCCACTTCAAATCGAAGAGGAAAACCAATCCCCGGATTGTCCACAGCTGCACGAAAAGGGCGAGCAGGAATGAGGCGAATACTCTCGATCGGAAAAACGCCGCCGAGGTCAATCACAATCAGATGCTCTTTCGACTGGCTGGCTATAGTCGAACTCAGGAATCCTTCCGGTGGACTGAGTAGCGGCTCGTATTTCTCGCCACTGCCAATCCACTTGCCACGGATCTCTTCCCCCTTAGCTGGGGCCATGCGGAATCCTGAAATGACTTTTTCGCTTGGCCGTTTGTCCTGGTCCCAAACTTGGAGATCCCAACCATAGGCCTTGCGAGGGCTGAGCCCGACATCTGCCGGCAATCGCAATTGCTGGGAGTCACTCTGAACACGCCCCGAGTCCCACACGAAACTCTCATCTTCTGATGGCAACGAGCGCCCACTCCAGATTCTCACGCGATAGGACGCTTGGGCCGTATCGATGATCTTGTCTGGTGTTGCGAACTTAAGAGACCAACGAAAGACGGGGTGCGAGTCGCTGACAGCATTAGGCTTCACGACCCCATCGCACCGGAGGCGGTAAGGTGCGATCAAACAAGAATTCGAGTCTTGTGCGTTCAGACGAGCCGTTATCAGCAAGAAGACAGTAATCACCAGAAAACGGCACCCCACCACAAGGGAGGATGCCGCTCTATTCTGTGCTTGAAGACAATCCTGATTATGGATGGGCATTCGGAATCACGCCAATCGCGTTCTCTCCGAAGAGCGTAATCGCGACCGAGTTCTCAGCATCGTTCAAGAATGTGGCATGACGAGGACGTAAGCCTCCTGTGCCAGTCGCGGTGAATGGGAGTGCCGTGGTGACAGTCGAGACTATCGTGTGATTGACAGTATCATAAGTGATGAGAGTCCAAGTATCGTCTTGCTCCCCGCCGCAGACGATCAAGGCACCATCGACATCGAGCCCGATTGGTCCAAGGCCGACATTCGCCGTGGCTCGCACGACGGGCGCTGAAGCTCCGTCCCATTCGAAAATCGTGACAGTATTGTCATCGAAATCAGTGACGGCTCCGACGCCCAGTTCTGGATCCCACCTGACACGTTGAGGATTAATCCCGAGTGTTTGAACAACGGTCTCCACAACTCCGCTCGTCACGTCAATGTAGACCAACTCTCTCGTAGTGCCATTGATCGCGACGAAGGTGGTAGCGATTGCATTACTGACAACTGAAATCGGTGTGAAGGTAAGGGGGAATGTTGCGTCAACAAGGAAGCCGCCGCCGGCGAGGTCAAAGGCAGTCAGGTCAATTGCATTGGTGTCGGTTAATACGAGGCCTACGGCCGAGTTGTTTCCGATCCATGTCGAATCTGAGCGTGGCGTGCTGCTCGCTACAACGGTTGGCGCGTCGAAAGCGAATTGTCCGGTCTGCAAGATTCCAACAACTTGGGCGCTGCCAGTAACAGCACAGGCTTCGTTGCCAGAAACTACATCTCTGAAAAGAAGCGCATCTGATCCATCGACACCAGTGCCAAGAAGAGTTCCGTTGGCCTGTCCAGTGAGCAAAGTCAGGCGTGTTGCCAATGCAACACCGCCCGTCGATTGACCGGCGACGATCAACTGCGGAGAAGCAGCGTCGTAGAAGCTAAAACCTGCTGGTACCAAACTGGCAGATCCAAGATTCATCATTCCTGGAACTGGAACAAGAGTCGGCGTCCCAAACGCTGTCGCACCAGCTTCGCAGTCGATATCAATGTCAAAGCGAACGGTAATATTACGATCGGCAATCAGATCAGTAAAGAACGTAGGGTCGGCATCAATATCGATCCCAAGGAGAACAAAATTTAGGTTCAGGACCCCAGTCCCACTTCCGCCACAACCGAGATCAAATGAATCAACCACCTGCATCGGTGTCGTTCCCAAGGCCGCACCCGGAGAGCCCACCGGGGATGGAAAGAAAAGCCCAAAAGGAACAGTCAGAATAGAGTCACCTGAACCGGTCCAAGTGACGGGGGAATTCGACGTGATGATGTTGCCAGCGACAACATCTACCGTCGCCCCAATAGTTCCCGTGCCGCTTGAGGCAGGAATCAAGTCCGGATGGGTCACCCCGATTTGAATCCCTGACGATGGCGGGTCGACAATCACGATGTCACCACTCGCGCTGATTTCGCCATTGAGCGTCAGATCACCTGCGGCTTCATTCCAACGAATGACCGTGGTTGTGAGGAGCTCTCTCGTCGTGACGTTGTCGAAAATGGCAATCGGAACATCCAATGCCACGTCCCCGGTGTTGAGACTCGCTGGTGTTCCCAAGTTTAGGGTCACCAAGACTGGCATGGTAAATATCAGGTTGTCTGGTGTGACGCGATAGGCCATCGACGGGGCCAAGGCAGCATAGGTGGTATCCAAATCGTTGCCCGAAATCTGTTCGATGACGACATCCGTAGGTGTCAGGACTGCCCCGGGAGGGAAAATGATGCTCATGAGACCATCCGCAGAGACGGCGATGCCGCCGGCCGGCGTGATGGAAGTCATGTTCATCGTCTGACCAGGACGCATGAAGACTTTGCCATCGGCGCAGCCCAAGATTATTAACAAGGTGCCAAAGAGCAGAATAAAAGCAGCGGCTTTGGCATGGAACGAAAGATTCATGACGGACTCCTCATAGTGCGTAGGTGAGATCCTACCAGAACGCCGGAACACGGCACGATCTGTCTTCCCGATCCTGGAAAAAAATCGGGACACTGCTGAGTCGATCTTTGCCACGGAAAATAGGCGTGTTCCCTTTGTCATTGAGACGCCGAATCACGCCCACCCTTCCCGATTCTCGGATTTTACTCAGCACGCCCGTTCACTACTGCTGTCGAACCGACATCATTATTGGACCTTCCGCTAACTGCTCCGTACTCAGCTTAGGGCCTCAATCGAAGAAAGACCCACTTCCAGAATGGACACGTTCCGCAATTGATGAACCAAACAGAGAGCAATTCGTTCATCGAATCAAAGGAAGAACGACAACGGATCTCGGCACTCCTTGTCCTTCAATCACTTTGGGCACCAAGGAATCCCCCAAAATTTTGGGCCCAAACTCGGCGTTATCCCAGGACCAGGAGAATTCAATGTCAAAGAAAAAAAGCGCTGTTGAAGATGAAGTCCATATGGACATGACACCCATGATTGATGTCACGTTCCAACTCTTGATATTTTTCATCATCACGCTGAAGTTCAAATTATTGGAGAAGAAACTCAATTCTCACCTGCCCACGGACTTTGGGTCACAACTCAATGACATGCCAATCGACGAAATGTTCACAACGATTCGTTTACGTCAGTCGAAAGACTCAGATTTGGCCTCACGGGATCGGCCTACAGAAGTGTTCCTTGAGAATGAGAAAATGACCGGCGCGTACTTAGCCGAGCAACGGTCCAAACTGAAGACTCGACTAAGCCAATTCATCAAGGTTCAGAAGGATGCCAAAGGCAAGATTGATGTTGGCCCGGGCGTGCCACACTTTGAAGTCGTCGCCATCTTAGACCTATTTAATCAATGTGGGTACAAGACGGTGTCCTTCGTTGGCATGCCGAAAAGTCGCAGCATTGCCGATGCACAAGCTTGGTGGAAGAAGACCAGGGCAATACTCGGCGACAATTAGCGCCGCCGTTTTCACTCGCAGAAGGGTTTGAAGTTGGGGCTTCAGGCTCTTCTCTTTTTGCGCCTTCGTGAAGGCCATCACCCTCCCATGATCTTGACGATATCGTCCCAGATGACAACAAAGGCATTACTCCAAGCGTGAAGACGAGTGAATTCTACTGGCAACCGCGGATCACCAACAAACGGACGTAGCACCCATGCCATTTGCATAGCGACGACGCCATAAAGAAACACCCAAGTCCAGAGCGTAATGCGGTGCAACGAGTTCTTCTGGATGAGGGGACGATAGTGCCGGCTCAAAGTAATTTGTGCCCCGCCAAGCGCACACAAGAACGGCAGACCATTGAAATTCAGCGCGAGTCGATAATCAGTTGTTCCTTCATAGAAGAACATGACGACCGGCGAAAGCGAAGCCAGCAAAATCGCGAAGACCGCTTGAGTCGCGAAGACTCCTTTCAGAGCAGCGGTGAAGTCATTCCCAAGTCCTAAGACCAAATTTAGAACATAGAAATTAGGTAAACAAATCATCGTCGCTACACTTAGCAACAGAGGCACCTTGATCCCCGAATAGAACATCTGGAGTACGCTGCTGCCAAAAGAACCCATGGACGCGCCATAAATAAACCCGCCCACCGCAAATGCCGTCATCATGATAGTCAAAGACCACTTCGACGACTGCACATCAAACCGCCCCTCGGATCGGAGGAGGTTTTCCATGTGTGTTTTGGTCGAATTGAGATTGGGTCGAGCCAAGACAGACTTCAAGGCAAAGCCTCCTCGTGTGGTCTCTTAGCCGAAGAGAATGTCAGATAACGCGGTAAAGAAATTCGATTCTGTCGGAGAGAATATCGCAAACGGCTCATCAGGATCACCGATCAAGGGACGCATGATCCAACTCATTTGCGCTCCAACAATGGCATACATCACCACCCACATGCGTAACACAAATCCTCTACGCACAGAGTCTGAGGGCGGTATTATTTCACGACGAAACGGTTGTTGACTTCGGACGACTGGCCCCGGAGTTGCCGAAGATAAGTGGTGACGATCAGCCATTCGAAGTAATCCTGGTTCATCCTTCGTGACGTCGTCAATGGAACCTTGAGTCGTGTCCGTTGACACCGGTGGAGATGCAGCGCCCGAATCTTGAGCCTCTATGGTTTCGTCTTTTGTCTCCACAGACGACTCGGGCCTAAATAGCTGGCACAGAGACTTGTAGAGAAAGCTCACACCGATGCCACCGCTAATAGCGAAGAAAATGCCATTCAGAATCACCATGAAGGAATGACTATCAGTACTTAAGGTGAAGAATCCCGTGATCGGGCCGAGGCTCGCAAGCACTGCCAAGGTCATTGCCACCGACCCAATCATCAGCCGAAGTAGTTGGCGCCCTTGCAATCGTGCCCCAGCGAGTGTGGCAAAAACGTAAAGAGAAGGAACGGTGATGATAAGAGTGACGAGAAACAAGAGAGGCACTTTCACCACACTCGAAGGCAACTGCAGCGGCATTGGGTTGTCGGCACGGGTCATGCTGTAAAGGCCCATGAAGACACCGTAAGTCGCACCTAGAGCCAAGCACATCATGGCCAGCGAGCGGATCTCCACCCAACTCCCCTTGTGATCTCCATCACCGTCGACCACGGCGCTGCCCTGCAAGACAGCGTTAATTTTCTGCAACATGAATCCGTACTCCTAACATGCGCTCATGCCCCACTGGCAACAACCATGGACGACGAGCGGCGTATCACAACCAAGTAGTGAACAGAGAAGGCGAGAAATCGGCACAGATTTTCTTCGAATTTCTTGGGATGGCGTTTTTACGAAATAGAAGTCTGCGCACATCAATCAGCCCAAGTCGTGGAGCCAACAAGAAGTTAGTCGAGCAAAGTGGCGAGGCATGTGCGGGCGCGAAAAGAAAGTTTGCGAACGGAGTCTATCGAATTTTTTCTCATCAATCCGATCGCGCAGTCGGCGAGGCCGGCGAGGCCGGCGAGGCAAAATGGGAAATCACATCGCGAAGGCCCGAAGGCAACAGTTCGAGTGTAGATTCGATACGGACAATTTCTTCTTTTGTGCTCACCGGCTGACTCGTCATCGGGGCTTCGGCTTAAGGCCGTACGACGAGGCGCACCTCGACGCGGGAGTCAAGCCTCAAAGAACCATCCTTGGCAACATCAGCTTTCCGGCCAGAGGATGTGACATTTCGTAGAGCGCTTCGTTCTTCAAGATGCGGCTCCTCAAGCAAGTTGGGGTTCTAATCGTATTGGCTTGCGCAAATAAATAATTTGTACCGCCGATTTTCGATCATAATCCGCACTTACTTTGTGGCACAAAGTAGCCGGTATCGTGATCAATGGAAATTAGACTCTCCAAGTGACGTGAAACAGAGATCCTGGTTTCAGGCCACGAATCTGTAGATAGAAACATCACACGGTGATGACCAAGAAACGAAAAGAGAACAGTATGCCCTCAACACTCATTGTTGGTGCCTCACGGGGAATCGGTTTTGAATTCACTCGTCAACTTGTCGCTGCTGGCCGAAAAGTCCTCGCCACGGCTCGCCATGAAGATGATTTGGCCAAGCTTAAGGCTATAGGAGCACAACCCATCCTGTTGGATGTCGCATCGGAAAAATCGATGGTCGATTTCATTAGCCGCTTCGACGCGCCAGACCTCACCACGATCATTCACAATGCCGGCGTCTTCGGGCCGGCAACAGGGACAGAAGAAGCGCCGTCCAAGGAACAATTTGGCTTTGTCATGAACTCGAATGTTCTCTGCCCAATGATTCTGATTCCCCAGCTCGGCCCGATGCTCACTGCAACCCGTGGACACTACGTCTTCCTATCGTCCGATATGGCAAGTATTGATGGGGTGAATTCCAGTCATGGCTCGCTTTATCGGGCGTCCAAAGCAGCTCTCAACATGACGGTCAAATGTGCGACTCTTGACTTCCCCATGGTTACATTCACTTGTCTCTCACCCGGGTGGGTGCGGACAGATATGGGCGGGGAAGAAGCTCCGTTCGCGGTCGAAGAGAGTGTTCGCAGGATGATCGCGGTCATCGGGCAGCAAGCGGTGAAAGATTCAGGCAAATTTGTCGACTAAAGTGGAACGAAACGTACCTGGTAAGGAATCAAGCGAGCAGTGAGCTCGTTGCTAAGCCCAGATCGGTTCGAATTCTCTATTAGGGATGGAGTCCATTGGCGACTCCTCCTCATCTCCCCCGCGATCTCGATAGACATGAAGAACACGCGCCCTTCCCAAACCGGCGTAGTCTGGCTCTGGATAGGTATCCGACTTGAATGGGTTGTCCAAGACATGGTCGTGAATCAACACGCGAGTGCCTTGCTGACAACTGAAGTGTTGGTCTTCTGTCCTTAACTGACCATCGTGACTATCGTAGAGCTCAAAGAGGCGTCGCAAGACTCGGCGGAACCTTTTGTAATTAACACCATCTTCGACAAAGATAATGTCAAGTTCCAGCCCCTTCATGACTAGGTAGAAATGATGCCTCGACGCCAGACTCATGACACGATTGAAGTAAGGGCCAACGTGGTCATCCATGAGCGTGCCCTCTTCATCATCATCCCGTTGCAACGCTGGCACCCACCACAAATGAGGGGCTACGTAGAAACCGGCGCCAAAGTCAAACCGACGTCGGGCCGACTTCTTAAAAACTCGTTCGAGACCGCGCGTTAGATTGCGTCGACACTTGAGGTCATGACGTCGGCCCAGCTTCGTCAGCTGCTCGATGTCGAGCAATTGGGAAACAGTGATGCAGGGTGGCCACGCAAAAGGCGCTTGGCCGTCCATCAGAGTCGCATCTTCAATGACGTCAACTTCGATGGCCTGTTTGTCTTTGTTCTTCTGGTCCTCAAATTGGGGCAACCAATTCACCGTAGGCAACTCACGTCTGAGAAGTTGCTTTGAAGCATCCAACAAAGAACCCCGCACCCCAAGAATCGCAGGGCGTAGGGTCGACGGATTGTCGTTGCGAGCTGTCAGCACAACTCTCACGTGGCGGAATGAATAGAATGAGATTCCAGCGGCACTACACCAGGCCATGCCGACACCAAGGAATCTGGTCACGGGCATCGAATCACGTTGCGGTGAAATTCCGGCCCATGGAGTCACATCACTGCCACATGAAACGAGCATCAGCGCCATCAAGAAGAGGCCAAGAGAAGTGTAAAATACGAGAACTAAGACTCGCCAATCGAGACTACGAACGCTCGCCTTGCCTTCAACTTGGGTTTGCCACAAGAGCGTCAGTCGTGGCCCACCAGGCATGGCCAAGACACTCATATCAATCAACACTCCGATGGCGATGATTGCAGTTGCAAACCACAAGGGCATCAAGAAACCGGCGAATGCGATCATGCCGATCGCGCCAACAGCAACGATAACCTCCGGCCATGTCGAACGTTCTTCATTCCCTGAGTGACGTAAGACAAGACCGTCATGCAAAGTTACCAGCACGAGGAAGGACATGATCAAGATCACAAAGATTAAGACAGTCCAGAGCACAGTCAGACCGACAAGATTCACGAGGTAGAGGTGCGGCGCACAAAGATCTTGGAAGAAAAAAGACAGAGCCTCCGACTGGGCATTGCAAATCAAGACCACCGTCAAGAAAGTGGCTGGAATAAATAGCAATCGCTTTGGAGTCATTCTCGGAATCGGTGGCGTCCCTCTCAGGTCGACACCAACTTCGAAGAAGATCTTCTTATAGAGCCCACCCAGCTGTTTGAGAACCATCCAAGTAAGAGTACATAGCGCCAGAGGATTGTTGCTGTGTGCCTTGGCAGTCACGTAGATCAAGAAACCGAGGCCAGCGATGCGAAGCAAATCCCAGGCATCATGCGCTTTCACTGGTGCGGAGAATTCCACAGCTAAGAGCACAACACCCCAGGCGGCAAACCAAAGAGTATCTCGGTTGAGACGCACTTTGCCGATTCTTCCAAGTAAGCTGATAGGAAGCCGAATCTTCACTGCGCGTCGCCTTTCCAATCCCGAAAAATTCTCATGTCACTCTTGATGAAAGACCGCCGATCAATCATTGCCATCACGTCGGGCAAACGTTTTAGGCAGTTTAGATCGGGAATACGACAGAGTATTTCTCCATTATGACAAAGTCGTCGAATCACGGCAGAGATCGGCGAATAGTTTCGATGCAATGATTGCGCCATGCCCTTGAGGCCCCATGACTTAGGAGAATCAGGGCTGCTTGGCTGACTTGATTCACTGCCGCCTCGGGAGAGGTCTATTTCATGAAATGCGGCAGATTCATTGAAGCAAAGCAGCTTGTGCCACCCTGATCATGGCCGTGCGAGTTCTGCTTCGGCGGCTATGAAGCCAAATGCAGTCGTTGCCTTTTTCGACTCGATGATGGCAAGCCATCTTGACTCGGCAGCGCTTAAATTGCCTTGTAAATAGTCGTGCATCGACAATCCATACTCCAGGGTCGCATTCATCACATGCTGATCGTGAACAGCATCACCCCCAGCCATGAAGTCATCGGCCTTCTTCACGCCCTTGAACAAAAGCACAAGATCCCAATAGGACTGATTTTCAATCACCTCCATTTGAGGCGTGATCAGGCGTAGGGCGTTTTGGGCTTCATCTTGACGACCTAATCGCATCAAGATGATGTAGCGCCAATAGGCCGTACTGACTCGATTGTCATCGTTGTTGTCAGTCTGCAACATGCGAAGATCGTAGGCCCGAAGTGCGCCGTCGAAGTCACCCCTGAGATATTTGGCCAAACCCAAGTGGTACCAAATGTTCCCTTTCGTCGTGCCGATCGGCTTGTTCATCGCATTGGGCATGCCATCTTCTTCGATTCGATTGGCTTTGTTTTGGGCGATGTTGGCCGACTTTTCGAAGTCAACGATCGCTGCATCTAATTGCCTCGAACTGATGTAGCGATGTCCCCGGTGTCGCAAGATTCTCTCACTCTGAGGAAATGACCGGAGGCCATCGGTGTAGACACGAATCGCCTCGTGGTAGCGCCCTAAATAGGCCAGGCGGCGACCATGCCAAATGAGAGCATCTTCGCTATCGGGGTTGGCCGTAGCGGCGTGCCGTGCTTCGGCAAGTTGAGCGTTCAGCCTGTTTTCGGTTTTCTCGTCAAATGTTGGATAAGCTAGATATTGGCCAAGAAAGGACACCGCGTAGTACTCTCCTTCGAGATGTCGTTGGTTGTCCGGGGAGCTCGACGATTCTGTCCCATTTTGACAAGCAGGCAAGAGCATCAAAAAAACGCAGGCCCTAAAGATCGGCATCCATTTCAACACAACCTACTCCTTCATGGTCAACCAAACCTGCCAGGCCATCCACATTTCGACTTGACCTACTCATGAGACTTGAGAAATGCTCTGACTGCTTCGGCAATGGGCAGCTTCTCATTGGCGGCCAGCAACTTCTTCATGCGTGCCACTTGCTTGGCGATACTTTTCTTATTGCTGGAGCGGCACGATAGGCACGAGTCTTGGTGCGACTTCAGCCCGTTCCGCCTGCACGTCTTGCACGGCTTGAGCTTCTCGATGCTCTTCTTCGACGTCGCCAGGGCTTTGGCCACGGCGATGGCTGTCTTCAAGTCTGCCGATGACTTGAGTACGGCAATGCGTTTCAAGACGGGTTGAGCCAACGTTGTTTGCTTGAGTGACTTGACAAGAGCATTCAAACGAGGAAGAACCGCTCCAGGATCAACGCTCAAGAGTCTGTTGGCTGAGGCTAAAATGCCATCTCGATGCTTCAGCAGTGCTGCCCTAAGCCGTTCCAGTTCGCTCTTTTCCCCGGCCTCCATCACTTGAACCAAGCGTTCTTCAATCTGAGCCCATGCGCCGCCGAGTTTCTTTCCGGCTCGAACCTGAGTCGCGAGATTCGGCACTGCTTTGAACTTATCTCTGCCGATGTAGATGGCCGGCGCGTCCTTCAACAACGTCTCAACAATCTCGACCATCTTGAGTCCATCGCCACCGTGATAATCGCCGCACATGTGATGGTGGACGAGGTCGCCATGATGGTTAAAGACGGCATAGTATGGCACGTAGCCATTGCCCTTCACTTGTGGATGCCGTCCTTGACTGGTCACAGTGACATTGGGGGTTGTTGGCGAGAGTCCCTTGGACTTGATGTAGGCAAGCACTTCATTCTTCGGAGTCGCTTGACAGTGGGATGCCACGAGATGAAACGGTTTGTCTTCTAATTTTTTGGCCAAACTGACCAAGTGAGGCGTGATCGCCTTACACCCAACTCATGAGCCCCAATACTCAAGCAGAACAACTTTGCCGATCAGATCTTTCGACTCGACCTGGGCCCCCATCCAGTATTCACCCATCTGAATCTGGTCGACCGTCCCTTCTGACTCTTCATGGGCGACATGAGACGTCCAGAGTGACAGGTTAATGGCAATGAAGATGATGGCAAATTTCACCGTACGCTCCGAGAGTAGAATTCGATCGGCCTTCCTAAGAAACAAGAATCGGTTGGAAGACCTGTTCGTGCAGAGTAAGAGGCAAGAACTCCGTCGTCAACATGGTTCATCCAGAGAACTTGGCAAGACAGCCCACACCCTCTCTCCAGACGAAAAAAACCAAGCCAAAGAAAAAACCGCCCTCTGGAGAAACCAGAAGGCGGCATAACTTTAAGTCGACTTGTCAGCTCAGTTAAAGCTTAAAGAACAACAAGCATGGCAATGCCATTAGAACTTGCTGGGATCGGTGCGCTTTCAAAGAATTGGATGAACACGAACGAGCCAGCCAAGAATGCATTCTGACGTGACACGGCAGTCACACTCACAGCACCGGAAAATCCGTAGCCGAAGTTACCCGAATCGATCAGGTTGACTGGATCGATGGCGAGTAACAGTGGGAAACCGAAAATAACACTGTTGGCTGGTGCCAAGCTAAGTCCAAAGCGTCCGAAGGCGCCAGGAGTCGCGTTTGAGCAGGAGATCGTGCCTGACAATGCGTTTGGATCGCCTAAATCAGGTGTCCAGCGCAAACGTAAGCGCGAATCAGCAAGAAGTGAGTTGTAGACAAGGACCGGGACGAATGGTGCCGTGAAAATACGACTGCTGCCCATCATAGGAGCCGGGCCCATAGGATTCGGGATCAGGTCCGGTGGGAAATCGCCAAGGGCGCCAACAATGACGTCGGCAAAGGCATCGGCGTTTATGTCACCGGCACCGCTCACTGAAGAGCCGAAGAGGTCGCCTGCAGTATCGCCAAACACGGTCTGCAAAACGAGGCCTGTCAAGCCAGAGAAGACCGTGGCTGCACCGGCAGCAGCACCATTGGTGTTGTCGCCAGACGCGCCAACGATGACGTCATTGATGCCATCTGCGTTGACATCACCAGCATTACTCACGGATGCGCCAAAAGAAGAATTCGAAGTACCAGTCAAATTGTGGATGGTAGATCCGTCAACACCTGAGTACACCCGAACTGAATCCGCGGCAGGAGAACCGGCCATGAAATCGTCAAAGTCGTCTTCATCGATGTCGCCTGCTCCGGCTACGGACGAACCAAGACGATCGTTCGTGGCGTCGCCGCCTCGTTCTAAGAGCGTGCTTCCATCAGCGCCAGAGAAGACACGAACTCTGCCACTATCGATGAACTGGTTGGCATTCGCGCCAGGAATACCGACGATCACGTCGGCACTACCATCGTCGTTCACATCTCCAGCATCGCTGACCGAAGATCCACATTGATCGTCAGCAGAATCACCAATGAAAGTATAGAGAACACTGCCGTCAATGCCCGAGAAAACTGTGGCACTGCCGGATTGGTTCCCATTGGGATCACTGTTTGGCGAACCCACAATGAAATCGGCAAACCCGTCATTGTTGACATCACCTGCACCAGAAACGCTTGAGCCAAAAGAATCGCCAGCAACGAGGCCGTTGACTGTGTAGAGCACAACTCCGGTAGTGCCTGAGTAGACCCTTGCCATTCCGGAGTCGATGCCATTGGTGTCGACACCTGGTGCACCAGCAATGACGTCATTCACACCGTCGTTATTGACATCACCTGCACCACTGACGGAAGATCCGAGACTATCCAGGGTGAGATCACCGTCGAAAGTAAACAAGATCGAACCATCGAGGCCAGAATAGACTCGCACAGTTCCCGAATCGACGACACCAAGATCGCCGCCAGGCATACCCACAACAACGTCGGAACAAAAGTCACCGTTGATATCGCCGATACCACTGACACTTGTCCCCGCGGCGTCGCCAGGTATATCACCATACAAAGTGTGAGCGTTGGTGAGTTGGGCATTGGCAGTCGCAGCACAGAATGCGACGGCAAGCACGAGAAACGAGAAGCATCGGAACAGGTCCGTTCTTCGATGGGACGACTTATCGAAGTTCATTTGAATTGAATTGTAGATTGTCATTTGTGCAGACTCCATATGAATCACTCGGTTGCGGAACATGCGCAACCGAGGACTCTGTTGATGAGGTTAATTATGTTGAAGTGGACGTGAGTTAGGGTGGGCGAAATATGCCACTCAAAAGAGAATTCGTCAACCCCAAAAACCAGCCAACGAGATTCGTTTCAGGGGCGTCATTTGATGACGATGTTCGGAGACAGGTCGGCCACTTTAGACAGCAAAGTTGAGGTCAGGACCTCATCATGCTCGGCTCATTTCGGTCCAAGGTGTTTCAGGCTGGTCACCTATATCGATTGAATTATTGAGAAGATATTGTTCTCATTCGGAGACTTCCGGACATATGGAATTCTGACACGCGTGGATCCGACGTCCAATTACTCGATCGCATTTATGTATTTTGTACTGCACGGTGAATTCTCAGCGTGACTCCTACCTCAAACTGAGACACGGACATAGCTACTTCTCGACTTGCAGTGCGTTAGCAATGACGAGCAGTGCCATCGAAGTACCGTAGCTTCGCCCCATCTCGTGGCTATCCATGAACGTTCCGTCCAACTCACCGTAGCGGAGAACGCGGTCCAGGAGTTTGCCATGCTCTTCCGTTCTCTTTTTCGATGGCAAAGACGAAATGGCCTTGCTCGTGTGATAGAGAGTATGAAAGAACATGAATCCGGCGATCTGCCCGTCTGAGTGAAAGTCTGTTCGACGGACACCCTCGATGCGTTCGAAGTGGTCCCAGAAATTCTCAAAAGCGAATGAGACATTGCCCATATCACTTAGCCCCAAGTCGAAAAGAACACTCTCACACATGGGCATCCGAGTGCTGCTATTAATGAGGCTCTTGTTGGACAGTTTCTTGCGCGCAACACCGCTATAGGCAAAACCGCCGTCACTCGATCTGGCCGATGCAATCGACTCTCCAGCCTTCTTCAGCATGGTCTTGGGAACCAATACTCCGCCCATCTTGGCAGCAATCAAACCCTGCGCCATGACTGCGGTGCAGAAGGCGTTGGCGTACTCATGGGCCCAGAACCCCATGTCATCTTGTCGCTGGCCCGCTTCTCGAACGATTCTCTTCATCAACTCCCGGATTAACCGGCGTTCAGGCCCGGCCGGAAGCGTCTTCAGTCGTGCAACGTAGTAATCGAGGCGATAGGCATCAGCGTAGACATCTTCATTTCGCCCGCGGTTCACGCGAGACGCATCGGCTAAGTATCTCTCACCACGGGCCAGCGCCTTATCAATGGCCTTGGCTGTCGCTTCGTCCGCCGAATCTCGATGACGCAGAAGCGCTTGGCAACTGACGGCAGAAATGGCCATCCAGACATTGGCTGTGATACGCGTATCTGGACAATAGGAGTAACGGCTGTCATTCCAACCGCCATCGGCTCGTTGCTGGCGCAATAGAAACTGAACTCCGCGCTCAACGGCATCGGAAACAGACAGTTTCTCTTGGGGCCAAGTCGTATCCTTGGGCATCGAAGCAAACGCTTCCTCCGGCAACCACTTGAGCCGTTCCAATCCGGAGAACGCCGAACCAAGAGGACGTTTATCATCGATGCCGAGAAGCACATTGGCACGAGCCCGACGCCCAAAAACTGTCTCCGGATACTCCTGGACGATATCCTGAAACCTTCGAACCGCATCCATCTCATCGCCATTTTGCAGACGTATCATGGCTAAGAGGTAGGCCGCCTCTGCCCTTCTATCCCCATCGATTGAATCGACGACTTCTCGGAGAGGTTTGATTGCCTCCTTGAACCTTCCCATGCGGGTCAGGACTAATCCCTCTTCTGCCCTTATCATTCGCCATGACTTCGCCAGTTCAGCAGCCGCTTTCCCACCGCGACGAGAACTGCCCACCTTGGCGGCGCGCAAGAAGCTACGGCGTTGGCGCTCTGACATCGACTTCGTGGCCTTGGCAACTTCCTCGTCCCAAAGCTCCTGGGCTCCATCCAAAAGGCTCAGAGCATTTGCCCCAGATCGCATCCGACGTTCGAAAGTCGCTTGCCGATAGAGCGACATGATCGAATTGGCATTCTCACTGGCTCGCTCTTTCTCGAGGCATAACTTCCATTCACCTCGTTCGATGGCAGTTTGAGCTGAGTCATTGGGCGCTTTGCGGTCACGGCGAAGAACATCTCTTAGAATCTGACAGGTCCACAAAGGATCAAAAGAACGAATGCAGCCTATCGAATGGAGGACTTCCCCTTTGGCATTGAGAAGTACGAATCCAGGCTCAAGGAACTTGAGCGGTCGCAATCCGAATCGGGCAGACATCTTCTCGTCGCAGACCATCCTGAGCGGAACGAAGTTCGATTTGACCAAGCGCTCAACATCAGGATCGCTCCAGACGATCTGACGCATGGCAATGTCGAGGACGGGAGCGCGGATCATTTGGCGCCCTGATTTAGTGTTCTCGGAAACCTTGTAGATGTACCACAGGACCAAACGCCCTTCCTCTTGAGCGCGCTTCAAAGCTTGATCAAGGAGCTGCCCCCGATCAAAGTCTTTTTCCTTCTTTGTCAGCCTAGTCTTAAATCGTTGACGGTCAAGAAACTGGGCACCATCCTCGAGCCAGTCAATGGTCTCCAATTGGAGTCCCATGGCAGGATGTGGACGAGCTTCCTTCCCCTTCTTAACCTCTTGCGCAGGCGCAGTCATGAACCATGCAGATAGGAGGCAGGAGAGGTAGAAGACCTTCAGATTCATCCGATGATTCATGGGTTCATTCCTGGGATTCTTGGTCAGAATATCGATGACAATTCCATATGGCTGGCTAAACCGTACCCCTCATTCGGAGGACGGTCAACCATCAAAGGCCTCAAGCCGGGCTTCTAATCCAATGCCAAGGTTAGAGCCGCGCAGGCCTCCCTAAGTGTCGCTTTCACTTTGGGATCAACTTCCCTTACGCCCCGCAACTCGAGAAATTTCATATCCCAATATTGAGCCATCGCTTGTGCTACAGGCAGTGTCACCTGAGTAATGCGATTCATTCGCAAGTAAGGTCGATGACGAAGAGAGAGCGCCTTGACCACCTCGATCTTAAGTTCCGCTATGCCGGACAAGATGACGAGCCAGCAGGGAAGTGAGATCGCGGCGAATTCATCAACCCCACGCCGATCCCTGTTGCTCGGATTCGACGACGCACAGGCAGAATAGAGCTACGGTTGATTTCTGGTACATCCCAAAATCCCAACTTCTCGAACTTCGATGGCACCGCCACAAACGGATGCTCCATGGACCGGATCGCCCTCCTTTTGTTGGAATACCTGCCAAGCAACAGTCTCCCGGCCCTTGGCGCCCGATACAAATTAGTTAGCACAATACCATCGATTCAACTGTGATAGAATCTGTCCTCGCGCCCTCCAAATGATGTCGAGTCGACACATTTTGAATGAACACGAGCCATGCATGCCTAACCTGCGGTCGCAAGTATCAACCCTCAACTCGATCATCAGCGCTATTATTGTCTGCTTGGTGATTGACCTCACCGCGTTACTGTTGGAATCCGCGCCGAGTTGGGATGCACTCGCCCATGTCCTTTGGACGACATTGATGTGGTCGACCATTGTCGCTGCCAGTTGCGTTTACACATTCGTCGGCCTCTTGCGGCTGGCAACCTGGTTACAGGAAGAAAAGCACTTCCCAAGAATCACCCGTTCAATCGTCCCCGCGATCCCTATTAGTTGGCTTTTCTATGTCTTGAGCGGGGAGCTGATGCTGGGACAAGGCTTCTCCCTCATGGCAGGAGCGGAGAAGATTCGAATCGGTGCGAAAATCGGCTCGATCTTAGGCCCCGTTTTCATGGTTTGGCTTCTGATGCGAAGTCAAAAGAAAATCGTTGGCAAGAAGAGCCCCTTAGTCGTCATGGTCGAGACCAGTCTCGGAGTCATGGCGATTGTTTTCTTGTGCTTCGTGGACGCGACGGTTTATCCCCAACTCTACCGTGCAGCCCATCTCATTATCTGGATGGGAGTCTTGGCAGTTGTTTTTGTTTGGCGAGCAAGATTCGAGAGCCGCCAAAATACGGGGAAGTCGAGACTGACGATCGTAAAAGCGGGTATCCTTGTATTCCTCGCCACTGCTGCAGTGTGGGCCAATTCCCTGTCTGATTCGCAAGTACGACGCATGGCATGGCGAGATACGCTCTTTCTAAAACGGGCCCTGATGCACCTCGTCCCGGCCCGTGAACGAGCCATCACCGAAGTTGACCCTCAAATCTTAGCCGAACTATCCCATTTCAAGACCATGAGTGCCGAAGACCTTGATCGCATTCTGCCGAACCGTCGGCAGACGAATGTGATCATGATCAGCATCGATGCTCTGCGGGCCGATCGGGTCGGCCGACAAGAATATCGTCGCAATCTCACACCAAACTTGGATGATTTGGCCGCTAAGAGCGCTGATTTCACCAATGCCTGGACTTGCTGTCCGGCAACGCTCCCATCGTTTTCAGCGACTTTACGCAGTACGGTCTGGTTGCATAATGACGTGAACAAGGATCGTCAGAAGAAGAAGATTCCCGTGTCAAATCGACAGGCGCTCTTGCCCGTCGAAATGCAGAGCTTGGGTTTTCATACTGAGGCGATCCTGGGTGTACGTTTTCCATTCGTAGTGAAACGGTTAAGTGTCGGATTCGACCGGTTCAACGTCGAAGGGCGCAGCGATGTCCAGAGTGCTGAACGTGTCACCGACTACGGGTTGGCCGCTATTGATCAGAAACGTGAAGGGCCATTATTCCTCTGGTTACATTACTTTGATCCACACTCACCTTATGCTGGATACGGTTCCGAGAATTTTGGATCGACCAGCTTAGACCTCTACGACGCCGAAATCGCCTACGTCGATCGAGAGCTCGGACGCTTCTTCGATGGACTCAAAGCCCGCGGGCTCGACCAAGATACGGTGATCATTCTGTTCTCTGATCATGGGGAAGACTGGGATAAGAGCGGTAATCCGATTCATGCCAACAATGTCACTGAAACTCAGATTCACATTCCTTTTCTCATCCACATTCCAGGCATCGAGGCCCACCAAATAACCTCCGCCGTCAGCAACATTGACATCATGCCCACGATCCTCGAGTTATCAGGAGGTCATAAGACAGATACATGCCAGGGCCGCTCCTTGTTGCGATTCGTGCTCTTTGGCGAACCGAAGGAAGCTGATCGCGGCAACTACCCAGAGGCGGTGGCCTATTCAGAGTCTTTTGAAGGCTCACGGATGATTGCGGCGAGGCGTGGCAACATGAAACTCGTCTATGACGTTGAAGCCGATGTCTACACGCTTTACAAGTTAAGCCAGGATCCAAAGAACCGTGAAACGGCTGCTCCAGATGACGAGGCGATTCTGCAAGATCTCAAGAAACTGCTGAGCGCCTTCGAAAGCGGCAAGTAGAACGGGGAGCCCTAAGTGAGACTTGTTCCGAGCCCTGGTTTATTGCCCAAGTACAACCGCCCGTCTCTCACCTGATAGTCCCCATGTGCAGGATCAGACTTCAGGTCGAAGTCACCATCCAAATCCAGATACTTGGTAGCCGGTGAAGAATAAGCGACGTGGAGAGCCGCTGACAGGCTGATGACACTCTCATCAAAGCAACCCCACATCACTTCGCGTCCAGCTAACTCGGCAATGTTAGCCATGGCGTGGCCGGGGCTAATGCCACCGCACTTCATAAGTTTGATGTTGAAGACTCGGCATAGATAGGGTTCTACTGCAAGTGTAAGAGCATCATGTTCACCCTGGAGATTCTCGTCCAAGGCGATTTGATCATGATAGCGAGGCACTAAAGAACGTAGATCTGCAAGTTTAGCGGCTGGCAACGGTTGTTCAGTGAATTCGAGATCTAAGTCTTTGACCGCGTCACAGAACTCCATCGTTTCATTCAGGTCATAACCTTCATTGGCATCGACTCGAATATGAACAGCGTCTTTGAACACTTCTCTGATCTTGTAGACACGCTCGATATCAACAGATAGTGAATCACCTAACTTGACCTTGAGTGAGTTAAACCCGCGGCCAAGATATTCGTGGGCCTCTTCGATCGTTTCATCAACACCCTTGATACCAATCGTGATGGAAGTCGGAAGCCCATCATGGCAACGCCCCAACATGTCAACAGTGGCAACGCCCTGAACTTTTCCGCAGAGATCATGGAGAGCCATGTCCATAGCGGCTCGCGCCGCAGGAGCACCCTGGCAGACTGCCGAGTCTCGTACTTTGCGACAAAGACCGCCAAGATAAAGCGGGTCTTGTCCGACAAGGGCCTCTCGCAATTCATCCGACGCCATAGCGCCAAGGCACGACTCCGCTGTTTCTCCAGTCATCGCATTGAATGGCGAAGCAGAACCCAACCCCTCAGCGTGATCGGCAATAATACGGACAAAGAACAGCTGCACTGAGTCAATGAGGCGGCGGCTAATTTTGTATGGCCTGGTCAGTGGCACAGATTCTTGCCACGTTTCAATCTTGATGATCTTCATACCTTACCTCCTTTAGACAAACGGTCTTTGACCGCGAGCGCCAAGGAATCAATTTCCTCGCTCAATGGCCGATAAGTCTTGATCCCGGTAGTTGCCTCAAGTTTGCTCTTCTCGACTTTCGCTTGATGTTCATCGAGGTCAATTTCGCTCAGGGTAAGCCCCCAAACATCTTTGCCAAGCGAATGCAGCAGTTCGATATCCCGGCTGATTGGCACCACGCGACAGTCAGGCAAGTCCTCCATGCCCTTGTAAAACTCTCGAGCTGGGGCGTGCTGCAGGATGACTCCCTGAACTGCACCAGAAATGACAAGCTCAAGACCACAGGGCCCACTCGGATTAAAGAGCGACGATTGCCCTTCTATAAGGATGACTTCCGGATCTTCTTCTTCAGCACAGGAGATGATGGCACGCTCTAACTCCCCGCTGACGAAATCATTCGGGGTCGCATCGAGAATAAAGCCATGCTTGAATCCTTGAAGCCACCCGGTCTGGCCGGTGTAGACAACCTCGGCACGTAACCCATGAGCCACCAGAGAATCTCGCAATAAGACCGAAGTAGTTCTCTTGCCGATCGCACAGTCTGTTCCCAGAACAGCAATCTTCGGAACCGACAAATCGAAGATCTTGCCACTCCAAAATTGCAACTCGGAAACTGGTCTTGGTTTTCTAATGTCGATCAGTTCTGCACCGCTTTTTTCAGCACAAGCCGTGAACTCATCATCAGAAGCAAGAAGTTGGTGGAGTCCATTGACGATCGACACGCCCGCTTTAATCGCATCAAGAATCTGAATGCGGAGACTTGGAGGGATGACCCCGCCCTTGGTGGCAACGCCGACCACACAATAGTCAGGTTGCTGAGTTTTCAGCATTGACTGAATCGAGGGGTAGATTGGAATACCACGAGGCTTGCTATCAAGAAGGAATCCGGCATCGCTCCCGGCACAGGTGGCATCAACGACCCCCATCACCGCAAACCGACTCGGCCCGCGAACCATGGCATGCGAAGTTTTGGCACTTGAGGACGAGAAATTGTCGTCGGTCAAGAGAACGGCCTTGGAATTTTGATCCACTTCCCATGCTCCCAGTTGGTTTACTGAACGGGATCCTACCGTTTTCAAATGTCAACTGCGACTGTTTAGGGCCGAACATGAGTGCTTAGTGCCCCATGGGCAGGTACCTCGCTGATTCTGATCCTCAAGATGTCTCAAGCGTGGCTGGAACGAAATCCACTCACGCACGTCTTCAAGACATGTTAAGTTTCGCCCAGAAATTAGATTTTCACTACGTTCATGTTGGTTATCAAAAATGAAACTTGCCATTCTCGGCGCCGGGATTCAGGCCCACGCCATCTTAGACGACTTCCTTCGGTTCTCGGGTGCAGACTCGATTGGCGTCGCTGACTGTTCTGAGGAACAATTGAACGCCTTGCTCGCATGGGCAGACAACCCGCGCGTGAGCGGGCAAGTGTTAGATGTTGCTGACCAAGATGCGGTAGAGAAGTGGCTCCAGCCTTTTGATGCCGTAATCAGCGCGGTGCCCTATCGTTTCAATGCGAGCTTGGCACAGGCAGCGATCTCCAGTGGCACACATTTCACAGACCTTGGTGGTAATAACGACGTTGTTGACCAAGAACTCGCGATGGATGATGCAGCAAAGAAGGCGGATGTCCGGGTTGTTCCAGATCTCGGCTTAGCCCCGGGAATGGTCGCCCTCCTTGGCTCCGACCTCCTGCAGGAGGTCGACGGCAAGAAGGAACTCCACCTGCGGGTTGGCGGCTTGCCACAGAACCCGCGTTGGCCAATGAACTACCGGCTTTTCTTTTCGGTCGGAGGTCTGATCAACGAATATATCGAACCATGTCGCGTGATCCGCGGTGGCGAGAAGATCACCGTCCCAGGCTTATCCGAATTAGAGAATTTGGAATTCCCCGCTCCTTTTGGGCAACTCGAAGCTTTTCAAACGTCGGGAGGAACTTCGACACTCATCGATACCTTCCATGGCAAAGTAGAAGAGCTCACCTATAAAACCATTCGCTACTTGGGGCACAACGAGCAAGTTCGACTTCTCAACGATTTGGGCTTCTTCGACTCCAAGCCGATCGAGACCCGAGCAGGTGCGATGTCACCGCGTCTGGTGACCGAAGCACTCTTTGAAAAGAACCTCGGTGAGAAGGTCGACGATGTCGTCTTAGTTCGCATGACCG
>JBLINQ010000067.1:0-24942 GCA_047639315.1 Planctomycetota bacterium
CTTGTGTCTCGATTGTTCCTGACGGTGTTGATGTCCAGATCGACGCTGAACTGGATCAGGCCAAGACTCTCTTGGGGACGTCTTATCTCAAGAAGAAAGATACCGTCGAAGTGGAAGGCCGATTCGACGGTGACAGCTTCCGTGCCAAGCGCATTGAAATCGAAGAGCCAGACAAAGAGATCGAAGTCAAGTCTGAGTTGGTCTTGGTCGATTTGACGGCGAAGCGCTTGCGAGTTGGCTCGGTCAACATCGTTGTGAATGAAGAGTCCACTTTCTTCAAGACCGATGGGCAAAGCATAGAATTCTCTGAGTTGCCGGCCTTGCTCAACAGATTTTGCAAGGCTGACGCCATACCGAGGGATGGCATTCTCACTTTACGAAAACTAGTTTTTCGTGATCGTGTTGATGGAGAACTTGACGAACTCCAAGGGCAAATTGAGGCGCTCCACAGCAGCGGTCGCCGATTTCAGATTGGCGAAACGGAGGTCAAGTTCGGCAATCAAACTCCCGTGTACTGGGATGTCGACGGAGTTCGCCCACCTTCGCCACAAGACCGCGGTTTGCGCCCGCGCTCTGACCCTCGCCTCAAGAGAATTCTGCGTGTCGATGATGATGACTTGCGGGCGGGAGACGGGATCAGGCTTGCCGATGGCATCACCTTGGGAGGCGAATTTCAGTGGGACTTAGAGTGGCGCCGTAATCACAACCTCCGCAACGGGAGACCACGAGATCGGCTGGTTCACGAGCCCAGCGTGAAACTGGAATTCTCATTTGATGTCTCGCCCCATTTCTTTGCCTTTACCAAGCTGAGTGCCCGGCGAGATATTCCGATTTTTGACGAACGTGATGATGATCAGCACGGTTCTCGCATTCGCGTGAGCGAAGCCTACTTCTTGGCTCTCGATTTTCCGATCGATGGGTTAGCCCTCGAAGTTGGTCGTCAAAAATTCGATCACGGCCGTGAGTGGGTGATGGACGACGAGATTGATGGTGTCCGTCTTTTCCTCAACACTCCCGATGTTCTTTTCGAGTTCTCGGTCTCACAGAAACTCTTTGACGAGAGCAAGGAAGAGGATGGAATCACCAACATTTTGTTGGCGGCCCATTTACAGCCATTTGAGCAATCTGAGCTCTTCGTTTACGCACTTCACCGTTCTGGCGGACGACTGATCGATCTCAACCGCCTTCATCTTGGCTTCTCTTACCAACAACAGATCGAGTCTTTTACTTACTGGGCAGACTTCGGTTATGTGATCGGCGAAGAAGGCGAGCTTGACGTTGAGGGTTTCGGCTTCGATGTAATGTTCATGTATGTCTTCGAGGATTCGGATTGGCAGCCATCGCTTTATGCGGGATTGGCTTGGGGCAGTGGTGACGATGACATCAGTGATGGCAAAGATTCTTCTTTTCGCCAAACCGGTATCAATGATAACAATGACGACTTCAATGGTGTCACTAGCTTTCGCTACTTGGGTGAGCTTGTGCGTCCAGAAGTTTCGAACTTGATGATTCTGACGTTTGGATTTGGGTTGAAACCCTACAGCAAGACATCCGTGGATGTCATCTTTCACTACTACGAACAAGTAAAAACTTCGTCTCGACTTCGAGATACTCGTATTCGACTCGATCCGGGCGGGCTGCATGATGCGGTCGGGACCGAGGTTGACTTAGTCATCGGCTTGCAGGCTTGGCGCCCAGTAGAGATCGAAATTGTTCTGGGTTATTTTCGCCCAGGACAAGCCTTCGAAGCCTTTCAGGACGCTGCTTGGTTCGCCACGTTTCAGGTCGAATGGAACTTTTGATCGCAGCCAAGTTGCGACGCGTATGTCGCGGGTTTCCTACCGCTTGACACCTTTGCTTCTGAATTCTACTTGCTGACGTCCAAGAGTGTCGTTGTGGCAATAGTCTCCACGTTCACTGAGATGATCTTCTTACCTTCGCCAACGAGGAAAGTGTGTGGGCCAATCCATGCTGGCCTTAGGCCTTGATAGCGATGCGGAAGACGCCTCCGAGAAGATGTGCCTTTGGCTAAGTCGATGACGAAGGGTTCTTTCCAGCCACCAACGACGAATCGTCCGTCCGGTGAGAGCCCTATGACTCCGATGTTCGGGTGAACAAAGAGATTATCATCCTCCGGTAAGTATTCGAGTCGCCGACTTTGGACATGAAGAATGCCAAGGCGTTGATCGCTCTTTTTATAGCGCTGAACAACGACATACTCGCCGTTCCAAGTTGACACTAGCGCCGCCAGGGCACCTTCCCCTTCTGCTTCTATGATCATCTCTTGGGTGTCGTTCACGACATCGAAGAGGACGAGTTGTCCTTCGTTACCCGCTGCTAAGACCAGGCCGGGTCCGACGATGGCCGTTGGCCTCATGTTCGAGGTTTTTGTCGGTTCATGTTTCAGTAGATCAGGGATCTTGAATTCGGTGTGGCTGCCGTCAAAGGGGTCGACGCAGATCAGCTTTTTCTGCCACGGGAAGATCTTCAGGTCGATTATCTCAGTCGACCAAATCTTGTTTTCGAAGACATAGGGTGCCATCGGCGGAGCAGGCATTGTCCTGATTCGTTCGCCTCGACGTTCAACGATTAATTTCCTCTTACTCCCGTCGTAGGCGATATGGCAGCGTTCTTCACCGTTGATCGGCTGAGGGTGCAACTTGAAGTCGCGGCTCGAAATGAGGTTGTCCGTGGGCATGTCGATACGTTGGCCCGACCCGTCGATGGCATAAGCCTCGCCGTCGGCAAGTGAATTGGTGCAATCATAGACGATGATCCCGTCTTTACGATGATTCAAAGCAGTGGGGTATTGAGCGAGGCCAAGCTCAAAGAGTTCCCGCCTCGTAGGATCAAAAAGGAGGGATCTGCTGATCTGCTTATGGTCATCGCGTTTGGCATAGATGACGACGCGGATTCCGGAGTTGGTCTCAAATAATTCTCCGACTCTCAGGTGGACGTCTTCTCGATCGAAGGAAAAGTCGACCAATTCAGAAAACGCTAGGCTGCCCCATGCAATGGAGGGGCAGAGCATGAGGAAGACGGCTGGGATGGAGACCATGAGCGGGCGCATCTTTTGCCCTCGGTGTAGCTGACCGCGGTTGTGGGCACACCAAGAACCGACAAGCAAGGCTGCTGCCACAGTCAGTCGGGCAATGGCAAGGAGAGTTGAGGCACTGGACTTGGGGGCTTCCCATCGTTCAAGGAAGAGCGACCAGAACACACCGAAGACGATGTGGATGCCACCTAAGAAGAGGGCCGACACAGCAAGGGTTCCGCCGCTCCCTTTGATGACGATCGAGAAGAACAGCACAGTCGCCCCCATGAGTGAGACAAACGTTGTGTACTCCTGCCAAGAAATAACCGAGGTTATGCGATCGAGACTGGAGAATGGAAAGAGTTCTCTGGCCACAGCTTCAACACCAAAGGCGAAGCCCGCCATCAGCGCAATCGCTCCAAGAGTCGCGATTAGTTTTGCTGTGAAGATTCGATTGAGCGACAAAGGCAGTAGTGCCAAAGATCTTCGGTTCGCCTTGGATGACTCGCGCCCGTTGATGTGCTCCACTGCTACAATCGTCCAAAGTCCCAGTAGGCCGAGGAGCAAGTGAGGGCGAACGGTGGCACTCATGAGATTCAATTGCCAGAGATCAAATTGAATGCGCATCAGCACGATGGCACTCAAAAGAATGACGACCGCGACCAAGGCCATGATGGCAAGGCACCGCAATTCGCGGGCAATGAGAGTTTTCATTTCGGTATACATCTACTGATTGCCCTCACTCAATTGATCGAGATCCAAGAGCAGGGTCTCGACCCGCGTTTCAAGATTGAGATTGACGAGTTGGCGTCCATGAGAAACGAGTAGTTCATGGGGGCCGATCCACGCAACGTCGAGAAATTCGATGAACCCTGGAATCACAAAAGCAGTCGACGGGTCTTTCCCCATTTCCAATACGAATGCACCGTTGGCTGCGAAACCAAGAAGGAAACGACTGTCGGGTGAGGTGGGCAAAAGCTCGCGGTAACACAGAATGTGCTGGTTGAGGCCCAGTGTTTGGATCGCGCCCGTCTTGGTGTTGCAAAGACGGCCACGGACGCGTCCGTTCTTCTTCTCGTCAAAAATGTAGATATAAGTGCCATCGGACGATGAGAGGATTCGTTGAAAATGAGTGACCGTCTTGGGTGGTGTCAACGCGCGTCGAGTCGCTCGGATCAGGTCCAGGAGAAGGACATCTCCTTCTTCACCCGCAGCCACGACCTGGCCTGGTCCGACCACGACCGGTCGGTAGTTCGTTAGAACTTCAAAACCTTTCTTGCGTACGATCTCGGGAATCGCATAGTCGGTACACTCGCTGGTGAACGGGTCGAGTTTCGTCAGGCGCCATCGGATAGGGCGAGTCCTGGGGATCGCCTCTTCTACGGCCCAAATGCAGTTGTCGGAAACTCGGATCGTTCCCCTCGGGCCTGGGAGGAAACGCGGCGGATGGTCGTCACTCAGGACGATCAACTTCTTTTCGTTGCGGTAGTTGGCAAGGTCAGACGACACGTGGCCGAGAAAGCAGGTAGATCCGTTTTTCGTTGGCTCCGGGTTCAGTAAGGGATCGCGAGACTCATAGAATTCTTGGCGTTCATGGCCCAGTGATCGTCCGGAAGGATCGACTTCATAATCCGAAGATTGGCGGTTGAATGAATTGAATGTCATCATCGGCCCGGTGTCACTAATCAGGATGTTGCGATGTGGCAGAGTGGCGAGTCTGGGCACTTGTCCAACACCAAGGTCGGCGAATTCTTGAGTCGCTGGGTCAAAGAGTAGATGCCCTTCAGCTTTTTCATGGCCAAACTTGCGAACCACAATGTGGACGCGGTCTCCATCTGACGTGGCGAAGACCCGACCGACATGAAGAGTCACGTCTTGCCGAGAAACTGAAAAATCGCTCAGCTCAGCATGAACAAGACCGCCCCAAATGAGCGACGGTGTGATCGTCAGGACAAATGCCGGAACAGCCACGACAATGGGGCGCCACCGCAGACTGCGATGCAATTGGCCGCGGCACATCATGCGCCACGACCCGAATAGAAACGCCAAAGCGAATGTGGCTTGTCCGATGCTCAGGATGACGGCCATCGTGTCTTTGGTGACATCGAAGCGCCGTAGGTTGCCTTCCCAAAAAAGGAAGAACACAAGATGGCCTAGGGCGAGGAAGATGGCAGAAGCTGCGAGGCTCCCGCTGCTGCTGCGGATCCACGTCGAAAAGAAGAAGATTGTGGTCGATAGCAGGCTCATTGCCAGCCAAAACTCAAGCTGTGTGAAGCCAGGACCGTAGCGATCGAAAACTAAGGGCGGTAGTAGTCCTGGGGACACGAGCGCCGCGCCATAACCTAATGCCGCAAACATGCCGATGGCGATTACGCAGGAGCAGACTTTGGCGCCAAACACATGGTGCGAGGAAATTGGCAGGAGTGCTAATGTGCGTCGGCTCCTCGTAAGGCCTTCGCGCCCGGCGACGTGATCGGACACGACGATGACCCACAGCGCCATGATGACGTTCAATAGTATTGGGCGAAGTTGCTGCTTCATGAAATTGAGATTCCAGAACTCAAAATCACCATTCAAGAGCAGGACTGCTGCGAGTAGGACCGCCGTTCCGATGACAGCAAGACGGGCCAAGCCGCGAAGTTCTCGTTCGATCAGAGACTTCATTTCTTGTCTCCGTCCGAGTGTCCGGAGGTAGATGCAAGGAAAACCTCTTCCAATGAATTCGTCGGGACCAATTGAAGGTTGTCACATCCGGAGAACGCGTGAATGTCAGGAGCGGATTTGTCGAGCGAGTAGACCAAAAGGTCATCACCCCGTGCTTCCACATTGAACCCGGCGTCGCGCAAAGTTTGAGTAGTCCCTTTGCTGGCGGGCCCACTCCATCTCCTGATCCGTCCGCGAACTTCATCAAGGGTTCCTTCGAGGACAACAGTACCCTCATGAATGATGGCGACTCGATCGGCAATACGTTCAACTTCATCTAAGTCATGAGAGGCGATGACAATGCCTCGTGTCTCGTCAACTTGATGAATGATTTCGGCGAGGATCTCGTGGCGTGCGCCAGCGTCCAAGCCATCGAAGGGTTCGTCTAAGATGAGAAGCTCGGGTTGGTGGGCCAAGGCTAAGCACAGGGCGAGCTTGGTTCGTTGACCGCGAGAGAGTTCTCGCGCCCTCGTGTTCATTGACAATTTCATATTGATCGCGAGGTCATCTCGAAAACTCTGATTGGTCTCAGGCCGCATAGCCGCAGCCATCGCCAAGAGTGAGCCAATTTTCTCATGTCCGTCATAGTGTGGATCGGCCTCGACGTAACCGAGCCTTTTTCGCACTTGGGGGCCATTCTTTTGAGGTGACATGCCAAGCACTTCCAAGCGGCCAGCACTCGGAGGAATAAGACCCAAACAGGCATCAAGGAAGCTAGACTTGCCGGCGCCGTTACGTCCCAACAGCGCGGTGACGGAACCGCGAGGGATGTTCAAGGTGATCCCATTCAGGGCAACATTCGAACCATGCCGAATGATGAGGTCTTGAGCTTCGATGAGATGATTTGCACTCATGATATCTTCTCTACAATTCTTAAGTCTTGAGCCGACTCGATTAGTTCTTGGAGGGCTTCGCCCACGAAACCGGCGTCTTTGATCTCATGGAGGAGCGACCGCAATCGCTCCTCGAGTTGGGTGGCAAGGAAGTTGGCACATCTTTCTCGCGCACCAATCGCCACAGTGACACCGGAGCCCGGCCGCGCGACGAGAAGTTCTTCTCGTTCAAGTTCGCGATAGACTTTGGCAACGGTGTTGGGATTGACCAGAAGTTCAGCGGCGAAAGCGCGTACGCTGGGTAACTTCTCACCTTCATTCAGTCGCCCACTGGAAATGCGAGCGCGGATCGAACGAGCGATCTGCTCGGACACAGGAACGGATGATTTTGGATTCGGTCTCGGCCACATAACCGTCCTATCGTCCTAGTACGGTAGGCCGCTTGAGCCGAGAGCAGGAATTTAGCGTGGTGAGCCAGGGGGCCGTGTCCCGGAGCGTGTCGGTGGATCTCGCGCTTCAAAATCGGTCGGGATAGCATGCTGGAAGGGAGGTCACTATGAAGGCAGATATCACAGAGTTTCATGACCTCGTGACGGCGTTGCTCGACGATTATGGATCCTGCACGGACCTGAATTTTGAAAATGCCACGCGACGAGGCGTCATTGAGTTCGTCAAGTTTCTTGGCGAGTCATTCAAGAGTGGGAGTCTCTGTGATTATGAAGGGAACCAAGTCACCGACATTCATGCCGTGCTCAAGACCCTGATTGAAGAAGGTGGCCATGCATTTCTGGAGGGCGGGCAATCGCCTCTTAAGCGCATTCAGGTTGATGTTTTCTATGACCCGGAAGTCGATCGACTTGCCGAAGTGGAATTGAGTTTCTTTCCTGAAGATTTCTTCGAGATTGATACGCTTCGAGACGAGTTCTTGGCGTGGCTGCAACTTGTACAAAGGAAACTTCAATCTCCAAAATCGTATTTGCGATTCGAAGATGGCTCTTGGACTTTTGGTGACACCAGCCGGGACTCTGGTGTCATCTTGGTGCACAGGCTGAATGAGGTGGAGTTCGGGTCAGGCGAGGTGTGATTCCTGCCGGTCAGAGTTAGGAGATGACCGGGCTCAATCATCCGCTGGAGGTGTGGTGTCTTCTTCTCGAGCGTAACGGCTGGACTCGAAAACATAGACATTGAAACCCGAGTCTTTCAGGACCTCGATGGCAGCCGGCACGTGGGCTCCACCAACCATAAGAATCGCACGCGTTGACTTCTTCTCTTCGGCGAGCTTCAGGAAGTTTTGAGCCGCTGCCTTGCCACGTTCGACGATGTTGAGCCTTAGCTTCTTGCGAGTCAGAAGAAGGGTCTCCTGATACTTTGCCTTCTGCCCAGGACTCAAGTCATTCCGCCTTGCCTGTTGTCTGGCTTGAACGAACGTCTTGAAATCTTCCAGGTCGGCGGCGAACAGCTCGGGATCTTCAATTCCCCAAACCGCGAGTCTTTTGCCCCAGAGGATTTGAAAGAGGATGGGCTGATAGATGCCAAACTCGTCGAGATCGTTTTCCCATTGAACTCGTTTTCTCAGCAGGCGGTATTGAGCGGCGGTCGCCTTCGTTTCACTGAACTCACCATAAACCTGCTCGCAGCCCAGAAGATCAAATCCCTGTTTCACCAAATATTGGACTAAACGGCGGTTGTCTTTCTGCACTTGGCGCAGCTGAGGGCGGACGCGGTGATTTCCCGGGCGGGTCGAATGCCGATCCTTCATCACGACCAAGATCCCACGGGATTTTGGCGGTTCAATGGCAAGCCTCACCATGCCCACGTGACCCATGGCCGACGAGAGTGGCAGATCGCCTGAAATCTCAGATTCGGCCTTTGAAGCGCAGGATGCCAAGGTCAAAAGGAGCAAAACGGTTGTAATTGCCTTGCAGCATGTGAGTTCGCGTAAAATCATGATGCTGAGATTCTGCCATAAGAGGAGGATGACTAGCGGGTCAATGGTCCGATCTTTGGTATTTAACCCGCAAATCATGAAAACATGGCTATAGGTTCGATAAGTTGGTGTGAGAATAGTTCTTAGTGAGGCCAAGGTCCTGCGCGTTTTACATCTACAAGATCATTCATTGCCCCATTATTCGGGCTACAGTTTTCGAAGCCGGTACATCGTTCGAAATCTGCATCGCCGTGGAGTGGATGTCCGTGTTGTGACTTCAGCGCGACATGATGATTTCGAAGAGATGGAAGAGCAGGTCGATGGCCTCCGCTATTTCCGCACCAAGCGGCCGGATGGTTTTCTTGATCGCCTGCAGCTGGCCATCCCGTTCTGGCGCGAACGCATTATGACCCGCGCCATGGTCGACCGCCTTCGCGAGGTCGCGATCGAATTCAAGCCAGACCTCATTCACGCCCATTCGCCTTTCTTTAATGGTCAAGCTGCGATTCGTGTCGGAAAAGAGCTCGGGATCCCTGTGGTCTATGAGATCCGGGCCTTCTGGGAAGACGACGCCGTCGACAAGAAGAAGATTGCGGAGGACGGGTTTGTTTATCGCCAAGTTCGCCGCTTAGAGACCGAGGTCGTACAAAGTGCAAGCCATGTTGTTTGCATCTGCCAGGGCCTCTTGGATGATTTGGTTGAACGGGGTGTCTCGAAGGACAAAATCTCCATCGTCAAGAACGGCGTTGAAGCCCAGACATTCGAACCACAGGCGAAAGATGGTGCTTTGGAGGCTGAGCTCGGCCTACAGGGCAAACGTGTTCTCGGGTTCATCGGATCGTTCTTCTACTATGAGGGCCTACCGTTCTTGGTCGATGCGATCGCCAAGGTGCGCTCGCAAAGAGACGATTTTGCCGTCCTTTTGACTGGGGCAGGTGAAGATGAAGAACATGTCGCCGCCAGAGTGGTGCATCATGGACTTGAGGATTGTGTGCGTTTGACCGGTCGTGTCTCTCACGACGTGATTCAAAAGTACTACGCCCTGATCGACATCTTCTGCTATCCAAGGCATTCGAAGCGTTTGACCGAAAAGGTCACTCCGTTAAAGCCCTTAGAAGCGATGGCCATGGAACAGGTTTGTATCGGATCGGATGTCGGTGGGATCAGGGAACTTTTTGACGAATGCGAGGTTGGCCGAACGTTCAAAGCCGGCGACATCGATGACCTCGTCCGATTGATTCACGAGTCTTTAGACCGAGGTGATGGCGACTTGGCCGAGGAAGGCCGCGTCGGCCGAAATGCAGTATTGACCAAGAGGCATTGGGAAAACACCTTGGAGCCTACGCTCGAGGCCTACCAGTCTTTGGTCGGAAGTCCTGCGCTTAAAACGAATAAGGCCATTGTGGCCTAAGTATGGACGACGCTATTTAGAAAGCGTTGGATTATTTTATTCAAGGTGTCTAAACTCAGGCTTAAGCTACCTTGCTTGCCAAGAAACACCTGCGAAAGAGAATGGATTATGGCTGGATTTACAAACCTGCTGAAGGCCGGCATGTCGGTAATGACTCGCCCTGTCAAAGCATCCAATACACCGCTCCATCTTCAGATTGAGCCATCGACGTTCTGCAACCTCAAGTGTGGGTTCTGTGTACGGGAGAAGAATGTCTTCACTCCTGTCCATATGCCATTCGGGCGTTTCAAAGAGGTCTTTGAAGAGACCAAGCCGATGCGCGTCACCTTTGCTGGGGATGGCGAGCCCACCTTATGCCCAGACTTGTTCGAAATGATCAAGCTCGTGGTTGATAGCGGGGCCAAGGCAATCGTGACATCGAACGGTACGATGGGGCCAGAGTTGGTTGAGAAGATTCTCGACTCCGGATTGTCAGCCTTGCGCATTTCCATTGATGCCGCCACTGCCAAGACCTATCAAGCTATGCGCCTGGCCGACTATCACGGCATCATCATCGAGGGCATCAAATCCCTGCAGGCAGCTAAGAAAGAACGCGGCCAAAACAGCCCTGATATCGGTTTTGAATACGTTGTCGGACGTGACAACTTCCACGAAATGGAAGCTGTAGTGGATCTGGCCGAGTCTCTTGGCGTTTGCCGAGTCAACTTCAGGCCCCTCAACCTCGTTGGTATCGAGGAACGCGAAGAGGAGCTCTTAGGCGGCATCACCCAAGAGCAATATCACCAAGGTCTCAAAGACACGAACAAATACGCGAAAAGTAAGGGCTTGCCCACGAACCTCGAGGAGATCATCTCCTTGCTGCCGTTCTATGACGAGCGCTACGAGCCAGGTTTCAATCCCGACAATAAGAGCCCAGATTGCATTTATCCTTGGGTTCAAATCTACGTTGCCATCGACGGCAAGGTCACGCCATGCTGCGCTTTGCAGATGGATGAGAAGGTCGATTTTGGCAACATTTTTCGGGACGGTTTCGAGCGTGTCTGGAATGGTGAAAGCTACACGACGCTTCGCGGCGAAATGAAGCGCAATTACTCGCCCTACAAGAGCTGCCTGACCTGCGAAGGTCGCAGTTTGGGCAAGGTCACGGACTTGGCATTGCGGACTCCAGGATTTCTGAAGCGCAACAAGTCGTCCTGAACGATAGTCTGAGGCCGAATAGGTCACAAGGCGTGAATGTGGGGCTTCGATTGCTATGATCGAGGCCCTTAAGTCATGGATGGAGAGTGATCGTGAACGAGCGTCCAATTATCGGTGTTTCTTCCCGGAAGATCTATTTTACACATAACGACCGACCTTATCCTCGGTTCGGTGTATCCATGAATTACGTGCAGGCTGTTGAGGCTGCAGGCGGAGCTCCTCTGATCCTGCCTTTGACCCAAAGTCCAGACGTCTTGAAGCAACTTCTTGGCGTATGCGACGGTCTGCTCTTGACCGGTGGGTTTGATGTCGATCCGGCGCTGTACGGCGAAGAGCCACACGCTAAGATCGAAGCCATCAATCCATTGCGTGACATCACAGAGATGATTCTCACGAAGCATGCGCTAAAAGAAAACTTGCCTATTTTCGCCATCTGCCGTGGCATGCAGATCTTAAACGTCGCCGCCGGTGGCAGCCTCTATCAAGACATCGAGGCCCAGCACGATCACGACACTCTGGCTCACTTCCAGAAACTCACTGAAGAATATCCTTCACACAGCATCGATATCGAAGACGACAGCTGGTTGCGCCATATTGCCGGTACCGACCGCGTTCGCATCAACAGTTACCACCATCAGTCAGTCAAAGACGTAGCAGAAGATTTCATGATCACCGCCAAGGCACCTGATGGGGTGATCGAAGCAATTTCTGGTACCAAGCACTTCTTTGCCCATGCTGTTCAGTGGCATCCTGAGCTGACTTACACCAACCTCGACTTCAATTTGGCTATGTTCCGTTCGCATATTGAGGCGGCCGGCCTCTATCGGGTGAAGCGTCGCGAATCCGTGAGTTGAAAGCCGTTCTCCCAAACCGCATAATTGCCTCTTAGCACATCGTCTTGGACGGTGCGTAAGTCCTTACCAATTAATAGGATGACACATCGATGTCGAAGCCAGCCGACACCATGGAGAAGCTTGTTTCTCTGTGCAAACGCCGCGGAATTATCTTTCCGAGTAGCGAGATCTATGGTGGTCTGAAATCCTGCTGGGATTATGGGCCACTCGGCGTTGAGCTAAAGCGCAACGTGAAGGATGCTTGGTGGCAAGTCATGGTGCGTAGGCGTCGTGATATTGTCGGCATCGACTGCAGTATCTTCATGCATCCCAAGGTCTGGGAAACCAGTGGTCATTTGGCCGGTTTCAACGATCCAATGGTTGATTGCAAGCTCTGCAAAGCCCGCTTTCGGGCTGATACCATTGAGAACCAGGTTTGCCCCAAGAAACCATCGAAACGCCCAGGGGAGTGCGAAGGCGAGCTCACCGAGCCCAGGCAGTTCAATCTCATGTTCAAGACGAACATGGGACCAGTCGAGAGCAACGAGTCTGTGGTTTATCTCCGCCCAGAAACGGCCCAGGGCATCTTTGTCAACTTCAAGAATGTCGTTGATACCTCCCGCATGAAGCCACCATTTGGCATCGCGCAACAAGGAAAGTCATTCCGTAACGAGATCGTGACGGAGAACTTCATTTTCCGCAGTCGCGAATTCGAGCAAATGGAAATGGAATTCTTTGTGCCGCCGGATGAGGCCGACAAGTGGTACGAGTTTTGGCGTGATACGCGCTTCAAGTGGTTTACGGACCTTGGCGTTCGGCCTGATAAACTCCGTCTTCGCGAGCACGACAGCGATGAGTTGGCTCATTACTCCAAGTGCTGTGCCGATGTGGAATACGAATTCCCCTTCGGGTGGAAAGAACTCGAAGGCATTGCCAACCGTACCGACTTTGATTTGCAACGTCACGCGGAAGCGACTGGCCGAGATTTGAGGTTCTTCGACGACCAGACCAAGGAACGTTATTTCCCACACGTCATTGAGCCAGCGCTTGGTGTCGATCGTGCGACCCTGACTTTCTTGGTCGATGCCTACGACGAAGAAGAGTTGCCGGATGGCGACAGCCGGACTGTCTTGCATCTGCACCCGGCCTTGGCACCAGTCAAAGCTGGTATCTTCCCGTTAGTGAAGAAGGAAGGTTTGCCAGACATTGCCCACAAGCTGGAAGAAGATCTTAGTGAATACTTCAACGTCTTCTACGACCAAAGTGGCGCCATTGGCCGTCGTTACCGTCGTCAAGACGAGATCGGTACTCCGTTTTGTATCACGGTCGACTTCGACACAAAGGTCGATCAGACGGTCACGATTCGTGAACGAGATAAGATGACTCAAGAGCGTGTTGCCCTTGATCAAGTCAAATCCTATCTCGACGACAAGATGAAGTTCTAAGTCAGCGAGAGAGCAAACAAAAAGACCCTCGATCTCCGATACGGAGATCGAGGGTCTTTTTTTGTCGCGCGTTAGACAACGCTTGCGTGCAGCAATGATGCCCACCCAGGCTATAGTTCTTCGGCCAGCAGGGAGAACAGGGGGGGCGGAGGGCTTAAAGAGCAGGACAAAAAGAAACGCCCTGACTATTGCGGGTCAGGGCGTTTGTTCACGTTATGTAGACGGCTTGCACCGTCTTGGACGCTTATTAGTTGATTGCTGTGGCAGCCGAGCGACCTGGGTCACCGAAGGAACCACCAACTGGAACCACTTCGACGACAACTGAGTCACCAATCATGACCATGTCATTTACAGCTTCCCAAGTCAGAGTCTTGGCGCCTGTATCCAGGTTTACTGTGTTTGCGTAGTCATTCAATGTCGCAAACATGAATGGTCCGCTATTGATTGAGTAACGCACGATCACAAAGCTGCGATCGTTTTCGGCGTCAGCCAAGTCAAAGTTGATAGTCAAGTCACCACCTGCAGCACCAGAAACGGTGACGTTACTGGCGGTTGGTCGGCTATTGCTGAAGCGGAATACTTCAATTGTGTCCAGTGGTGTGCCCAAAGACTGACCACCGATGACGGCAACCGAACCATCTTGCAAAGTTGTTTGAGTGTGGCTTGTGCGGGCGGCAGCAAGATCGAATGCTGGATCGCCAGCTGGGTTCGTCAAAGTGAAAGCACCAATCGCATTGTCGTTCATGGCGAATGGAACAAAGAACTCCGATGAAACGATGCCGCCACCTGGGTTTTCACCACTGACGAAGAGGAGACGACCATCTCCCAAGCGTGAAGCAGAGTGACGCTCTCTGGCAACGATCGAGTTGACTGGAACAGCAGGGCTGATTTCATCAGGCCCGTTGCGCTTGTTCGGAGTGGTGAATCCAGATGGGATGATTGCGCCTGTTGCCGCATCAGTCACAGCGAAAGGGCGATAGAAATCGACGCTATCCAAAGCCATGCTTCCAGACGCATTGGTACCACCACTCAAGGCCACAATACCGTTGACCATCAAAGTCGCCGTGTGGTTCTTGCGGTCGGTCGCCGTGCCGGCCGTACCGGCTCCGCCAGGTGCTGGACTTCCGGCAACTGGTGCAACGCTGAAGCTGTTGTTCGCTGGGTTAAAGATGTAGACATTGACCTGGTTGGTCAGTCCGGCGGCGCCACCCGCGATCAACACAGTTCCATCGGGAAGAAGTGTTTGAGTGTGACCGATACGACCGAGGTCGGCTGGGACGCTCATAATCGCAGTGAATGGGCTACCGGCGTTGGCTGGGTCAAAGATCTCTGCACTCGAAACAACATTGCCCATGCTGTCGAGACCACCCGTGATCAAGATTGTATTGTTTGGCAACCAGCAAGAAGCGTGACCTTGGCGTTCGATAGTCATCGGTGCGCCAGTTGGTGTTACTGATTCAGCACCATTCGGGCCGAAGGAGTAGATATCGGCCGTGTTTGTCGCAGTTCCGGCAGGTGATCCACCTGTGACTAAAATGCGAACATTCTTGCCTGTTGTCGTATCGAGGAACATCGCCGAAGCGTGTCCCACACGAGCGTTGGCGCCCGCGTTGGAGGCGCTATTGGCAGCTGTGCCGCCAGCAACATCAATCGAGAAACGATCGAGGCTATTGAGAGCAGCTGTTGTTGAGTCAAGACCACCGGCCACGAGAACTTCAGCTCCCATGTCCATTGGCGAAGCCATGCCATTGAGGCCACTCACGGAATTCGAAGTGTGATTGCTACGGCCTGTGCCTGCAGCGGATGGCGCAGTAATGGAACCAGTCAGGCTATTTGCAGAGCTGCTGGATGCGAATGTTTGACCATTCATGGCCAATTCAGCCGGAACGACCATTTGATTGGAGCCGTTCACTGCAACACAGATGACCACACCATACTTGGCGCCGAGGCCTCCGAGGTCAGTCATGGCGTCCCAGTAGAAGACTCCTTCAAAGCTCCCAGATAATGGGATTGTCTGGCTGCCAGCTGTGGAAGGGAAGACGTTGATGCTGTCGACGGAAGACATCGGTGCCTCCGTCATCGCAAGTGACACTTCGCTTCCGTTCATGGTGTTCGATGCATCGGCATCGATGTAATACTTTGGTGTGATGGTGATCATCACGCCAGAATTCCCTGCGACCGTGAATTGGATACGAACGAATGTGTCATTCGTAGGCGTATTCACATTGGCCACTGAGGAGCCAGGTGAGCTGTTTCCGAGACTAACGCCGGATACAGTGGAGGGGACTACTTCCGTAGGGGAGAATCCTCCGCCACCACAGGCTGGAATGAGTGCCAGTAGCCCGCAAAGCATTAAAATGGAGGCAGGATTCAGAGTTTGTGTATCTGAACCTGCACGCTCATTGAGACGAAGAGTTGAACTCTCCGTACGTTTCATGTCCGTCATTTGCAATATTTCCCTCGTAACGTGAACTTGGCGCGATGTAACGGCTTACAACGTTCCGATCCCGACTCGGATCTTATACCGTCGTTACCTTGTGTCCAAGAAGGAATTTACCTTCCTTTCGCACTAAGCTCGACTGCCGAATCCACTTTCGGTTCGAATGCCGACTTTCTTAAGCTGCGATTAGAAGGCAACGTAGGAAATGAGGTAAAGACTGCACTCTTGTCTTTTCCGCAAGAACCCGGTTTTGCACTCCGATTCTTATGGACCCTTATTAAGCAGAGCGTTCTTGGATCGTTCTGTGTATGAATACGGGCTCAAAAGAAATGCGATTCGCCTGACAGCTCGTCTCCGCCAGGGTTCGCGCCTAACGCTGGGAGATACGCCCGTCGGTCGGACCTGTTAGATGTTTTCTTCAGACTCTGAAAAAGTTGGCTTGGACTCGAGATTCGAAGATGAAAAAACTCTGCCAAATCACCTTCCTTGCCACTCTTTTTTGTGTGCCGTTGGCACATTCGAGGGCAATTTTTGACCAAACTGAGCTTCCCAAACGGATTCTCGTCTCAACCTTGACTTGGATCTTGGCCATGACTTGGGTTTTTGTCCGACCCAAGGGGCTCGATGCCAAGGTTCTTAAGCTCCCAATTATCTTTGGGTTGGGGGCTGGCATCTTGGTATGGCAATTGGCTATTTGGCCGTTTGCGATCGAACCGAGCCAGTCAACTGGGACCATCTTGATGACCTTGGAGTCTTTGGTCTGGCTGTGGGTGAGTTTTGAACTCCTATCAACTCAAGGGTTGAGGCGCTTTGCTCTCTTAACCCTTGCTGCGTCTGGGTTTATGGCCTCGATCTATGGCCTTATGCAGTATGAAGAGCTGTTTCCTACCGCCTTTCCTGGTGGGGTGGTCGATCTGGCCAACTGGTTTGGGCAGCAAATCGCTCAGACCGGGCTTTGGCAAGTGCCGACTCAATCGTTGGGCCAAACGGATCCGCCGGGCTCGTTCTTTGGGCACACCAACATCGCCGCTGAATTCGTTGTGCTTGGCTTTGCTGGCATCTCGGTCCTGTCATGGGCTACGTTTTGGCGATCTCTCCGCGACCAGAGCTGGAAGGCCTTCCTGCAGGCCGCCTTGGGGTTGACCGCAGCCAGTGTCCTGGGCCTCTTCATTTTGCGTAGCGGTTCGCGTTCTGCCATGGCCGCTGCCATGATCGCATTCCTAACGGCATGGTTTCATATCTTCATTCACGACTGGATCCATCGTCCTTTGTGGGGACGAAGGGTTTTGCATGTTGCCTGTCATGTCGGTCTGGTTGCGGTGCTCGCTGGATCGGCGATCTTGGTCATGAGCCAGATCCATGGCAGCCCTCGATCGGGGCAAGAGCAGGTGACACTCTTAGAACGTTTTAAATCGTCTTTTGATTTCGACGAAACGACCGTGAAAGAGCGACGGGTCCTGTGGGGAAATACGACGGCGATGGCTCAAGAGAATCCTGTTCTCGGGGTCGGGCCGGGTAACTTCAAGATTGCCTATCCTGAGTTTGCCAGCGCGAATAAAAAGCACGCGCAAGGACGGCTGACATTGCGGCGCCAGCCAAACCGTCCACATAACGAATACATCAATTTCTTGGCCGAGAACGGCACTTTCGGCGCCGCACTTTTGTTGATGGTTTTTCTCTCTTTCTTGGTGCCATTCATGCGTCGGCGAAACGCTTTTCAAGCGGCAGCAGATCATGAAGATGGCGTTGCTCTTGCAGCTATGTGTACAATTGTCGCCTTTCTGGTCATGGCGCTCTTTGGCTTTCCATGGGAGCAAACCGCAGCAAGGTTGAGTTTCCTTGTTGTTCTATCTTTGGGCATCCACTTCGGAATTGAAGGAGTGAAGACCAAGGGCTGGAGCGGCCCCAGGGGACTAACCTGGGTGACTATTTTTGGTTTCATATTCATTGCTTCTCTCGCCCACTATCGGGCATCTTATCAAGCCTCAAAGTCAATGATGAACCCTGTCTTACCGGCAGCACAATCAGGGAATCTCGACCTGGGCTTGATGCGCCTCCGCGCAGCGGATCAATCTGTGAGGCGCGTTCCGGCCAGTGCTGACTATCACTTGCGTCGCGGCAATCTCTGTCGTGGACTGGGCTTGATCGAAGAGGCGGAAGCGAGTTTTCAGGAGGCACTCAACCGGGCGCCGTCGCTGGCTAACGCCTGGCTTGGGATAGCTTGGGCTCGTCAACAAAGTCAAAGACCGCAAGCCGCGAAAATTGCGGTTGAGAAGGCTCTGGCGCTCCAGCCAGATGAACCACAGATATTGATTTCCGCGGGTCAGATTCATGAGGCGACAGGGGACCGCAATGCCGCCATTATGGCGCTCAAGAAAGCTGTCGCTTTGGCGCCCGATGGTGAAGACCGGCTATCTGCCTTGCTGGCACTTTCTCGTATTCACAGCGTGATTGGCAACAAACCAACGTCAGCATATTTCTTGTCTCAAGCCGAAGCGATGGACAATACGCACCCCTCGGTCCTCGAAAGAAAAGCTTATTTCCTTGAACGACATCAGCCAAAATCCAATGCTTGTTTTGCGGCATGGGAGGCTTACGTCGCAGTGAATCCAAGCCATGCCGAAGCGCATTTGCGTGTTTGCGAGAATTTCTTGCAGAGAGGCGGCTACCAGGAGGCCCTGGCTGCAAGTGCCAGGGCTATTGGAGCCGATAGTGCATTGTTGATTGCTCTATTCCGTCGGGCCCAGGCCCAGGTCGGATTAGAGCTCTTGCAGGATGCTCGGGATACGTTGTTTGAATGTATGAAACGCAGTTCACGGCCAGGAGCCAAGGACATGTCATTGTATTACCGATGTCGCAAGTTGATTGAACAAATTGAAGCTCGCGCCAGGAAAGAAGGTCTCATGAAGAAAGTTAGCCCGGTAAAATGAACCGTCGGATCTTCTTCCTAATTCTTGCTGCCTTGATCTGTGGGACCGGCACCACAGAGCTCAGAGGGGCAAACGCAAGTCTTCACGATACGGCCTATGCTCTGCCGCAAGAGCATGTCATTGACGGACCCGAGGAAGGTCGCTCCGATGCTCGTGAGCTTGATCTTGACCAGTACGACTTTCAGTCGGCTGAAGCTGCCAATCCTCAAGATCGAAAGAAGATCGAGTTCTTCTTAGGCATCGGCTTCCTCTTGGCAGTCATTCTCATAGCCTTCTTCCTCCGTGGCAGAAAGTCGTCTTAAGCGACGCGGATCCTCCCCCGCCGGTTTCAACTCGGCACTTTGGCGTTAAATCAAGCGAATTCACCCTGCGATTCGACCATGGGCGCTTTACCCGGCATTCTCAGGCAGCGAGCCAAGTCAATCTCGGGTACTATGTCGCCGTATAACGCGATCAAAATGGATGGAACTCATGACATTGACTGCTCACAACACGAATCACAGGCGAGTCTTCCTGCCAGTGTTTCTCTCTCTTGTTCTTCTTGTGCTTCTAGCCCCTCTGCAATTGGCGCAGTCGGAATCGGTTCAAACCCAACCCAAGAGTCCGGAAGAATTCTTCGGTTTCAAACTCGGCCAGCGGTACAACTCGCACGCGAAAGTCGTGCGCTATTGCGAACACCTTGCGGCGTATTCCGACCGCGTCGCCTACAAAGTGTACGGGCACACAGCTGAAGGACGTGAACTCGTCTTGATGACAGTCGGCACTCCCGAACGCATTGCTCAAATGGGTGAACTGCAGAAGAGCTTTGCTGATCTTGCTGACCCAAGACGCGTGACTTCAGACGAGCAACGGGACAAGCTCTTGGCCGAAACGCCAGCGAACGTGTGGTTGAGTTTCTGTGTACATGGCAACGAGACGTCATGCACCGAAGCTGCGCTCAAAGCGCTTTATCAACTCGCGACTTCCGATGACGAGGAAGTCATGAACATCCTCGAAAACGTGTTTGTGATGATTGACCCATGCTCCAATCCTGACGGTCGCGACCGCTTTGTGAATTGGTTTAAGTCTGTCGTTGGCAAGAATGCCGACAACCATCCACGGAGCGTCGAGCATGATGAGCCGTGGCCTGGTGGCCGTACCAATCATTTCTATTTTGATCTCAATCGTGACTGGGCCTTCATGAGCCAGCTCGAAACCAAACATCGAATTCGAGAGTTCATTTCTTGGAACCCACACGTCCACGTGGACTATCACGAAATGGGACAAGAGAGCTCGTACTTCTTTTTCCCGGCCGAGCGCCCGATCAACGCCAATCTTCCGCCATCCATTTTGGAATGGGGTGAAAAATTTGGCCGTGGCAACGCCGGCGCCTTTGACCAACGAGGATGGCGTTACTATACCGCTGAGTCGTTTGACCTGTTCTATCCAGGCTACGGCGATTCATGGCCAAGCTTCCAAGGTGCCATTGGCATGACCTACGAGCAAGCTGGACATTCGAGTTCTGGCGCCGCCGTTAAGCTTCGCAATGGCAAAGTTCTTACCCTTCAGGAAAGAACAGATCATCATTACGTCACGGCGATGTCCACGCTCACAACCGCAGCCAAGCAACGCCAGGATTTGGTGAAGCACTACTACGACTTCCGCAATACAGCCATCATCGAGGGGCGCGGTGGGATGGTGCGAGAGTATATTCTTATGCCCAGCCCAGACCGAGAGCGCACGGCTAGGTTGACAGAACTGCTCCGTGCACAAGGGATTGAAGTGAGTCGTGCCGATGCTGCCTTTGAGGCACGTGGATGCTGGGACTCGGCGGGTAAGCGCATGGAGCGGAAGAAGTTTCCGGAGGGTTGTTTCCTTGTCTCGACGGCTCAGCCAACGAAGCGTCTGATCAAGACACTTCTCGAGCCTCGTACGACGATTCGAGAACTCTATTTCTATGATATTTCCGCTTGGTCTTTGCCGCTAGCTTTCGGCGTTGAATCGTATTGGACTGAGCAAGCGACCAAGGTCGAATCAACACCAGTCACGGAGGCGGTCAAGCTCGTTGGCTCGATTGAGGAAGGTAACTCGCAATACGGGTTTCTTCTGTCGTGGGAGGAAATGACCGGTGTGAAAGCAGCTGTTGCCTTGGCCAAGAAGGGCTTGGAAGTTCGTTACGCGGGCAAAGAGTTTACTTTGAAAGGCCGCAAATGGAAGCGCGGCACAGTCTTCATTCCACGCACGGAAGGGCAAGCCGATCTCGACAAGACGATCGAGGAAGTGGCAGCTGAAACAGGGGCGGTCTTTGTGCCAACCTCGACCGGCATGACTGAAAAAGGGATCGACTTGGGATCGAGCCGGTTCGCTACGATTCGCAAGCCGCGATTGGCCCTTATCATGGGGAAGGGTATCTCGTCGAATTCTTATGGCGCTACGCGTTTCCTCATCGAGCAACTTTACGACTTACCATACTCCAGCTTTACGTCTGATTCTCTCAGTCGCGTTGACTTGGATGACTACACCGCCGTGATCATTCCTGACGGGTTCTCTCGAATGGAGAAATCCGCAACAGAGAAGCTTAAGGAGTTCGTTCGCGAAGGTGGGGCATTGGTGTTGATTCGCGGTTCAGCTCGTTCCTTCTCGAAGGAAGGAAACGGTTTTGGACGTGCTTCCTTCAAAGCTGAGCCAGGAAAGAAGAAGGAAGAGTCGAAAGAACGCCGCCGGATTGAAGAGGAAGAATCACATCGTCGAAAGCAGTCAACTCCGGGTTCCATCTTCACGGTTAAGTTAGATCCAGCTCATCCTCTCTCTTTCGGTTACAAAGAAGAGATCTCTGTTTTCCAAAGCGGCATGATGAGTTTGGATAGCAAGGGTGGTGGCACTCCTGTGGCTCGCTTCGCAGATGCACCACCTGTCTCCGGCTACATCCTCTCCGAGTCAGAGCGTAAACTTCGGGGAAGAGCTTATGCCGTCGTTGAGAACATGGGCCGCGGCAAAGTCGTTTACTTCGCTGGCGACCCGAATTTCCGTAGCGCCTGGCATGGACTGACTCGCTTGTTCTTGAACTCGGTGCTCTTACTGCCGAAGTACTAGATCTCGCCAAGAGCAGGAAGCTTGATTCGAATTGCCGTCGTCCTCATGCAATGAGGACGACGCATTTTTTGGGCTGTATCGAAACAACAGAATAGAACCGTGAATGCCACAAATGAAAAAGGGCCCGTGTCAGCGACAAGGGCCCTTTTTAAATCGATTGGAACAGCGTTGGCTACTTGTACTTGCTCTTCACGTACTTGCGCCATTCGCGTTCGAAGTCTCCGACTGACATGCCGACACCCTTGGTGATACCGCTACGGACATTGGCAGGGCCGTCCAAAGCACGGCCACCCTTCATGGTCTTGATCATATTCAGGTATTTCTCGCGATTGTGGTTGTATAACCACTCCGTGATACTAAACCCTTGGGCCAGGTTGTCCTTATCCAAGGTATTCAGGGTCTTCTTGGACAATTCGTCGATTGGGACATCCTCGCCTGCCTTCACTAAACCCTTTGTCTGCGGACGACCATCTTTGGTGTTGTATTCCTTGTCGGCGATGCCGCCACCATTGGCGTAACGAGCTCTCGTCGACATGTTGACGCGGCCGAATTTGACACCGCTAAAGAGCTCTTCTACCAGATGTCCAAAGCCTTCAGACATCCATTCTGGAGTTGGCGCTTGGATGTTGTACCATTGCAACAAAACACCCAATTGGTGAAGCAAACTGTTCTCAATGTTCTCTGGTTCTTCAGAAACTATGCTGAGAATGCGCTTGTTCCCCAACAAGCGTCCCGATGGACGCTCGCGGAAGTGCGTCTTGTCTTCACCTGTGAACTTGTAGAATTCGGAATAGGTCGTAACCCAGTCTTGGAATTGCCCAGTGGTTTCGAATGTCCAAATGTGAGCGCGGCGCCCTAAGAACATGGCTGCACGGTCACCGGTGATACCGTAGGTTTGCATGTACCAGTCGTAGACCTTTTCGGCCAACTCTGAGTACTGCTGGACAAACTTGACGGGAATCGATGTGTGAATGACAAAGTGTTTTGTCGTCACAATCAAGATGTCTTCGCCGGTGTTCTTGCGGTGAAGTTCCATCCGTTTCAGATCTTCAGGAACCATCGGGAGCCACTGTCCCTTGTACAGGGTGTAGCCTTTGGCGCTCATCACAGCTTCATATGACTGCCAGGTATCCTCGGCGTTTTTTTCCCACTTATTGTTCCACTTGCGCTTCAGGGTTTTCTTGATCCAACCATTCTTGAACCAAATGAAGCCATTCTCTTTCATGGCGTCTTGAACAATAGCTTTGCGAGCCTTTGCGGCTTTTTTCTTGGTGAACCACTTTTCGCCGACTTTTACGAAGCCCAATTTGCCTCGCGCACCCTCATGATCTTCATCAAGGTCGATGACTTCCTTCATGAGCTTGCGGCCTTCCTTGCGAACCTTCGAGTTCTTGGAAGACATGGCCCACGTCGCCAACTCATAGATGGACTCTGGGTCGGTGAAGTCGCAAGCTTCAGATTTCTTGTCGAAGTCGGCTTGTGGGTTTTGAGCTATGGCCGCTTGGCTGGCGAATAAGAAAACCGCCAGCGTGGCTGATAGTAGTAGAGAAGACCTCTTCATGAACTTACTCCCGATTGCATTACTTATTTGCCCTGATCTTGAGGGAAAAGGACGTTCGTATCTCAGTTGTCTTTGTTTGTTTCCTGGAAACTAAGGTACGACCGCAGAGGCGGAATCCTAGTGCCTTTTCGTCTCCGTGGACGACTGTACCAAAGTTCAGACTGGAGTTAGACCAAAAAGCAGTGCCCAGGATCGTCGCAAACCCCTCAAACAAGGCGATTTGCCCGTTTAGACGCTTAATGACAATTCCGCATGTTTCCTTAACAGGCGAGGGGTGGTTTTGATACGAAACTTCGGGCTTCAGCGGAGAAGCTGGCTCACCGAGATCTTCTGATTAATGTTGTAAATCACGCTGGCGAAAAGAGGTGCGACCGAAACTTCGTGATACCAACTGTATTGGGAGCAGAATTCAGGGCCACGGTGAACCGCGTTGGTGCCGATGAGATCGTCGAAAACGCCCTCTTGGTGAGCAGCCGCAAATTTTTCGACGGCATTGTCGTTGAGGAATGGCATGGCACAGGCCAAATGGACTCTCTTGGCGCCATTATCTTTGAGCAGTTTGGCCGCGGTCAGGAGCGTTCCTCCGGTGGCAATCAAGTCGTCCGGCATGAGAACATCCATGCCCTCAACTTCCCCGACCAGCCTCATGCTCTCGATCTTGCTTGGTTTGCTGTAATCCCGAGCCTTGTGGACGATAGCCAAGGGGCAGCCAAATCGGTTGGAGTAGTATCGAGCCATGTCGGCACCACCGACGTCTGGCGACACAACACAGAGATTCTCGGTGTCAAAGTTCTCGCGCACATAGTCCATGATAATGGCAGACGCATGGAGGTCTTCCAACGTGCAGCGATTGAAGAAGCCCATGATCGCTTCGGAGTGGATATCTAACGTAATCACACGATCAGCACCGGCGTCTTCCAAGAGATGGGCGACAACACGGGCGGTGATCGCTTCGCGGGTCTTCTTGCGTTCTTGGCGTGAGTAAGGGAATTGAGGGATCACGGCTGTGATCGTTCCTGCATCCGATTGATCCGCTGCATGAATCGCTGTGACCAAAGCCATGAGATTGTCGTTGACGCTGCGATGACTCAAGGGATCATCGAGACATTGCACGACATAAACATCATCACCTCGGACGTTCTCCTGGATGACTGTCTTGATCTCCATGTTGGCGAACTCAATCTCACTGCTATCCCGGAGGATGCTGTTGTTGGTTCCATTGCCAATCTTCTCGACCAACACATCTCTCACCGCCTCCGCGAAGGGACGGCCAGATTCGCAGGCAATAAGAGTGAGACGTCCACGGGCACGATTAGGTTCTTGATAACGCTGATTCATGGTTAGTTGAGATTTTCCGTTGGCGCAATTGAGGCATGAAATTGGAGCCAGATAGCTTGTTGCAGCAAGCCAAATACCGATCGTCTGTCACTACGGCGATCATAGTCCAGGGCCCCGACGGTCTCAAGCGTCGAGACGGGCTTCGGGCGCCATGATTTGGCCCCGAAAACTCCCGATTCGTGCTTAATGGGCCTGGTTAATGAGCTTCTGACCAATTT
>JBLINQ010000068.1:0-24921 GCA_047639315.1 Planctomycetota bacterium
GAGGCAATTCCATCTCATGAGGTGAATTTCAATTTCTTGGAGATACGTCATTGATGTTTCGGACTCCTGAATTCACCTGGGCTTGGTTTGTCCGCATCGTCGATTATCCGACTCTTAGGCTAACATGTTGTTGAGGGCAACGGCTTTGGTCGGTTGTTGGCAGGTGATGTTTGGTTACTCCCTCGACGTTTCCTCTGTGATCGCTGAACTCAACGGCCCATGTGTCAATCGGTGCTTAGTGAGGTGAACCTTCTGTCCAATCTTAATGTTCGAGTGCAAAGTGTTCTTTCATTTCTGGCCATTGCCCTTATCTCTTTTGGGAGTGTGATGGCTCAAGAAGAGAAAAGAGTCCCGACCGAAGAAGAGCAATTGGAGAAGTCCCGGGGAATCGCTGCCAGAGAGTTGATGAAGTTATCATCAAGCCTGGGCCCAGCAGATCTCGTGAGGATGTTCGAACCTGCCCACACCCGTTGGGCTGAATCGGCCCTGGCGCAAGTTCGCAAGAGACTGGCTTCTCTCCTAAAAGAGGACAAGGCTAAGAAACCCAAAATCCGGATCGCCAGCGAGCGTGCGAAAGCTAAGAAGAAAAAAGCTGCGGAACTCAAAGTGACTCGCAAGAGAATTGCCAAGTTGACTGTCGAAGTGAGCGACAAAAGACTCTCAAAAGTTCAAAAGAAGATTGCCCAAAACTTAGTGAACCCGGATTTCATCAAGCACTTTGACCGGCTCACTCCGCGAGAGGAAAGTTGGCTCATCTCCTGCCTTGATTACCGGAAGAATGGCGCTTTATCTCATCGATGCTCCCGTCGTCATCAAGCATAAGAATGTCGTCTTGACTTGGACGAGTGCATTGACTCCAAGACTGGGGAATGCTCCGAAGAAAACGCAAGGATGCAACTTTAGTCTCCGAATCGGTCAAGAACCAAACCGATGTTAGTCATTCTGCACGGGTCAGCCGCTATCAATGCGAAGGACATCAAGATGACGAAGGTTCTTGAAGTCTAGGTCGATGCGGCAGACCCTTGGGCGAGTTTCGACAATGTTCTTGGGTGGGCAGACCTAAGGAAAAGAGCGGCACTTGGACGACGTGGGAGGGGCGTGAAAAGCAGTGCCGCTATCGACAAAGCTCAAGCATGGTTGGCCCAGCATCAAAGTCGGGACGGATCTTGGGGATTGGATGGATTCATGAGTTTTGGTGACCCGAAATTGGGGCCCTTGTTTGACGGCAAAGGTGGAGCAGTCTTCGATGTTCCTGGAACTTCACTCGCTTTGCTCACCCTCATGTGGCAAGGCAATACCCACGCTATGGGTGATTTCTCGACGTCGATCAAAATGGGATTGAAGTACTTGATCGCAGTCTGAGATGCAGAAGGGTTCCTTCGCTCTAGGTCCACAGGCCGCATGAGTTGGACGCAATCACTATGCACTTTGGCTTTTGTTGGAGCCTATCGGCCTACTGGTAGCCTGGTGCTCGAATCGACGCCCAAGAAAGCAGTCCGCTTTTGTCAGAAAACAGAGTCATTACAAGGGTTGGCGATATGGCCAATTCACTGGTGACTACGACACTACGGTGACTGGGGGGATAGTGCTTACACTCCATCGAGCTGACCTTGCGGGCTTCAAGTTGAAGGCCGGGAGTCTCGGCTGGGCGCTCGATTGGATTCATGACATGACCGACGATGAATCGGGGCGAATTGGCTATCAAGAACGAGGTCAATATACGGCTCGGTATGCCCCTCATTATGAGGAGTTCCCTAACTCAGAATCCGAATCGTGAACGGCTCAAGGTGTTGTTGTGACGGCGCTGTGCACACCGCCCAAGGCGCTTCCAACTCAATTGATGACATTGGCGGTCAAGAACCTGTTGAGCAAGAAGTTTCCGCGGTGGGATGTGGCCAGAGGGTCGATCGATATGCTCTATTGATATTGGGGCACTCTGGCGAGTTATGTGACTGACGGTAAGTTCAAGATAAGTTGGAATAAGGCGATCAAGGACGCTGTGCAAGAGACACAACGGCAGGAAGGCAACTTCAAGGGATCCTGGGATCCAATGGGTGCTTGGGGCAGCACGGGCTATCGCCTTTATTCGAAGTCAATCATGGCGCTCACTCTGGCCGTGCCTTATGCCTCGTGGATCGAAATGTAGATTTGGGTGTCGATCGTATCTTGGTCGTTCGGCAGACCTGACTGAGCAGAAAATTTCTAATTCAAAAACACCCAGGGCCTCGCTTGCTTGATCCACATCTGACCGTCGTGGGCGATTTTGAATTCGATCTCCATTGCGAATTTCTCTTTGGCACTCTTCTTGTAGAGTTTTCGGAACTCCCTAACGATGGTCTTGAGATGCACGCGTAGTAGTGCTCGTTGATTCATGTTGAGGACGAGCCCGCTTGTCTTCAGGTGATTTGAATAGCGGACGACCTGGTCGTCGCATGGGAAATGCGGGCTGAGTAGGATCTCCTCCGGAATAGATTTTTCTTCTGGGTTCGTCACGAGGTCTTCACCAACCTGAGTGTTGACGAAGTACTTAAGGTCTGCCTTGCGGTTGCTCTTGTGGTATAGGATATCTTGCGTCACAGCCACACCATTAGCGAGCTCGCCTTTGAAGTTGCGATGCACGAGCACACCCATGGCGACGGTGAAGTGGTCGACTCGGTAGAAGGCACGCTCCTCGAACGCTCGATAGTTCCAGAGGCTGGCATAGACCTGCTTGATCGACTTGTTCAGTTTTCCTTCTTTCGGATGGTGGGTGAAGGAATCGTAGAGACCGGCACCACTGAACTTAGGCATGTCTTCATTGTTGGTGCTGGATCGGCATCGAATTGACATTCCTTCCCCGAATGATCGTTGCAGCCGCTCGATGGCCTCTGATGAGGAAGAAGAGAAAGTCGCTTTCTTGATCTTCTTTCTGAATGACTTCAGAGCTTTACGGCGTTTCTTTGGGTCGTCGTCGAAGCTCTTCTCCTCAAGCATTTCTTTGGCGACTTGGTAGAGGTTGTTCTCTTTCATGAAAGCATCGTAGAAGTGAAAGGGCACAGCAAAACCAGCGGGCACAGTTGTTTGGGGTATGCCGATTTGGGTGAGGGTCGCCAAGTTCGAGGCCTTGACGCCGAACGCTGTTGCATCTGCGAAACTGATTTTGGCTAGAGGAAGAATGGTTTTCACTTCAAGATTTCTGGCAAGTAAAATTGCCTCTTGTGGGCGCGTGCTACTGAAATGGGTCTCGACTTCCTCGAGTGATGCCTCTCGGATTGTAAAGCCATCTCGTTTCACCTGGTAGAAAACGAACTTGCCGATCAAAGTCGCGATCTTCTTGTCGGAGGAAGCGTCCTTCAAGAATGCGTTAGGAACACCGTCCTGGACGGCACGTAAGTTGACGTGCGAAAGTGGTGTCTGTCGCATTTCGGAGATGACACCGGCCACACGAGGCATCTGATTCGGCAGGACATTCAAGATGACGATGTCGCGGGGCTGAGGGCGGTCGCCTTTCCTGATCACGCGAAGTCTGCCGAACGAGGCGGCTTCGTTGAGCGGTAGAAAGCCAATGTTTCGGTAGATATTCTCTGGCAGCATGACGGGCATGTCACCTGCTTCGAATTGAGCCTTTTCTTTACGATAGCGAGTCTTGTGTTTTGCCATTGGGAAATAGGCGAGCTTCCCTTTCAACATTGGGGCCTTTGCTTGCAGCAGGTCATAGGCAAACCGAATCTTCTCGTAGGGGAAGGCCTTCTGCATCTCGAACACAAAAGTATAGAGCCCTTGAGTGCCGTTGGGTGCCATGAGAAAAGGGCGGTAATTCAAGGCGCCGCGCATACTGGATGGCCCCATTGACTTGCCGATGGCGCTCATGAAGATTGAGTGTGCGACGTGAGTTTTTGTATTGATGAAATAGATCTTCGGTTTCGGTGTCTCACCATCTTCGATCTGGAATTTCACATACTGAACCCCAGCTTTACCCAAGATGTTCTCACCCATAGCATGAAGTCGTTCGAAGGCTTTGCGATCAGGGATCGAGCTGGCGCCGTCTTTGGCATCGATCTCTTCTGGGTTTTTGCCTTTTCCTTCTGGCCGAGACCCGCGACCGCCGAAACTGCCGCCGTCCCAGTCGTCCATGCTTCCCCAGCGCGACTTACCCGCAACCTCAAGCTTTGACAACTTACCGTCGCCATCGTCATCCAAGAACAAGAGTGTTTGAGCCGCATATGCGATCTCTGCCTTCGACAACTTGCCATCACCGTTGGCATCCAATGCTTTCAGTAGACGGCCGCGGCTCCACGAGTCGTCTGAACCTTGGCCGGTGGCAACAGTTGTGACGAGAGTAAGGATAATCGGGCAGAGAAAGATTAGGCGTGACTTCATGGCAGATTCCTGGGAAAGAGGATCGGTTTTGCAGGGCTCCTTTGTGCATTGGAGCAGCAATCCATGAGCCGGTCAATCCTTGGTTCGTCGGTGGGCCTTGATTGGCGCAACGACGGGCTCAAGTACGTTATGACACTCTCCTGGGTGAAATGCCGATAGGGACGATATGAAACAGAATCCGGCAGATCAGCAATGTTCTAAACCAGTCATCTGCTTTGACTTTGATGACACGCTGTGTGATCCGAACGACCAGCCTATCTCTGGTGCGCGAGAGACATTGCTCGCGCTGCAGTCAGAAGGCTTCAACATTGTCGTTTCATCGGCCCGTTTCTCACCGATGTATGGCGAATTGAATGGGCATCGAATGCGGAAGGTCGAGGAGTGGTTGGCATTCCATGCTATGCCGGTTGATGAGGTGGTTCTTCACGTCCCAGACGCAGCTGCTTATGTCGACGACTTAGCGCTCGTTTTCGATGGCGATTGGGATGATCTCAGCACTCGGCTCATGGCGTTGTTTCCGCATCGCTCAAGCGATAAGAAACCAAGGCGCCTGAGTGTGCCATTGGAGAGTCTCGTTGATGTCGATAGCGGGCTTGCGCGGCCTGGTGCGGTTGGCGGGATAGAGAACATCACGGACTTAGGTTTTGAATGGGTCGTGAATGCTGGCGCACTCGTTGATGACTCATTTGACGATCAGGTACTGGCCTCTTGGCCCCTGCAGCTACAGTCGCTTGGTTTTCGACATCTTCGCGTCGAGATTCACAAGATCTCGTCATCTGGTTACGTGGATTTGCGTGCTGTCCGCTTTGAAGGCGATTGGGATAGTGTCCTCGAGCAGGTGTTCATGCTTCTGAATCACGGGCCTCAATCCTCACTCACAGGTCGATTCTCTAGGCCTTAGCGCGAAATAGACCCCAGCGATAACGAACCTGAATCAGCAAGTGCATCCGCGGATGTTGTCCACTTCTCAGAAAAAAGCGGCTCGACGGCAGATTTTCTCCTCAAACGAATCGATCTTGGGCCTTTGGCCGCGGGCATCTACCGTTTGGAATTCGAGGCGATTGGGTTAGGTCTCATCTCAAAAAAAGGGATCGAGCCAAGACGGGTCAGCAACTCGATCTTGGTGGGCTGCGATTTGAAGCGCCGGCCCAATTGATCGTCGAGATTGACTATTCCTATGGGGAAGTGTCCGGGCTCGTCTCTCTCAGAGTTGTGGGAGAACGAAGTAACAACGAACGATCGCTTCCAAATTGACAAGCTGAGAAAGTGTTCAAAGTTACTCCTGGAATCTGCACCGTGCATTCGCAAGGGGAGGCGAAGGGAGTTGTCGCAGCCAAGCAGAAGGTTGATTTCAAATCTGGCACCACGACTCGTGTGAAGGTGTATGTCAAGAAACCCTGATTTGACTTGAAGAGGTTCAGAAGATAACTTCGGCGCCTTGAGAGAGTGGATTCTTGGGCGATCTTCTCACACGGCAAATTCCATCCTCGATCATGGAGAGATCACATGAGGCGTTCACGTCATCAACTTACTATCAGCGACGCAATCAGCACCAGTTTCGTTGTCCTCTTTAAGAACTTTGTCCCCTTCATGTTCTTGGGGGCCATTTTCACTTCGCCAAACCTCATCATGACATTCAATCCCTCTCAAGACCCGGGCTTGATGGACACCCTCGTGAGTTACGCCATCTCAACAGCATGTTCTCTCATGTTGACCGGCACACTTGTTTATGGGGTCTACAGCACACTGCGGGGGCAGAACGCTTCGATGATTGATTGCCTCTCAGTTGGTGTTTCTAAGATGTTACCGGCGGTGGGCGTCATGATCGTGACTGGCTTAGGTATCGCTCTTGGTCTCCTGCTACTTATCATTCCCGGCATCGTACTCATGTTGCGGTGGTATGTGGCCGTTCCTTGCGCCGTTCTCGAAAGGACCGGCGTTAGTGAGTCGATGGCCCGAAGCAAGTATCTGACAAGAGGACACCAGGGCACTATCTTCTGGTTGTTGTGCGTCATCGGGCTCCTAGCAACGATTGTTGCTATCCCCCTTACGATGGTTTTGGGCCTGCCTCACGAATACGTATTTGACGCGCAAGGTGAAGTTGTTCTCCAAACGAGGAATGGTGCGATCTTGGGCTTCTTCGCATTCCAGGTTTTCATGGGGGTTCTTTCCGCTTGTACGTCGGCGGTTGTCTATCAAAGCCTGCGCATTCAAAAAGAAGGCACCGACCTCGAGTCAATCGCTGCCGTCTTCGACTGATCCCACTAAGGAATAAGCGTGTGAATGGCGTGGTTGCTTGCGAATGAGTAAGCAGCCGCGCCAGGATCATAGGTGAGATATGCCCAGTAGGTTGAGACGCCTGCTAAGTTGGCTGGAATTGTACCCGCGCCAATGGACCACGATGCTGAGCCGGATCCGAAGTTGTCGATGAAGCCAACCCCGCCGAAGATAGGGCTGTTGTCAAAATCGAGCGTGAACTGAAGGAAGATGTCTGGATTCAGGGGAAGGTTGAGCCCACCTCCGAGCTCAATGCCAGGCGTGAACCCAGAGACCGAACCAAGCAAATAATATGTATTGCCACTCTCCGTTGCTGGGGCATTCAATGCAAAGTGTACATACGACCCGTACGAAATGGACGTCGTGTGAGGAAGCACTTCCAGCGGCAGATCTCTTACCGTGAAGACATCGGCTTGTCCTTGGTAAATAGGCATTATTGTTCGCGTCGCCACAACATCCAATTTGCCGTCGAAGTTGACGTCGCCTAATGGGGCGAACGTTCCGTGGTCACCGACGCCGTTGCCCGCCGCAGAACCATTCCAAGAGAAAAGAGAAGACGCGTCGGCACCATTGAAGAGCTCTAGGATACCTGAGCTGCCACCATTCGGGTCTGCGCCCCAAGCGCCGATGAGGAACTCGTCTTTGCCGTCACCATCCAGATCTTCGACGGGCTCAAAGCCAGCACCAAAGCGATCGTGGTTCGATTGACCCGTGAGGTGGTGAATCGCGGAAGCATCGACGCCGGAAAAAATAGTCAACTCGCCGGGTAGGGGATTAAAGCTGGCATCGAAGACGAAGCTGAATGCAGCGAAGTCGGCGGTGCCGTCGCCATTCACATCGCCGGCGCCGAATACACGATGGCCGAGAAAACTGCGGGGAAGCCCGTCGATGACGTGGATAATGGCTGGGGGTGATCCTCCGGCAACGATCACTTGCCCAAGACCAGCGTTGTCATGGCCAACGACGATGTCGTCGTAGCCGTCGCCGTTCACATCGCCGACACCATCGAGACTAAAACCCAATGTGCGGCAGAATGGTTGCCCAGTGATATTAAAAATCACCGTGCCGTCGACACCAGAGCGAACAACAACTTCCCCCGAATCATTCGCTGCCGAACAGGCTCCTCCGGCAATGTAGTTGCCCGGGCGTCCATACATGAAGTCGGGGGTCCCGTCATTGTTGGCGTCACCGGCACCTGAAATGGCGAAGCCTAAGAAGTCTCCAGAGCCGTCAAAGTCAAGATCGGGGTTACCGTCGTAGGTAAACAGAACGGCACCATCAACACCAGAGTGAACTGTCACTCGACCAGATTCAATTCCATTGAACGACGCAAACGGATCTGAGGCGATAAAGTCTGTCCGGCCATCACCATTGATGTCACCAATGAAGTCGAGCTCATGACCAAACTTGTGATTCTGTCCGGGCACACCACTCAAGAAATAGAGCAACGTTCCGGTTCGTCCTGAATAGGCGGAGATGCGCCCTGTATTTTGAGTCCCGAAAACGGTCGCGAAGACCTCACTAAGAATGAAATCAGGAATGCCGTCATCGTCGAGATTGCCACCAGCAGCGACTTCGCGGAGGAAACCCTGATACGAAGTGCCATAAAAACGATAGATGCTGTCTTGACCAAATACCGGGATCGATGAGCAGATGGCAACAAGAAGGCAGATTATTGTTTTAAGTCTCATGGTTGACCCTTGAGTGTGTGTTTTCAGCCCGGCATGTGCGGCTAAGTTGTTCTTGGTGCGCCATTAACGTGAGTATCTGCCATCGACATAGGATGCGCGTTGCCTGAAGCAAATCGTGCCGCTTATGGTGGGGGATATCCTGCATGATGCGTGGAATGAACCACCGTGCGAACACGCCATGCATATCAAATTGTATCATGATGAGTGCCGAAGACACGATTCGGCAAGTTTGGTGCATTCCGACGCTCATTTCAGGCACCGGAACGGCGTTTGCTTCCTTTGCCCAGCATCCAAGTCGACTTGGCTATCGATAATTCCATCATGAGGAGGAACTCATGCCCACCAATGACCATCCACCAGCCGCCTATGAACGATTCGTCAAACGGTATCCTACACTCGAAGATGCATGGAATCTGATTCATTGTGCTGGCGACGAAGGACCCCTTGATGCCAAGACTCTAAGGCTGATTAAGCTTGGTATGGCAATGGGGGCAATGCGGGAAGGCCAAGTTCATGCGGGCGTTCGAAAGGCCCTCAAGATTGGCATCACTAAAGAAGAGATTGAGCAAGTCGTCGCGTTGCTGCCTGCGACTTTGGGAATGCCGTCAACCGTGGCTTCATTCTGCTGGGTCAACGATATCTTGGACGTTACTGAGGAGTGACCTCTAAGACTCAACCGTCCACGTGAAGAGGAGGATAGTGATGCATGATCCTTTGGCACGCTTGCCCATCAAGTACAAGCTGCCGCTCACGTTTCTCATCGTCTACCTCGTCGCTATCGTGATTGGCGGTGTCCTCATTTCACAGTTCGCGCGCAAACTCCTTCACGAACAAGTTGTGGCCCGGCTCGCTGCCGAGGCCGAACTTCCTTCAAGTGCGATTCAGGCTCGCCGTGATTTGTTGCGTCGCCGTGTTGAAGATTTTGCATCTGATGGCCTGATTCGCGGTCAACTCGAACGGTTCATTGCTGCTCCCGATGCTGCACTTGGTGACTCCCTGCGGAAGCACCTTGAAACGAACAAGCTGCCCCTGGTCGCCTCTTTTATCGGTGCGGCCATTGTGGATGCCAATGAAGAACTCGTTGTTTCAACCGGTCCCGAGCTGAAATCTGATTCCGAAGCATCGAGGAAGTTTCTCGAGCGTGATGCATCGGTCGTGGGAGCCTTCATCGAACCACGCGAGAGTTTCAACGAGCCATCGTTCACAATCAGCACGCCGATCCAAAGTCTTAGTGGTGGACGGCATATTGGTTTTCTCATCATGCAGATTCACGCTCGTAAGTTCTTTGCTGCTGTTGCGAACGCCAGTGATAAATCGAAGGTCCTCAGTTCGAGACGGCTTGTCGTTTCTGACCAACTTGGCAATGAACTCCTCTTGGAAGACCATGAGGCAATACCGGCCTTAGCCCCTAAAGTTCGATTTCTGACGCGGTCCGATGCTGAACGTGTCAAGCGTGACTTGGTGTTTGAGTCAAAGGCGCGCGAAATTGGAGCCAACGGTTGGACGGTACGCGTGGATGTCGATTCCGACGAAGCGATGGCACCACTACGAAGTCTTGAAAGCCGCTACCTTGGCACCGCCCTGGTGATCATGACGGTGGCATTCATTGCAATTTTCGCAATCGTCCATTTCATTGTTATGCCTTTGAATCATCTTAGATCGGCGTCTGAGCAGATTGCAGCTGGTGAGTCGGGCATTCGAGTCAAGATCCGATCTCTGGACGAAATTGGTGTGGTGGGGGCATCCTTCAATGCTATGGCCGAAGCCGTGGAAGCGCGGACACAAGAGTTAGAGAAGAACCGCAACGAACTAGCTGCAGTGGTGGCATCCATGCGTGATGGGCTTTGTCTACTTTCCAGTGAGGGTGAAGTCTTGCTGTCGAACGCGGCAGCAACGCCTCTCAAGAATCTTCTTACTGGGGGTAAAGAGGCCGCTTCAAAGCGCACCTGTGGCAAAAGAGACTGCGCTCAATGTCTCAGCGTCAATGGTAGCGGGCCGAATCGTTGTGAAGTCGAAATCGATGGTCGTATCCACGAAGTTCATGCAACGGATTTACCGGCTGGCGGTGCCGTTGGTGGTCGCCTCCTCGTGAGTCGCGACATCACCGAACGATTGGAAATGTCTGAACGCCAGGCATTTCACGAGCGAATGGCAGTGGTTGGCGAGTTGACCGCTGTTGTCGCTCACGAGATCAACAACCCTTTGGCTTCGATATCGATGTATGCCCAGATGCTTTCGGATGAACTACCCAGGGAGTCTGAGTATCACGAACACGTCGAGGTGATTAAGAGAAACACCAGCGCGTGTTCTCGCGCGATTCGTGACTTGCTCGAAAACGTTCGTGGCTCAGCGAGCGAGGTTTGTGAATTCGATTTGCGCGATATTGCTGAAGATGCTGCGCGCTTTATCGAACCTTTGGCAAAGGCCTCTGGTGTTTCATTGAAGGTCGAACGGGCAGAAAAAGAAGCACTCATTCTTGGCGACGAAACGAAGCTACGCCAAGTCTTGACGAACTTAGCAATGAATGCCGTCCAGGCGATTGACGGCCAAGGAGCGGTCGAATTCGTCGTTTCAGTCAACAACAATGAGGCCTTCGTTGACGTCAACGACAATGGGCCTGGCATACCTGATGACATTCTCGACCAGGTCTTTGAGCCCTTCTTCACCACGAAAAGTCTTGGGAAGGGAACGGGGCTCGGGCTGCCAACCGCTCGGCGGACAATTGAGGAACATGGCGGCGGTTTGTCGATTGAAACTTCTTCCGCCAATGGCACCTCATTTCAGATTCGACTCCCCCTGGCATCGAAAGCTGAGGCATTCGGTAATGCGGCAGAAGCGGAAAGAACAAACTCATGACATCCATGAAAGAGAACAACGACAGCACACTCGATTTGCGGGGCTTGAAAGTTCTTGTCGTCGATGACGAAGCCGACGTTCGCCGCGGGCTTGAGAAACTGGTGTCGACGCTCAATGCCGACGTCTCGACGGCGCCTGATGGAGCGCGTGCTCTCGAACTGCTACGCAAGGGCGATATCGACATCGTTGTTTCTGATATCCGAATGCCCAAACTCTCAGGGATTGAACTTTTAGATGCGGTCAAGAAAGAAGAGCTTGGTGCTGATGTGCTCATCATGACGGGCTTCGGCACGATTGAGCTTGCGGTTTCTTGTATGGCTGCCGGCGCTTCTCACTTCATCACCAAACCGTTCGACAACCATCAGATACTCCGGATTCTTCGACTCATCGGCAAACGCCGGCGTGCGTGCGTAAGGCCGGTCAGCACTGCGGATAGGACGATCGTCGCTGTTGATCCCAAAATGGTCGAGGTCATGTCGAGGATTGATCAGATCGCCAAAACGCGTCTGCCAATTCTCATTGAAGGAGAGACCGGAACCGGCAAGGAACTGGTCGCTCGTGAGATTCATGTTCAGAGTTCGATTGAAGAGACGGCGTTCTTGCCCGTGAACTGCGCGGCACTTCCAGACACTCTTTTGGAATCAGAGTTGTTTGGGCACCGAGCAGGCGCATTCACTGGGGCCGATCATGATCGAGAAGGACTCTTCGTAAGCGCACGCGGAGGAACCGTCTTCCTTGATGAGATTTCATCGATGTCGACGGCATTTCAAGGCAAGCTACTGCGTGTCTTACAGAACAAAGCTGTCCGACCTTTGGGCGCAGACTCAGATGTCCCAGTCGATTTCCGTCTTTTAGCTGCGACCAATAGAAGTTTGGACGAGATGGTCTTACGCGAAGAATTTCGTGACGATTTGCTCTACCGAATTCGCGTTTTGCACTTAGTGGTTCCACCTCTGCGCGAACGCCCTGAAGATGTCAGTGCCTTGGCCAAGCTATTCGTTTCGCGCCTCACTCCAGATTGTCGCGGGGAGGGCGCTGAAGTGCCAACAATCGACCCAGAGGCCGAGCGACTTCTCCGACTTCATTCATGGCCAGGCAATGTGAGGCAGTTAGAAAACGTCGTGATTCGCGCACTCGTTGCGAGCACTGGCCCAGTTCTCGAGGCTCACCATTTCGACACCAACGCAACTGAATCTGTCGACCTCAGCTATGAGTCAGGGAAGCGCTTAGCGATCTCTAATTTCCAAAGGCGATTTGTCGAAGACGCCTTAAGATCGAACAAGGGCAATGTTTCTCATGCCGCGGATGCTTGCGGACTCACGCGAGCAGGCTTCCAGAAGATCATGAGAAGCTTGCACATTGATCGAGATCTATTCGCCGACGATTAAGGCCCTTCCATATCCGCTTGACCTTGTTCGGTCCTATGCGCGACGGCAGTCCCAGTACCCGCATCATTCAGCATTAGGTTGCAAACGACTGCATCCTTGTGGATGCAGTGCCTAACTCCAATGGCCTCCACGACATAGCAATCTATTCTCCAAACTCCTGCAAACCAGAGTTGGCACTGGGAGTCTGAGGGGAGCTTCGTGACTCTCCTTCGATGCGCATAAAGTTCTTATTTCATTTGACTTATGTTTTCCGCCGTGCCGGCGGCCAATGCGGTACGCCATCTGCTTCCTCCTTAGCGGTATCAAACAGAATCGCGAGGTATGTCGTGAATCAGAGCAAACTCAATCTAACCGTCGGTCTCCTTTTCCTTGGCATATTGGTCATGCCTGTCAGCCCAGCAAATGGGCAAGAGACCGCAGATTTCTTCAAGCAGAATTGTTTCAGCTGCCACACCATCGGCGGTGGACGTCTCACGGGGCCTGACCTCAAGGATGTCGAATCGCGCAAGGGTCGTGATTGGTTGGTGCGATTCATCGTCGATCCATCTGGTGTTCTTGCCAGCGGTGATGCGTACGCCAAGAAGCTCTTGGCCGAATCCAACAATGTTCCGATGCCCAAGGTGGCAGGGATGACGCAGGATCGAGCCAACCGCCTTCTCAACCTCATCATTGCCGAATCGAAACTCACTCGGTCACAGTTTGCCGGTGTGGATATTTCTGATCGGGCATTGACGGATGAGGACATCAAAGTTGGCCGAGCGTTATTCACTGGCGAGAAACGACTCACCAACGGTGGACCGGCATGCACGTCGTGCCACGGTATTAGTGGCCTCTCTGGGTTGGGCGGCGGACTGCTTGGCCCGGATCTTTCTCACGCCTATTCGCGATTGAATGGTCGCAAGGCGATGGGGGCGTGGCTCGCCAGTCCTCCAACCGAAACGATGGCTCCTGTCTACCGCGACATGCCCATCGACAAGGAAGAGATTCTTCCGCTCCTGGCCTATCTCAAAGATACCGCAAAAGACCCTGCAGCTTCAGCATCGGTAGGAACCATTGAATTTCTGGTTCTGGGCGTGATTGGGGCGGTCGTAGCGCTTCTTCTATGTGATGTGATCTGGCGTCGTCGGTTCACAGGCGTGCGCAGCAAGCTGGCGAAAGGAAAACGATGATTAAAGATGGCACAGGCTCAAACGACCATGACAACACATGGATCAAAGACGTTTATGACCCGACTGAAAGGTCGTGGGAAGAGTTTTACCGCAATCGCCACCAGTACGATAAAGTCGTTCGTTCAACTCATGGTGTGAACTGCACGGGCGGTTGTTCCTGGGACATTCATGTGAAAGAGGGCATCGTCACCTGGGAAATGCAGGCCGTCGACTATCCTGTGCTCGAACCAGAAATTCCGCCCTATGAACCCCGCGGTTGCCAACGCGGCATTTCCTATTCTTGGTATCTCTATAGTCCGCTGCGAGTGAAGTATCCGTACATTCGAGGCGCTCTCATCGATCTATGGCGCGAAGCCAGAAAAGAGCACGATGACCCAGTTGCTGCCTGGAAGTCGCTGGTTTCCGATCCTGAGAAACGGCGTCGCTGGCAACGCGCCCGGGGCAAGGGCGGTTTGCGTCGGCTCGATTGGGATACGGCCTTAGAGATCATTGCCGCAGCAAACATCCACACGACTAAAGAGCACGGGCCAGACCGTATTGCTGGTTTCTCGCCGATCCCTGCCATGAGCATGTTGAGCTATGCAGCTGGTAGCCGCATGTTGCAACTCATGGGTGGCATATCGTTGTCATTCTACGACTGGTATTGCGACCTGCCGAATGCCTCACCAGAAGTTTGGGGTGAGCAGACTGACGTCAACGAATCTGCTGACTGGTACAACGCAAAAATGTTGGCCGTCACAGGTGCCAACCTCAACATGACACGCACCCCTGATTGTCATTTCGTGGCCGAAGCGCGCCACAACGGTTCGAAGATGGTTGTCTTTGCTCCTGATTTCAATCAGGTCGCTAAACTTGCTGATGAATGGATTGCCGTTAATGCCGGCCAAGATGGCGCTTGGTGGATGGCTGTGAACCATGTCCTGTTGAAGGAATTTCATCACGAACAGCAAATTCCCTACTTCATCAATTACACCAAGCAATACACCGACTCCGCATTCCTTGTGGAACTTGAAGACGACGAGGGCAAGTATCGCGCCGGCCAACTTCTACGTGCCAATCGTGTTGATGGCATGCATGACGTTGAGAACGGCGATTGGAAGTTCGTGATCTGGGATAAGCTCGAGTCGCGTCCACGGATGCCACTTGGCAGCGTTGGTCATCGTTGGGGCAAGGAAGAGGGCAAGTGGAACCTCAAGATGGAAGACGCCATCGATGGCGGCAAGATCGATCCCGAGCTTACTTTTCTTGATGAGCACGACAAGACTATCCCGGTCATGTTTGATGACTTTGGCAATGGTGGCGAAATCATGCGTCACGTTCCTGTGCGCATCATCGAGACTCCTCAAGGGCCAGTGAAAGTCACGACGGCCTACGATCTTCTGATGGCTCAGTATGGCGTTCCTCGAGGTCTCGAAGGCCAATACCCAGCTGACTACGACGATGAGACATTGGTTTATACGCCAGCATGGTCAGAGATTTACACCGGAATTGACCGGGCAACCCTGATCAAGTTTGCTCGTGAGTGGGGCGTGACCGCTGAAAAGACCAATGGCAAGTGCATGGTCATCATCGGTGCCGGTATCAATCACTGGTACCACGCTAATCTCACTTATCGTGCTGCGATTCACGCACTCATATTCTGTGGTTGTGTTGGACGCAACGGCGGTGGCCTGGCTCACTATGTTGGCCAAGAGAAATTGGCGCCCATGGAATCATGGTCGTCGATCGCTTTGGGAAAAGATTGGTACGGACCATCCCGGCTGCAAAACGCGCCGAGTTGGCATTACGTGCACTCGAATCAATGGCGATACGAAAAGAGCTATCGCGACTACATGACCGTCCCTGAGGACGTTCGAGGCGGTGGTGGGCTTGTTGAACATACGATCGATGCGAACGTAAAGGCCGTCCAAAATGGTTGGCTGCCGTTCTTCCCTCAGTTTGGCACCAACCCGCTCAAACTCGTTGAAGAAGCCAAAGAAGACGGCGCCAGTACCGATGCTGAGATTCGCGAATGGGTCATCGAAAAGATGAAGTCAAGAGAGCTCAAATTCTCGATCGAAGATCCTGATGCTCCTGAAAACTGGCCTCGCGTGTTTTTCATCTGGCGTGGGAACGCCTTGATGTCGAGTGCGAAGGGACACGAGTACTTCCTCAAGCATTACCTCGGCACACACACCAATGTCATTGCTGATGACCAGGTCGCCAAGGATTCGGTCAGTGAAGTTCAATGGCGCGATGTTGCCCCTGAAGGGAAAATGGACCTCGTCATTGATCTTAACTTCCGCATGGATACCTCGGCTCTCTACTCCGACATCATCTTGCCAGCGGCAACGTGGTACGAAAAGGACGACCTCAACACGACCGACATGCACAGTTTCATTCACCCTCTGTCTGAAGCCGTGCCTCCATGTTGGGAATCAAAAAGTGATTGGAACATCTTCAAGGAGATCGCCAAGAAGTTCTCGGAACTTGCTGAAGTGCACTATCCGAAGCCTGTGAAAGACGTCGTCGTATCACCTCTATTACACGACACTCCAGCCGAGATGGCCCAAACGCATATTCCGAATTGGGTGGGTGGCGAGGATGAAGCGATCAGTGGCAAGACCATGCCGAATGTCGCTGTTGTCGAGCGTGACTACAAGAACCTTTACAAGCAGTTCATCTCCTACGGTCCAAACATTCCGAAGAACGGGCTTGGCGCTCATGGCACTCACTATGACGTCAAAGACATCTACGAGGCGCGACTCAAGGATGGAGCTGTGGTGACTTGGAATGGGGAGACCTATCCCGACATCAGCGAGGCCCAGTCAGCAGCTAATATCGTGCTGCAATTCGCCACCGTTACAAATGGTGAGCTGGCGTACCGTTCCTATAAGAACATGGAGAAGAAGACTGGGCTGCGCTTGCGTGACCTGGGCGAGAACAATCGTGGTGTCAGGACGAAGTTCAAAGATCTTCAGGCTCAGCCACGGCGCTTAATCAACAGCCCGATGTGGTCAGGCTTGTCAGAGAATGGGCGCCCTTATGCGCCGTACACCTACAACATTGAACGCCTGGTTCCGTTCCGCACCTTGACCGGTCGGCAGCATCTTTACTTGGACCATCCAAGCTACATCAAGTTTGGTGAGAACCTGCCGACTTACAAGCCAAGGCCAACTCCAGAGCAATTCTCTGACTTGGTTGTCAGTGAGAAGGCTGGGCCAACCCTCATGCTCAACTACTTGACGCCTCATGGGAAGTGGCACATCCACTCGACCTACGGTGACAATCAGCGCATGACGACACTTAGTCGTGGTTGTGAGCCGTTCTGGATTAACGACAAGGACGCCGCGTCCTTAGACATTGAAGACAACGATTGGGTTGAAGTACACAACGATCACGGTGTCGTGGTGACCAGAGCCAATGTCAGTGTTCGGATTCCTTCTGGCGTGTGCTTCATCTATCACTCACCGGAACGGACCTTGGGAGTTCCTAAGTCACCGATTCGCAACTTCAAGCGCGCCGGTGGTCACAACAGTCTCATTCGAACCCGGCTAAAGCCGAATCTCATGATCGGTGGGTATGGGCAGTTTACATACCACTTCAACTATTGGGGCCCTACGGGTTGCAATAGAGATACCCACATTTACGTTCGCAAACTCACGAAACTGGTTTACTGAAGCAAGGAAATCCCATGGACGTCAGATCACAAATTTCAATGGTTTTTCATCTGGACAAGTGTATCGGTTGCCACACCTGCAGTATTGCGTGCAAGAACATTTGGACCGACCGCAAAGGGTCGGAATACATGTGGTGGAATAACGTCGAGACCAAGCCTGGTACCGGCTTTCCGACTCGCTGGGAAGACCAAGACGCCTACAAGGGTGGCTGGCTTCGCGACGAGAACGGCAAGCTGAAGCTACGGTCGATGGACAAGAAGAAGTCAATCTTCAACATGTTCCATAACCCGAACCAGCCTAGCCTCGACGAATACTACGAGCCTTGGACTTACAAGTACGAAGACTTGTTCAATGCGCCGGAAGGCGATGATCAGCCGACTGCTCGTCCAATCTCGATGATTACTGGCGAGCCAATGGAAATCGAGGCCGGTCCCAATTTCGATGACGATCTCAGTGGCTCGCCTGTTTACGCCGAGAACGACCCTAACCTTGAGGCGCTGACCGAAGAGCAACGTGAGCAGCTGTTTGCCATCGAACGTATGGTGATGTTCTACTTCCCACGGATTTGCAATCATTGCCTCAATCCTTCGTGTGTCGCTTCTTGTCCTTCAGGTGCGCTTTATAAGCGTGGCGAAGACGGAATCGTCTTGATCGATCAGAATCGTTGCCGCGCCTGGCGCGCATGCATCGCGGCGTGCCCATACAAGAAGACCTACTACAACTGGCAGACCGGCAAGTCTGAGAAGTGCATCCTTTGTTACCCACGCCTTGAAACAGGACAAGCTCCGGCTTGCTTCCACTCATGTGTTGGTCGCATTCGCTATCTGGGCGTATTGCTCTATGACGCAGACCAGCTCGAAAAGGTCGCCAGTCTGCCGAAGGAAGAGCTGATCCAAGGCCAGCGCGATATGATCCTCAATCCGCACGATCCGAAGGTCATCGCCGAAGCCCGTAAGAACGGCATTCACGACTCTGTGATTGAGAGTGCCCAGAAGTCACCAGTCTACAAATTCGTGAAAGAGTGGGGCATAGCTCTCCCACCGCACATCGAGTATCGCACCTTGCCAATGCTCTTCTATGTGCCGCCTCTTCTTCCTGTCATGTCGCAACAAACTGCAGGCGGCATCAAGAATTCTTCTGACAGCCTGTTCCACAGCATTGATAAGGCACGAATTCCTCTCGAGTTCTTGGCCAATATCTTCGGTGCTGGCAATCAAGGTTTCCTCAAAGTTGGTCTTCGCAAGCAGATGGCAATCCGGATGTATCGGCGGGCCATCACCGTTGGTGATATCGAAATGGAAGTCGCGGAGCAGATGCTCAGTGAGGCCGGTTGCTCTCCGGAACAAGCCGACGAGATCTACCGCATGACAGCGCTTTGCACCTTCGATGATCGATTCGTGATTCCTCCGATGCATCGCGAAGAAGCCATGGAGATGTTGAAAGACCCTCATGAAGAAAAGCAAGAAGCTGGATTCGGATTCCTGAGTGGTCCGAAACGAGGTCTGTAACATGAAAACGCAACATGCATTCAATGGTCTTGCCGTCCTGCTTGAGTATCCCGAGGGCGAATTCTCTTCACGTCTCGATCAGATCGAAGCGTGCCTTAGCGAATTCGATGAGTCGTCGACGGAGAAACTGAGCGCCTACTTTGCCGCAGCACGTGAACTAGACATCTACGCTTTGGAAGAACTCTACACCCGGACTTTCGACATCAACCCAGTTTGTAGTCTCGAAGTCGGTTGGCAGATATTTGGTGAGACTTATGACCGTGGCGGTTTCCTCATCAAAGTCAGTAAGGCCCTAGCGTCGCACGGGGTCCCACCTTCGAAAGAGCTTGGTGATCATTTGCCGCAGATGTTGCGACTCTTTGGCCAGGCCAATGACGACACCAGGCGCGACCTGGCAATCGGCTTCTTGATTCCTGCCATCACCAAGATGCTCGAAGGTTTCAGCGACAACGATGGCCCTTATTTCTCACTGCTCTCCTATGTCCCCGCCGCTATCGACCACGTTGTTACGGCCCAGTCGGAGCAAAGTCATGCCTAGCGAAAATTTCATGGCCGATCTGGATAACATCCTCTTCGTGATTTTTCCTTATCTCGCCTTTGTTGTGTTCTTCTTGGTGACGATTCAACGTTACCGCAGTCAGACTTTTACCTACTCCAGTTTGTCGTCACAGTTTCTTGAGAACAAACACCACTTCTGGGGCATGGTTCCATTTCACTATGGTGTCTTAGTCATTATCGTTGGACACATTATTGGCTTCTTGATTCCGCGCAGCGTAATCGCTTGGAATGCGACCCCGCTTCGGCTCTACGTACTTGAAGTGACGGCTTTGATTTTTGGCATTCTGACGCTCGTTGGTTTTATCAACGTCATCGTCAGACGCTTCCGAAGCCTGAGTGTACGACGTGTGACCACGGCAGCAGACTGGACGCTCTATGCCATTCTCTTGGCCCAATTTGCATCCGGTGTGCACATTGCGATCTTCTCCAGGTGGGGGTCAGCTTGGTTTGCATCCAACGCCTCGCCTTACCTTTGGTCGCTGGTCAAATTTGCGCCGGACTTGTCCTACATCGCGCCGTTACCGTGGATGGTGAAAGCCCACATGGTTTCGGCTTTTGCCCTCATCGCGCTCTTCCCGTTCACCAGGCTCGTCCATATTCTTGTCGTCCCGAATCCATATCTCTGGCGCCGGACACAAGTCGTTCGTTGGTACGGAAATCCAAAGAAAAGGCTTGAACGATGAAAGAATCTTCGGGTTCAGTTCGTGTCCTGATCATGAACACGCTGGCATTCACCATATGTTTTGCATGTTGGATGATGAATGGTGTTCTCATCACCTTCCTGGTTGAGAACAACGTCTATCAATGGGACAAAGCGGCCATGGGGTGGCTGATCGGCATTCCAGTCTTGACTGGTGCCGTGACCCGGCTGCCAGTTGGTGTCTTGACCGACAAGTATGGCGGCCGAAAAATTTATACCGCGGTCATGATCCTGTCGGCGATTCCACTCTATCTCGTCGGCTATGCTGATAGCTATCTTACGTTCATGCTCTGTGGTTTGGGTTTCGGGCTCGCCGGCGCCTCGTTTGCCGTCGGTATTGCTTACACCTCCGTGTGGTTCACCAAACAACGTCAAGGTACAGCTTTGGGCATCTTTGGCGCCGGCAATGCTGGGGCTGCGATCACCAGTATGTGCGCGCCCTCGATGCTCAGAGCGTTTACTGACGGTGGGGCTAACATCGAAGGGTGGCGTACGTTGCCTAAGGTCTATGCCGCAGTTCTGATCGTGACGGCCATTGTGTTTTGGTTCACCACGATTGAGCGCAAGCCTGACACGGGCAATCAGACGTTGCGTCAACGATTGGCTCCACTCCGTCATATTCGCGTGTGGCGTTTTGGTTTCTATTACTTCTTTGTGTTTGGTGGCTTTGTCGCACTGGCTCAATGGCTCATCCCTTACTACGTCAATACTTATGCCATGAGTGTTGCGACAGCTGGTTTGATGGCCTCGATATTCACTTTGCCTTCTGGCGTCATTCGTGCTTTGGGCGGCTGGATGTCTGACAAGATTGGCGCCCGTAGTGTGATGTATTGGGTCTTAGGGCTCTGCTGTATTTGTTCGGCTCTCCTGATTGTCCCGAAGATGGACATTGAGTCTCCGGGCGCTGGCGTCATGGCGATGCGCGGCGGGACCGTCACGGCCATCACCGAAAATTCGATTTCAGTTGGCGACAAGAAATACGCACTGATTGCGAAGCCTGCGGAATCCACGAAGACGGATGATGAATCGTTCATGATCTTTCCGACTGGTAATGCGTGGCAAGAACCCGCCGTTGAGGTGGGGGATGAAGTTGCCAAGAAACAACTCATAGCGCGTGGCATTACCCACATCTATTTCCAATCGAACGTTTGGATCTTCACGGCCCTCGTGTTCGTCGTGGGCATCATGATGGGCATCGGTAAAGCCGCGGTTTACAAACACATTCCAGATTACTTCCCAGATGAAGTGGGCGTTGTTGGCGGCATGGTCGGCGTTCTTGGCGGCCTCGGCGGCTTCGTGTGTCCGATTATCTTCGGCTACATGCTCAAGGGCACCGGTCTGTGGACGACTTGTTGGATGTTCTTCTTCGTCGTCACCCTCGCTTGTCTCGTTTGGATGCATCTTGTCATTCGCAAGATGATGAAACGCCGAGCACCCGAACTAGCGCATGAGTTCGAAGACCGGCACTCAAACAAGGAGCCTGCACCTGCAGGAGGAAACCAATGACCGACAAGAAGATCAGTGAAGGCCGAAAACTCGTTCGCTGGGATGTCGAAGACGAGAGTTTCTGGCAATCGACTGGAAAGAAGGTTGCAAACCAAAACCTGTGGATCTCGATACCGAACCTCCTGTGCGGATTTGCCGTGTGGCTCTACTGGGGTATGGTCGCGAAGTTCATTCAGAAGGCGCATTTCGCCAATCTTGAGGTTTTCAACTTTACCTTTAATAACGATGGCCAACCGTTTGACGGTGATGGCTACCGGTCGTTGATGTTTACACTGCCGGCTGTCGCGGGACTGGCTGGCGCCACGCTGAGAATTCCTAATTCGTTCATGATTGCCCTTTGCGGTGGCCGCAACGTCAAGTTTATGACTACGATCATGCTCTTGATCCCAGCGATCGGTGCGGGTTATGCCCTTCAAGATCCGAACACAGGTTTTCTGACGTTCGTGATCTTGGCTGCGCTCTCAGGCGTTGGTGGTGGGGCATTCGCCTCCTCGATGTCCAACATCAGCTTCTTCTTTCCCAAGCGCATGCAAGGTTTGTCGCTCGGGTTGAACGCTGGCTTGGGCAACCTCGGTGTCAGTGTGATGCAGTTCCTTTTGCCATGGATTATCACGTTTGGTGCTTTTGGCGGCTTGGGCGGCGACCCCTACGCCGTGGGTGAGAACCAAATTTGGATTCAGAATGCTGGCATCGTTTGGATTCCAATATTGGCCGTTTGTGGCGTGCTGGCTTTCTTCTTCATGCACAATATGCCCGAGCATGATTGCGGTCCGACTCCGGTCGCCATTGGCAAGTACCTTTGGCTTACGATTATCGGGTTCTTTGGTGCCGGTATTGCCATCACGCTCTTAGTGATTCCCTGGGGCGGATTCCCCGACTTGCTGAAGACGTTCATTGTTTTGCTCGTTGCCGTACTGGTGACCATGTTTGGCATGAAGAAACTCACGCCCAAGTCAACAAAAGACAAACTCGACGAACAGTTCGAGATCTTCAACAACAAGCACAACTGGGTCATGACGTGGCTCTACACCATGACCTTTGGCTCTTTCATTGGTTATGCCAACGCATTTCCGAAACTCATCGATGACGTCTTTGGTGTGATTCGTGTTGGCGAAGATGGTTCGCCCTTAGCGATGGCGATCAACAACCCCGATGCTCCAGTGAGCTCTACATATATCTGGATCGGTGCGGGAGTCGGTGCGCTTATCCGCCCTTTGGGGGGATGGCTGTCTGACAAGTTTGGTGGGGCGCGTGTGACCCACTGGGATACGATCGTGATGATCGGCGCCACGATTGGCGCAGGATACTATGTGGCCCAAGCCAGCCAGTCTCCTCATCCTGAGCAATTCTTTATTCCCTTCTTGCTGATCTTCGTTCTCCTCTTTGCGACCACAGGGATTGGCAATGGATCAACCTTTCGCATGATTCCTATGATCTTCTCGAAAGCCCAGGCCGGGCCGGTCCTTGGTTGGACCTCTGCCATTGCTGCCTACGGTGCCTATCTCATTCCCAAGATCTTTGCGACTCAGATCAAGAACGGAACGCCCGAATACGCCTTGTATGGGTTTGCGGTCTATTACCTGAGCTGCCTCTTTGTGAACTGGTGGTTCTATGCTCGGCGAAATGCAGAGATCAAGTGTTAAGCGAGGTCAATGATGACGAAGCAAACGATATGGATTTTCTTTGTTGTGTCCTGCCTCATGAGTGGCGCGGTGATTATCGCCTCTTCTGATATTCAGCTGCCGAACAACGACAACGGATATGCCCCAGAACAACCGATTGCCTTCTCTCACCGCATCCATGCTGGCGAGTTGCAGATGGACTGTCGCTATTGCCATACGGGCGTGGAGAAGAGTCGACACGCTGGCATTCCTGCGGTGGGGATCTGCATGAATTGCCACAAGACTGTGTCGGCTCGATGGGAAGAGGTGAGGGCCGAATCTGCTGCGGCAGACGCCGAAGGGCGTCCGCCACGCAAGGTCGTGTCGCCGGAGATCAGAAAGATCTACGACGCTCTTGGCCTTGATAAGGAATTGAAGAGAGATCCCAAAAAGAAGGCCCCTGGCATTGAGTGGGTGAAGGTCTACGACCTACCTGACTTCACCTACTTCAATCATGGAAGACATGTGACATCGGGGGTCGATTGTACCGCGTGTCATGGCCCAGTCTCCACGATGGACCGCATCCGGCAGGTGCGGCACCTTTCCATGGGCTTCTGTGTGAACTGTCACCGTGACGTAAATGAGAACGGCCTTGGCACTGACCATTCGCTCTATGCCTCGACCGATTGTGCTGGATGCCACTACTGATTGAAGGAGGAGGCAATGACGCCTTCCAACAATGAATCCTACTGGATGTCGCTTGAAGACCTCAAGTCGACCGACCAAGTAGGCCCACAACCTGAACGTTCAGATGACAAAGCTGCTTGGTCACGTCGGTCCTTTTTGAGGGCGGCAGGCTTTGGTGGTGCAACGGTGGTTCTCGCTGGTTGTAGCCCTGCGCCGATCAAGAAAGCGATTCCTTTCCTTGTTCCCGCCGAAGAAGTCGTGCCTGGTCGCGCCTACTATTACGCTTCGACTTGCGCTGGCTGTGATGCTGGTTGCGGCTTGATGGTGAAGAACCGCGATGGTCGTCCAATCAAGCTGGAGGGTTTTCGTGGGGCAGGGGGGCCAATGGATCGGAGTCATCCGATCTCTGGCGGTGGTCTCTGTTCAGTTGGCCAAGCTGGCCTTCTCGGACTCTACGATTCGAAACGTCACAAGAACCCCAAACTTTCGGGCAAGGATGCCACTTGGCCTGCCATTGATGAAGCCATGAAGGCGCAGTTGGCGTTGGGCCAGGTTTGTCTTCTCACATCATCGGTAACAAGTCCGTCGACAGCCCAGATGATTCGTGACTTCTCGGTGAAGTTCCCCGGCACTAAGCACGTGCAATACGACGAGCAAAGCTGCTCAGCAATCGCTGACGCTCACGAGCTGTCATTTGGCGTACGCGCGGTGCCTCACTACCACTTTGACAAGGCCGATGTCGTGGTTGGCATTGGTTGCGATTTCTTGGGCACCTGGGTCTCACCGGTCGAGTTCTCTGCTGCCTACATGAAGAAACGTAAGGCATCACCTGACACCATGTCTTGGCACGCCCAGGTCGAAGGCACGATGTCGATGACTGGCTCGAAATCGGATCGACGCTTCGTCGCCACCGAATCTGATCAGATTGCCATGATTGCCGATCTGGCTCACGGCATCGCCAA
>JBLINQ010000069.1:0-24915 GCA_047639315.1 Planctomycetota bacterium
CAATAGGGCCTACCGTAGAACGAAATGCAACAACCTCCCGCGGGCGGAATAGAAAGTTGTAAGCTACAAACGCGAGAACGCTGATGATGACAAGCCAAATGACAATTCGTTTCATGGTCGTTCCAGTGCTTCAGGTCAGGGTCAAGCCGCCCTTTTGTAACATGATCCCACCTTGACAGGGGCAGGATTGGCACAAGTTTTGCAATGTTCCCGCTGGCTGGCGATGACTTGGATTGAACATTCTGACTGAATCAAGAAGGTGACCCCAGATGCCGAAGGACAAATCGAAAACAAGCTCACGCCCGCTCAGTCGACGTGTCGTTCTGACCGGTGGACCGGCTGCTGGCAAAACGGCCGTATGTGAAGTGCTGCGAAGGCAATTAGAGGACGAAGTCGCTGTCTTACCGGAGATGGCTACTCTTCTGTTCAGGGCCGGCTTCCCGCGGCCCAAGGATGAAGCAGGCAAGCGCCTTCTGCAGCAGACCATCTACGCCGCTCAACGAAACCTGGAAGGCATCTATGAGATCATGCACGCCGACAAGACCCACATTTGTGATCGCGGGACTTTAGATGGCGCTGCTTATTGGCCAGGTGGTCTCGATCGATTCCTGGGTGCGATGGGCACAACCCTCGAAGCTGAGTATCGCAAGTATGATGCTGTGATCTTCTTACAAACCTCAGCCTACGAAGGGGGCGCTTACAAGACCGAATCGAACGTCCGGACAGAAACTCCGGCCCAGGCCCGAGCTGTTGACGCCCGCCTACTCAAGATCTGGGAACAACACCCGAACTTCTACCTGGTCACTCACGAACCGAACTTCTATGAGAAAGTCGCGTCAGTCCTGATCTCCCTGCATCGTGCTTTGGGACTGGGTTCGCCCCACCCCAATTCGGTGAAAACCACCTCCAAAGGCAAAAAGTAGTCCCAAGCGCCCGCCTCCCGTCGGCGGCAGGCGGCGCGTTTCGAACTCACTTATCTTCCCTTAGAACTTCGGGCTCCAATGGTCTGCCCAGCCGCGTAAGAGGCGAACATAATTCGCCCGCGTATAAGCTGCGGGTTGAGGACAACGATCGATACTCATGGCTCCCCGCATTTTCATGAGACTGTCGTACTCGTTCTCCTCGAGCCAGTTCTCAACACCCTCCCTCAGAACCTGGAGGTAAGAAGCGCCACCAATCATGAGGGCCGAAACCAGCTGAACCGAACTCGCGCCAGCAAAGACAGACTTCACCACATCGACGGGCGCATGCACGCCACCCGTGACTGAGAGATCAGGGCTTTGATCGCCATAAAGAATGCCCAACCAACGGAGCCTCATGCCAAGAATGTTAGAATTGGATGGCTCGAGGCGGCAGGTCATATCTAATTCGACGGGGTCCATGTGCGGTTCAAAGAATCGGTTGAAGATGACAAGCCCGTCAGTGCCCGCGTCTTTTAGACGAGACGCCAGGTTCGGCACCGAGGAATAGAATGGAGAAATCTTAACTGACAAGGGCAGGTTTGTTTTCAGCTTGACGTCACGCACCATGGAGACGACTTCGTCTTCGACAGATGCAGACGTATCCTCTGGGTTGGTAACGACGCGATAGACATTCAATTCAAGGGCGTCGGCACCCGCCTCGGCAATAATCTCGGCGTATTCGATCCAACCACCCGCTGATGCACCATTGAGTGAAGCAATGATCTTCACCTCTGTTTGCTCCTTGAGACGAGCGATGTGCTCAACGTACTCATGAGGCCCCAGCGTGTAGCCATCGGGATCTGGCAAGAAACTTCCAGCCTCCGCGCTCAAACTTTGTGAGAAATCGAAAGCATCACGCATCGCCATTTCTTCACCAACGATTTGCTCCTCAAAGAGCGAGGGCATGATGATGGCACCAGCACCATAGTCTTCAAGACGCTTGACGTTGTCGACGACGAGAGACATGGGAGACGCGCCAGGAATCAGGGGATGATCAAGCTCTAACCCCAACCATGTTGTACTCAGATCAATACTCATTTGTTTTCTCCAACCGGTGCCGTTTTGGCCTTTGGCATTCGCACTTCGGCGAGTTGACGATAGATTTCTGCCCGTTGGGCAGCCGCTGCGGTAGCGGAATTCATCAGCATCTGAAAGCGCTCTGGATCGAGTTTCTCGGTGATCCTGAAGCGAGCCTCCCCTTCCATGTATTGCCTAATGGTCGCCGTCGGCGCACCAACGTCCATCTTCAGTGGCGGCTCACCTGCAGCGACTCGTGAAGGGTCGTAACGATAGAGCAACCATTGCCCGGACTTCGTCGCAAGTTTCTGCTGTTCGGCACCATTGACCATGTCGTAGCCGTGGGCGATGCAGTGAGAGTAGGCAATGATTAGGGACGGCCCCTTGTGAGCTTCCGCTTCACGGAACGCTCTGACACATTGTGCGTCCTTGGCACCCATCGCTACTTGAGCAACGTAAACATTGCCGTAGGTCATGGCGATCATGCCCAGATCTTTCTTTTGCAATGCACGACCGGCAGAAGCATATTTCGCAGCCGCGCCAATCGGCGTCGCCTTCGATTGTTGACCACCCGTGTTGGAATAGACTTCGGTGTCAAGGACAAGAATGTTGACATCGAGGTCACTCGCTATGACATGGTCTAAGCCCCCGTAGCCGATATCGTAGGCCCAACCGTCACCGCCAACGATCCACACGCTGCGGTTGACGAAATCATCGGCCAAGGCGTTCAGCCGTCTGGCATCAGACGAATCAATGCCTTCGATCTGGGCCCGCAACGATTCCACCCTCTTTCTTTGCAACGCGATTCCGGCTTCGTCTGATTGATCACCGGTCAGCAGTTCCTCACTCAAAGATGCATCGATATCGGACGACATGCGATGCAGAAGCTCCTCTGCTTGCTTACGCCTGGTGTCTGCGGCGAGTCGCATGCCATAGCCAAACTCGGCATTGTTCTCGAACAGCGAATTCGACCAAGCAGGCCCACGACCATCTGCATTCGCAGAATATGGCGTCGTCGGCAAGTTACCGCCGTAAATCGAAGAGCAGCCGGTGGCATTGGCAATCATCGTCCGATCGCCAAAGAGTTGAGTGAGTAGTTTGATGTATGGCGTCTCACCGCAACCGGCGCAAGCGCCAGAGCATTCAAAGAGTGGTTCCAAGAACTGAGAGCCCTTCAGATCGAATTTCACTTCAGATCGATCGGGGCGCGGCAAGTCGAGGAAGAACTGGTAGTTGTCGACTTCGGCGGCGCGCAACGGAGCCTGTGGCGCCATATTGATGGCCTTCATTCGCGGGTTCGTACGATCTTTCGCCGGGCAGACGGCAACGCATAGAGCACATCCGGTGCAGTCTTCAGGGGCTACCTGGAGGCTGTATGCCATGCCTTCTTCGGCGCCCCTAAATGCCGTTGACTTGAATGTTGGAGGGGCGTCCTTCAAGACACCTGCTGAGAAATAGGCTGGCCGAATCGCAGCATGAGGGCACATCGCGGCGCACTTGTTGCATTGGATACACACGTTGGTATCCCAGACCGGAATCTCGTGAGCAAGATTTCGTTTCTCCCAGCGACTTGAGCCAACGGGCCAAGTTCCATCTACAGGAAAAGCACTCACCGGGAGGCTATCGCCCTCACCCGCAATGATCGTCGCGGTGACACGTTGCAAAAACTCTGGCGCTTCCTTGGAGAACCCACTCCACCTGCGCTTGAGAGCAGTCGCTTCCTGCGGAATAGAAACAGCCTTCAAATTGGCAAGAGAGTCGTCAACGGCCCGGACGTTGCGCCGGACGATTTCAGGCCCCTTCTTGCCGTATGACTTCTCGATCGCTTCCTTGATCGCCGTAATTGCGGGCTCGGTGTCCATGAAATGGGTGAGTTCAAAGAAGCACACTTGCATGATCGTGTTGATCCGTTTGCCAAGTCCCTCTTCAGTCGCAATCTTTTGAGCATCAATCGTATAGAGCTTGATGTTCTTTTCGATAATTCCGTCTTGCACTTCTCGCGGTAGTTCATCCCACACCTCTTCAGGCGAATACGGTGAGTTCAGGAGCATTGTCGCGCCGGCTTTGGCCCGTGCCACAACATCGTATTGACTGAGTAGACCGAAAAGATGGCAACCGACAAAATCGGCTTCTTCGATCTTGTAAGGCGCGCGAATCTTGGCGGAGTCGAAGCGCAAATGCGATATCGTCACCGCTCCAGATTTCTTCGAGTCGTATTCGAAGTAAGCCTGAGATTGGAGATCAGTCTGGTCGCCAATGATTTTGATTGAATTCTTGTTGGCTCCGACCGTTCCGTCAGATCCAAGGCCAAAGATAACGGCACTCTCGCAACCCGGCATTTCTAAGGAATAGTCTTTGTCGTAGCTGAGACTCAAATGGGTGACGTCGTCGACGATGCCAACAGTAAAGTGCTGCCTTGGTGTCTCGCTCAAAAGGTCATCGAACACGCCCTTGACCATGGCTGGTGTGAACTCTTTTGACGACAAGCCGAATCGGCCACCACTGATGAAAGGAACTTGATCAGCATTAATCTGGCCACCGTTCTTGAGTTCGCTGAACGCCGATACAACATCCAAATACAGTGGTTCACCAAGAGCACCTGGCTCTTTGGTACGATCAAGAACGGCAATCGAACGCACCGTTTTGGGCAAAGCGCGGAAGAAGTGATCAAGGGGAAATGGGCGGTATAGCCGAAGATTGATGACGCCGACTTTCTCTCCACTCGTTCTGAGCTGTTCCGCAACCGTCGCCGCTGTCTCGGCTCCTGATCCCATCACCACAATCACGCGCTCAGCTTGCGGATGTCCAACATATTCAACGAGGCCGTAGGAACGCCCAGTCAACTCTGAGAAGCGTTTCATTTCTTCTTCGACGATACCAGGGCAGGCATCGTAGTAGCTGTTACAGGCTTCTCGCGACTGAAAGAAGACATCTGGATTTTGGGCAGTTCCTCGGATCACCGGGCGTTCTGGCGACAAGGCTCGGTCACGATGTTGAGCGAGCATCTCTTCTGAGTACATGTTTAGGAGCTGCTCATCAGAAATCATATCGATGGTGTTAATCTCGTGCGACGTCCTAAATCCATCAAAGAAATGAAGGAATGGAATACGCGAACGCAACGTCGCAGCTTGGGCGATGCAGGCGAAATCATGGGCTTCTTGAACCGATGACGAGCACAAGAGCCCAACACCAGTCGTACGGCAGGCCATGACATCCGAATGATCGCCAAAGATCGAAAGAGCATGAGTCGCAACACTTCGAGCTGCAACGTGAATGCAACAGGCGCTCAACTCCCCGGCCAACTTGAACAGCGTCGGGACCATGAGCAAAAGGCCCTGGGAGGCGGTAAACGTCGTGGTCAACGCTCCGGTTTGCAAGGCACCGTGCACAGCACCAGCGGCCCCGCCCTCCGATTGCATCTCAGCGATGTTGGGAACGGTACCCCAGATATTCTTCATGCCCCTAACAGCCCACTCGTCAGCGTGCTCGCCCATCGGCGAAGCTGGAGTGATCGGGTAGATGGCAATGACTTCGTTACTGCGGAAGGCGACGGAGGCGACTGCCTCATTGGCGTCAAGCGTGCGGGATTCGACTGTGGTCATGGACCAAACTCCTAAATGGAGGGTCCGTTCGGCGCAACGTGATCGATCGACCTTAAGGTAGACCCCCTCATGCATATCGTTGATTGCAAACGATGTTCCGTCGCGAGAATTAGCTCGAATCGGGCTATTGCGGGGTCTTCCCCGCCAAAGCTGTGAGATCAAACCCGATCCAAATATTGATGTTGGGCATTTCCCCCACCTCCGTCGCTTGCGACGAAGTGAGTCACTAAGTCAAATCGTCCGCCGAATATCACGCTGTTGTTTCTCCTCAGTTGGGGCTTTGCACCCCAATCAACGCCAGCAAATCGAAGCACATTCTTCTCCTCAAGAAAACAAAAGTCACTGTCACAACGACAGATTCTTGCGCGTATCTGATTCGCAATTATTGTCTTTTGTTCGAACCCTTGACCTCGTCCGGCATTGGCAAAATGAAAGAACTCTCTTAGTTTTCTGTCACCTTGACACGGCGACTGACAGTCCGGCCGCCTGTGTGCTTTCGTGGGTCAACATGCAGGAAATGGCTTGACGTTTGCTTTATGAAATTCGCATTAGCCGAGAATCGAAACGGCAAACACGCGAATCGATTGACTCGATTCAGTAAGCCAAAAAGTCCTCCTTCTCGCGTGTCAGGGCGTTGCCAGAGAGCAATGCAAGCACCATAAGAAAACGAAGATCTTCCGCTTTTGCGAAGAAAAGGGCTGAGCTCTTACCTGCAAGTAAGATCACAGTCAGGGAGAAAACCATGAACAACACAAAACAGAAATTCATCATTTTGTCATTCTTCTTAGTCACGTTCATCCCTGTCATGTTGTGTGGACAAACAACGCGCACAGTGCCATCGACCTACCCAACCATTCAGGCGGCGATTGGTGCTTCTGTCGACGGCGACACCGTCTCCATCTCGCCAGGTACTTACTACGAGAACATTGATTTCCTCGGTAAGGCAATCACTGTTGAAGGCGCTTGGGGCGCCAACTTGACGACCATCGACGGCAGCGGAGCCGGCTCTGTCGTCTCGTTCCGTAACGACGAAGTAAGCACATCCATTCTGCGTAACTTGACGATTACCAATGGGCGTGGAGTCGACGGTTTCGGAATCGGGCACGCCGGGACCGGCGGTGGCATCGATCTGTTCTGCGCTTCACCTTCGATCTACGACTGTATCATCATCAATAACCGTGGTGGCGATGCCGCTATGGGTGCTCTTGGTGGCGGTGGTGGCATCGGCGGTGAAGGTCCTTGCCCCGAGACTGGCGTTCACATCTTCCGCACGAGGATCCTCAATAACCAAGGTGGTTCAGCCATGGCCGGATACGGCATCCGCGATGGCAGAGCTGCTGCAGGCGGACTGCACTTCATTGAGTGCGTATCCCATCTCCATGCCTGTGTTGTTTCGAACAACCAGGGCGGCGACGGTGCGTTCTCAAGCGTTAGTGGCGGCGCAGGCGGTGTTGAATATGTCCTTCCTCACGGAGTCCCAACGATCACCGATTGCATCATTGCTGACAACACCGCAGGCCACTCCTTTGAAAGTGTCGCGTTTGCTGGTGCGGGCGGCGTCCATGGTGCCTCACCGATAATCCGCGAGACGATTATCAAGAACAATCAAGGTGGTTTTGCAGCTGGCCTCACAGGTTCCACGAGTGGCGGAGCGGGTGGCGTCTTTGGCGTTGCTCCTAAGTTAATCAACTGCATCATCGTTGGTAACATCGGCGGCGATGCAGGTGTTGAGCCATTGCGAGCTGGCGCTGGCGGCGTTTACGTCATCGGAGATGCCTACATCGAAAGCTGCATGATCAACTGCAATCAGGGTGGCACGGACGGAGCAGCTCCAGGCTTCGGTGGTGGCGGCGGAGTCCACGCTTTAGCGGGCAACGTCGAGATCATCTCGTCGACAATCGCCGACAATATTGGCGGTGGTGGCTTCGACGGTAATCCAAGCGGTGGTGTTCATTCTGACTTTGGTTCGATCACAATGCGATCGAGCATCGTCTGGGGAAACACTTTAGGGCCGACGTTCATTCCCTACACAAGTGCCAACAACGTCGGTGGCCCAGTCGTCACGATGGCCACATTCTGTGACATCGAAGGTGGATACATAGGTAGCGGCAACACCAACGTCACCCCTGGATTCATTGATCGTCCAGGCGGCGACTACATGCTCAAGCCAACTTCAGGCTGTATTGACTACGGTGACTATATCTTCCGCTCAGTAGACGCCATGGACATTGGAGGCGACCCGCGCGTCCTTGGTGCCCGCGTCGACATCGGTGCTGATGAAGTCAACTTAGACCTCTACCCTGGTTCAAATGAAGATCTGATCTTAGAAACTGTGGTTGAGTACTGGGGTAGCCCCCAAGCATCGAGCCGCTTCGTCGAGGCCGGAAACTTCGTAACGATGGGGATTCGGTCACCAGCAGCCACCTTCGCCCCATCAACCTTCGTACTCTTGGGTGAAGTGTTCACAACGGGATTCCCTCCTGCTCCTGTGGCAGGATTCCCCGAGCTTCGGATTACCCCGGGTGCTTTCTTCTTGTTGGCTCCAGGTTCATTCGAAGCATGGAGCACGCCTTACCCCGACGGCACTCTCTGGGGATTCGATGTCCCAATGAGTTTTCCTGGGTTCAGTCTCATGGTGCAGGGTTTCGCCCAATCACCGAGCGCCGCGAATGGTTTCTTCGCTGCAACTCAAGGTCACGAGCTCCGATTCCGTTAGATCGTCGCTCTCCCCCCTCGTAAGCGACGATCTGTCCCAGCCCCGTTCACGCGACCCGTGGACGGGGCTCTTTTCTGTGATGGCAAATCCCGCCCTCACCCATCACAATCATTAAGGAAGAGAATGGTCACTAAAGTGTGACGAAATGACCTTTTTTTGCGCGCAGTGATTACACAACCATTGGGTTACAATGTCCTCGTATCGCAACTGCCGCCCTTTCTATCTTTTTGACTTGTGCTTATCGCTTCTTAAGAACAGATCGCGGCCGCTCGTTCAGGAGAACTTCATGCGACTTTTCTGCCTCGTCTTTTTGGCTTTCCTTGCCTCAGCCTTCGGACAAAATACGCCGGTCAACTTCGAACCATCCTTGGTTCACCCCATCGCTATTTCACCCTCGGGGCAAAGGTTGTTTGCACTGAACTCAGAGGCCGGCTTGCTTCGCGTCTATTCCCTCAAGAATCCACGTAGCCCCATCGCGATGGTTGATATTCCTGTTGGCTTGGCTCCAGTCAGCTTGCGAGCTCGCAGCGACGATGAAGTTTGGGTTGTTGACTCGATGTCCGACGCGGTCAGTGTTGTCTCTATCTCTCGCGCCGAAGTCAGCCGGGTGATTCAAGTGAAGGATGATCCAGCCGACGTCGTTTTCGCCGGTACACCTGAACGTGCCTACGTGAGCGTAAGCGGCGATGATGAGATTCGAGTTTTTGATCCGGTCACAGCATCCCTCGTAGCGACCATTCCAATTCCTGGAAAAGAACCACGAGCCTTAGCGGTCGATGTGCAGAACAACAAAGTACACGCTCTCATCTTCCGATCGGGAAATCGGACAACTCTGATTCCTGAACCTTTCGCGCCCGCACCACCTCCGCCATCAAACACGGCGCTTCCATTGGCACCAACACAAGCACTGATTATTTCCTTAGACGACCCAATGTGGGGTGGCCATCCTTTGATTTTGCCAGACGTCGATCTGGTTTCGATCGACACAGCGACCAATTCTATCGTCGGGTTCGTCACCGGCATTGGCACCATCAACTACGACTTGGCAGTCGACACTGCCACCGGGAATTTGGTCATCGCCGGAACCGATGCCAACAACATCATCAGGTTCGAGCCAAATCTAAAATCAAAATACGTCGACTCAACTTTGACTTTCGCCGATTCCACCACCAATGGTTCGATCAAGATTGACCTCAATCCTCAGGTCACGCCAGCAACAAAGCAGGATGCACTCTCTGAGCCTGTAGCTGTGGTGATTGACACCAATCGCCGTCACATTTGGGTTGCGGCACAAGGGAGCGATCGTATCGCGCGGGTCTCGGAAACCGGAGAGGTCATGCAGAGGATTGATGTATCAGATCCGAAAAGCCGAAATGACGCCATTAAACGCGGCCCACGAGGTTTGGCATTGGACGCAACCAACCAAGTTCTCTATGTCCTCAATCGCACTTCCCACACTCTGAGTGTCGTTGACACGGAACGCGGGGAGGTCTGGCAAGAACTACCTCTTGGTTTCGATCCGATGCCTGCCGATTGGCGGCGCGGACAAGGGCTTCTTTATGACGCCAGGCTCTCGGCCGATGGCACAGTCTCTTGTGCTTCCTGCCATGTAGACGCCGAGCACGACTTGCTGTCATGGGATTTGGGGGACCCAGGCGGAGAGATGACGCCAGTTCCGGCTCAAGCCCCCCACCCGAGCTTCCCGAGCAACGCTTTCCCGGCCTTCAATTACCACCCGATGAAAGGCCCCATGGTCACGCAAACATTGCGTGGGCTCTCAACCAATGCTCCTTACCACTGGCGCGGCGACAAGGAGAACATTCAGGCCTTCAATGGTGCCTTCGAGAGTCTCTTAGGAGGCAAACGCCTCGACACGAAAGACATGGATCTCCTGACCAACTTCCTGATATCGATTAGCCACCCGGGCAATCCGCACCAGAATCTCGACCGCAGTTTCGCAGCTTCTGCAGCGAACGGTAAGTTGGCCTTTGACAATCTACCGGCCGTGAAGTTTCAAGATGGCACCCAGCTTACCTGTGCCGAGTGCCACGCCGGTGTAGACGGTTCAGGGCCAGAAATAGTCCTACCGATTCCACTCACCTTCATTGGCCCTCCTCAACCAACCAACACACCACAACTCCGTGGTTTGTTCCGTCGAGGCACAGCCCCCATCAATGGGACACCATCGAAAGTCGGCTTTGGATTCGCTCATGACGGTGGCTTGCCCACGATGCGCCTGTTCTTAGACATTCCAGCTTTTAGCCTCATGCCAGATGGCCAGAAGAACGACTTAGTCTCCTTCTTGATGGCATTCGACACCGGCACTGCCCCAATCGTTGGGCATCGCTATCTCGTTGACTCAACCACCGCCAACACCGGTGCCCTCGCAGCAGAAATTGGCCTGTTAGAAACTCGCGCTGTCGCCGGAGATGCTGACCTGGTCTTTGAGGCGCGAATTGATGGAAGGCGCCGTAATTTTATCTTCAACAAGATCACCCGAAGCTATGACGCAGATCCCTTGGGACTCGAATCTGCCACCGTCACACAACTTCATGCCTTAGCGGCAGCCGCACGCCTACGAGGCGTGATCATTGCCGTGCCCATGGGTGAAGGATTAAGCCGTGCCTTCGGCAACCTCGCGAAACGAGTCGTCAATCGCGAAGTCAAAGGCGCAGGCGCCATGAGCACCGCACGATTGGAATACGTGGCCTATTCGTCTAAAGATCGACGACTTCTCAACTTCTCGCTTTTGAGCATGCCCGTCGGTTCGACCGCCTCCCTCGTCATCACGTCTGGCGACGGCCGCAAGACCCAGCACCCAAGTGGGAGATGGGTCAACCTGGCAAATATGATTGGCTTCCCCCATGTCATGACTGCCAACGGCGCGATTCGATACGCTCGGGTTAAGATCCCTAAGATTTTGCGGGGCACTGTGACAGCCCAGGTTCAGGTCACAGCACCTGGTGGCGGTATCACCTATTCCAACGCACTGACCTTCAAGCCTGCACCACTTCGCTAAGTCGCAGTAAGAGGCCCGAGCTGGGCCTGGGACGTCTTTGCGTCCCAGGCCAAGAAATCATCGTCGTTACGACAGCGATCATGTTGACGTCAAGCCCAGGTATCACTACGGTCATCGAGTAGTCAATTCTTGATGGAGCGCAAAATGGAATCGTTGAAGTTACTCGTTGTTGCAGCAGTTTGCCTTATTGGTGGGTTCGGGCTGAAAATGGCTCTTGAGGTCCCCGAAGACTCGATGATCGACACCGAGTCGGCCACCGTCGAGAAACTACTGCAAACACAAAAAGTACTAGCTGATGAACTGGCCGAAGTGAAACGTGAGCGTGACGCTTTGCGCACCACTACAAGAGCCCTTGAGATGACAGCTAAGACGAACTCTCGATCACAGGCAATGCCGCATTCTCGTCCAAAGACCACTTCTAAACCTGCCATGACCGAAGCAGCAAGCCGAGATGTGGCCAAAAAAGCTGGCCCGAACCCTGAACGCGCTAAGGAATTACTCGGCCAAGTGAAGGCAGCTATCGATTCTGGTGACGAGGAGGCGATCCAAGAGATTATGGCTGACATCGTCGAGCATGGTGACTATCTGGTGTCATCCCTCATCGACGTACTCAATGGTTCCGATTCTCTTTTCGCCAAGCAGAACATCGCCAAGCTCCTCGGTGAAATTGGTGACAAGGCGGCACTCTCTTCTCTACAAGACATGCTAAAGAACGAGGAAGATGACGGCGTCCGCACGGCTGCGGTGAAAGCACTCGGACAGATCGCCGATCCAAGCTCTGTTGGTCTCTTGGCAGCCGAGTTCTCGCGCAAATCTGGTTCACCTATGCCTGCCTCTTTAGCAGCCACGTCCTTAGGAGCGATTGCCACACCAGAAGCCGTCACTTCTCTCAAGGCACAGTTAGAGACGGGTACCAACCCGATGGTGAAGAGCTTCGCCCTGACGGCGCTATCGAAGCTTGAAGATCCGAAGCTGTCTTCTTTCTTCTTCGAACAAGCGAGTCGAACCGATGCCAGCCCGAGATTTCGAATCTCGGCCATTAAGGCAATTGGCAAGACCGGCAACAAGGATGCAGTTTGGCGCTTAGAGAAAATCGCCTTTGCACGAAACGTAAGCCAGGCAGAGCAGGAAGCAGCCAAGCAAGCCATCAACAAACTATCAGGCCGCAAAGTCTACTAAGGGTTGAGGAGCGGTCGATCCCATCGTGACAGGTACTACCGTTGCTCCCCATAAAACGCCTTAGGCCTATCGGCCTTCGAATGGCACCATGTCCTTACTTACCCGCCAAAGCTCGCGGAAAGAGGATATTGTTTTCCAGGTGGATATGCTGATGAAGGGACTCTTCTAACGCCTCCAGGCCGTGCCACAGAGCCGTCCACGTGTTGCAAGCTTCGGCAGGAACCGTGTAGTTGTTCGTAAGCTCCCGCAGACGACGGAGGGCCTCACCGGCATGGACATGTTCGTCTTCCATCACGGTCACAGGTCCATTCGCCGTGCCACCTTGACCAGCCTTCACCATGGGGAAGAGAATTTCCTCTTCCTTTAGAAGATGCTGATCCAGCTCAGTCGCCAACCATTGAACAAGCTTCGAAAGCTCAGCCAAGTTCTCAGGATCCTTCGGACCATGAACGGCATGAACCTTCATTGCCATTTCACGAAGCCTCGGTAACTCAATTTTGAGCGGCGCATGAAATTCGATCAGAATGAAGTCAATGAGTTCGCCCAAAGGTGCTTCATCCCAACGTTTGCCTTTGTCAACCGACTTCGACAGTTCATCGGTAATCTCAGAAAGCACGCCTTCACCCTGCAAGCCCCGCTTAGCACAGGCCTCATTCAACGAGACGCCCCCACCGCAGCAGAAGTCAATTCCGTGGCGATGAAAAACACGTGTGCTCAAAGGATGCTTGCTGGCAATTTCGCCAACGGATGTATCAGTCGCAAAGTCCATGCCTGTCTCCTATCAGGTAGGCCAATTCCTCAGTTTATTCTTAACTGAATCGGGCTACACCCACACGGCTGCGAGCCGTATTCTTGAAAGAGAAAAGAAACAAGAATCTTACTTAATCGGACCAGCTCATCCTCTGCCCTGATTCACCCTTTGACTGGCGAGAATGGTGGGTGACACTGTAGAACTAAAACCCCAGAGTTTAACCTACGGGGATGTTCACTTCGAAGTCAGGTGGCAAAGTGGTTGATGAACCACTACCTGACGAGACAACAATCACGGTATCTATGAGAGTCCACACGGATGAGTCACTTTCAAATCCGACAAGAATGCCACCACCGGTTACCTGGTAAATCTCGATGGTATGGGGCCCCGCTCCACTCCAGTGAGTCGCACTATCTTCTAATCTGAAGTAACCTGTGCTCGTCATGTCCTTTCTTCTGAATTGGAGTTAACCGCCAGGTGCGGCCGTTCGAGCAGAATCAGAGCACTTGGAGTGCCACGTGCGAGACAAGAAAAAAACCTCGAACCCAAAGGTCCGAGGCTTCTTCTGTCTCAAAATCACATGTCGTCAGGACTCAATTGAGCGAGCTCCAAACGCCGCGCTGTGAACGCAGCGGTGAATCCTGCTTATGAGTCTTTCTTTTCTTCTTCCTTGGGCACCGGCTTAGACGTTGGTGCGGGCGCCGCTTCTTTCTTGGGAGAGATCTTCTTCACGAAGGCTCCGAACGATTTCTGATCAAACGCCATAGATGCAGGCTTCTTGGTGCCATCTTTCCAACTCGTCAAGGTGGCCATGAACCGCTTGTCCTTGCGAAGGTTCTCAAGGTCGCCGTCTCTCTGAGCCCAATCCCACGAGGTGTAGCCATAGTTGTAGGACTCTTCGAGCGCCCACAACCCAAAGTCGATTTCGTTGATCCGCGAAAGAACACAAGCAAAGTTATAGCACTGAATCGAAATTTGTTGATGTCCTTGTGGTGTCAACTGGGCCATCGGAATCGTCAAGACCTGTTGCATGTAATCGGAGAAGAACAAGGCTGTCTTGCGATACTCTTTCACTTCCATGTGAAGTGTGATGAGTGCTTGCAAGGAACCCAGAATGACTTGCCCATTCGCCTTGGCACCTTTTTGATACTCAGCGGCTATCGCGTCCATTCGCGCTTTGACCAAGCCATCAAAAATCTTCGTGGAGCCAAGCCGAGTCAGAATCGTAACGCACCGATCTTTGACTTGGGCAGCCTCATCGGCTTGTTCCCTGATTTCAGAGACCTTGGCAATGACAGTATCTTTCGTTTCTTGGTCAGCATCCAACGTGAATTGGGCGACGCCCTCTCCAGCCAGCAGTCGCTTCGCGAGATCTCCCTCTCGATTCGAGAAGGCACGCAAAAAGGCTAGCCGCAGCTTTGCTTTGTGCTTGCTGTGTTCTTTGAACATGCCATCAAAAGTGCCATGCCCGACGAAGGGAGCAATGACTTTTGCAGCCAAAGCGTCGTATGCCGGACGCTCGATAATCGCGAGAATGTCTTTGACTTTCTTGTCTTCTTCAGCGGCCGTCGCCTTATCGATAGCCGGGCCCGCGCTCAGCCCCATCTCAGCCAGCTTTGCCGATGCAACAACAAAGGCCAGGCACTCTGCGTTCATCTTCTCGGCATCCGAAGCGGCATCAGCAGCTTCGAGTTTTCGCAGTTGACGACGCATGACGCGTACGGCATTGCCAGCTTTGCGATGTTCGCGGCCGAGTGCTTGCAATGTCTTGCGCGCCGACTTGCCGTACTTCCACACGGCGCGTGCCGAGCTCACGACGTTGGTAACGGCGCCGTCAGCGTCCTGTTCTGCTTGGCCTGCCCCATTCGCAGTCCCAACAAACACGACAAGCAGACACAAACTCATAAGGTTCTTAAAACTCAGCATTATCACGCTGTCCTTCCTTAACTAATCGAAATCTCATCCTGACCAAATCCCCGCCGACCTCGCCCAAAGTCATCGAAGCTCAGACATATCGAGGGAGCAGTCTACAACCCCCAACCCCACCTGTCGACCACTCAACCGTCGACTGCAGCATCCCACAGGATATACGCTGACCATGTCGAAATCGGCATCCCTTGACGGATCGCGCTGCGTTTGGCCTCGGCCAAAGCATGAATCCGAGAACTCTTCTCGTCTATCAACTGCTCATAGAAGTCCGTCAGAAGGCGTTGTGCACTCTCATCTTGGACCTGCCACAACGTCGAAAGCACACTCTTCGCCCCCGCCAAGAGCCCTCCTTGAGCCAGTCCCATGATCCCTTGGTAATCTCACTTCTTCTCGGCATCCGCCCCTGCGGGTTCCTGGGCAATTGCTAAGTCACTAGCGGCACGGCGGGCCTTATTGGCGGCGGCGCTGTCATTGAGGGCTAAGGCGATGGCGTAGTGTAAGACGAGGGCTCTGGCGCGGAGCGAACTGGGTGCGTCCGTTGCCACCTTGTTGAGGCTGGCCAACGCCGCGATCTGAAAGCCTGCTTGGTGAAGAGCTGTGGCTTCGATGTATGCGCCGAGATTAGGCGACCAGGATGATGGCAGGGTTGGTGTCACTGCTTGCAACTCGTCTTGCGAACGAATCTGAAAACGGAGAACCGGTGAGACTGCCTTGTTTTCGGCTGGCTCATCATCTGATTTCTTGACCATCCGCCTAAAGACCTGCCACTCGTATTCGCCCATCACAAGATCTTGATTGTCGGCCATCGACATGGTCAGCATATCTTCTGAGTTCGGGGCCAATTCCTGAGTTAATAGAACGTCACGAGTCTCGTGAACAACATCTTCACTGCCACGAGTAAGACGGACGAAAAGTTCGCTACTATTGGCGCCCTCTTCCTCAGGTTTTTCAAAGACGAAATCGGGGCGCCTGTCGGTAGTCGAACTTTGTGGGCGCCATGCCATAGAGATCTTGGTGCGACCGTTGGACCGGTAACCTGACTTGATGGCGTCACGAATGCGACGCATGGTTTTGCGATCGGTAGGATCTTCGACAAGAAGCTGGGCATTGGGATTGTCCTCAGCGAGTCTCAGGAGTTCAGCACTTTCCTTATCGGAGAATTTGACGCGCCCTTCATCGTTAAGAGTGTCCATCGCGTCTTGGTAGGCCACATAGAATTGCGCCACCTTCGCAGTCTCACCAGCACCTTGGCGTTGATCAAAGACGACAGAAAGAAGCACAGCCATGAAAACAGCGGCCACAGCAAGCCCTGAGCCCCATGGATAGCGTTTGGCAAATCTCTGGAGGCGACCGACAGGATTTAATGGTCGAGTCAGCGTTGGCTCTCCCCTTTGGATACGACCCAACTCATCAGCAAATTCAATTGCAGTGTTGAAACGGTCCTGTGGCTGCCTTTCCATTGCTTTGAAGCAAACCGCCTCGAGATCTTTGGACACAGACGGCTTGAGGCTGCGTAGGGACGCGGGCTGCCCCTTGAGGATCGCATGATAGAGGGCTTCGCGCGTGTTACCTCGATAAGGGGCAAGGCCAGTCAGAAGCTTGTAAAGAATGACTCCCAAAGCGTAGATGTCGGTCCGCGGTCCCATTTCGTCAATACGACCTTCGACTTGTTCCGGTGCCATGTAGGAAGGCGTACCGAATGTCGATCCTTCCTCGGTATGGGCTTCGCCACCGATTTCGCGAGCCAAGCCAAAGTCCAAAATCATCGGTTCGCCATCGGGACGAATCATGATGTTGTTGGGTTTGAGGTCGCGATGAATGACATTCTTGTCATGAGCATGCGCCAACGCTCGTGCCAAGGATTCCAAAAGTGCGGTCCATGTATTGGTCAGATCCTGTGGGCTCTCGACGGCCTGTGATCGCTTTGACGATTTCGTGGCTGTCGGTTTCTCACTTTGATGCGCAAGAGTTGATTCTTCGCCACCAAAATCGAAAAACAAAGATCCTTTCGGAGTCGTTGGTTTCGCGTGCAAAACTTCGAGCGTTTGGCCGGCGACAAAAGGCTGAATGATGAAGAGGCTGCCGGTACTCTTGTCAATGACAACATCCAAGACTGGGCAGAGAGCCGGATGATCTAAGCGACCGGCGAGTTCAGCCTCACGCCGAAGTCGTTTCACGACATCGGCGTGACCGGCCATTTGCGGCAGCGCTGTTTTCAAGACAACGTCTCGCCCCAAGACCTCGTCGGTGGCGAGGTAAACGATCCCCATGCCCCCTTCAGCCAAAGGAGCCTGGATGAGATAGCGCCCAACTCGATCGCCCTGACCAAGTTTGGTCGCTGCAGAATGGATCGCATTCACAACATCAGTGCGGTCACTGTCACCAGGGCGGCCCACTCGCTCAAACTCCGCGTTCACCAGGCGTTCATAACCAGGAAACCGAGACTCGTATTCCTCGATTGGACGTTTGTTGCCGACCGCCAGGTCATCTAAGAGTTCGTGCAGAAACTGGTTGCGCACCAGATCCGGGGCAATGGGAATATCGTTGTGCGTCAGCTCGCTACGAGCCGGTTCAGGCTGCTGGTCCATCAAGGGTCCTCCGTTGTTCACCCTTACAAGGTGGGCTCTTGACGATCGATGACCAAAAATTTGGAGAAAATGGGTATTCGACGAGAACAGCGTCAGCGAGGGAGTTGAGAGTGGATTTGACCGACGAAAACCTGATTAGTCCATGAATTCATCGAGTAATGCAGAATCAAACTCGTGACTCAGCTCTTGGCGCAATCGCTGATATCTCTTGGCCAATGTGTTGGGGGCTTCATTTAGGAGCTGCCCAATCAATGGATAGGAAAGACCTTCCAGAGCACGCCTCAGGAAGAGCTCTCGATCCTGATTTGGAAGGGAATCCAAGTGATCCAAGATGTTTTTGCACATTTCGGTTCGGATCGCCCGCTTGAGGATTTGTGAGTGTGGAGATGCTGGGTCAGCCTGCAGCTCGATTTTCACAGCGTGCTCTGCAGCGTTGCCATTCAACTGTCGAACAGCGAGTCGTAAATGATCATTCACTTTTCGCGTGATCGTCGACGATAAGAACCGAAAAAGCACTGGGCTCAAGTGACCATCCCGAGCGACTAAGTCTGGGAGCCGCCTCATGCCAATCGACCAAGCTTCTTGCACAAGGTCTTCGGCATCGACTCCGCCGAATGAACCAAGCCGACTCTTAGCCAAGGCAAGTAAGTAAGGTGAGATCGACTCGATAACAGGCGAGAGTGCCTCAAGATCCCCAGCTTGGGCCGCGAGTATCTGCTGACTGGCCGAGGAAACTTTGCTATTGCCTCGATAGTCATCAGGCGCTGGCGAGACTGAATCTAAGCCGCTGTCGGAATGAGAATCGCTCATATCTTTACGACAGCCTGTTGGGAAAACTCGTTGACCATTCTTCGCACACGCAAGGAAACCCTATACGCGTAAAATAGCTTTATAGGGGTCATTCTGTCAAGAAAAGCAGCAGGGACACGGGGGAGCCCGATATCGGCTTGTTTGGATCAATTGAGAATCGGCGTGAGGACGAATTCCTATAATTGGGGCCTTGATCAAGGTGAAATTGAGTGGCTCAACAAACTCGCTTTTGAAGGTGTTTCGTTCACGAACACATGAGTAGATGATGCTCACAAAAGCCCCTTAATCAGCATTGGTGGAATGAGTGCTGCCGAAAAGCGCTCCTCGTCCCCTCAGCCAAGATGAAGGAAGCCGCGACATTCTCACTCAGTGTCGAATCGATATTCCGTGATATGCGAATAGACCTCACCAGGACGAAGAATGGTCGAAGGGAAATTGGGTTGATTCGGTGAGTCAGGAAAATGCTGGGTTTCGAGGCAGAATCCACTGCGATGTCCGTAGGCATGACCAGACTTGCCAAGGACTGCATCGCTAACGAAGTTGCCAGTATAGAATTGAATTCCTGGATTCGTGGTAAACACCTCCATCGTCCGTCCGCTTCGAGGGGCTTTCACTTTCGCGGCTGACCTGAGCGAGCCGTCATAGTCCTTGATGACGAAATTGTGGTCATAACCTGAGCCAAATACCAGTTGGTCATGGTCGACATCGATCTCTGTTCCAATCGACTTCTGCTTCCTAAAATCGAATGGTGTTCCCTCGACGTTCAGGAATTCTCCGGTGGGAATCAGTCCTTGGTTGACCGGCGTGATCTGGTCCGCTGACATCGACAACTTGTGCTCCAAGATCGACCCGGCAGCATGACCGTCGAGATTGAAGTAGCTGTGATGCGTGAGGTTGACCGGCGTTGCCTTGTCAGTCATGGCGACGTATTCCAGTCGCAAGATGTTTTTATCCGTCAGCCAGCAAGTCACCCGGACATCCAAGTTGCCAGGAAAGCCCTCTTCCCCATCAAGACTGCACCTGGAAAACTGAACGCCTGTCATCCCTTTCGAAGTCACGCCTTCGGCTTGCCAGAGAACCTTATGAAAACCAACTTCCCCGCCGTGCAAGGAGCACGGCATGCCATTTGGCGCATTGTTGGCAGCGAGCTCATGGCGATTCTGATCTAATTCGAATTCTCCATTCGCAATCCGATTGGCGAAGCGCCCAACGATGCAGCCGAAATACAGGGTTGATTCGAGGTAGTCCTCGAGCCGATCATAACCGAGCACAATATCATCAAGCCGCCCCTCTCGGTCAGGGACACAAAAAGAGACGATGGTGCAGCCAAGATCTGTCACCCTCATTGTGGCGCCATTTTTGTTGGCAAGCGTATAGAGGGTGACAGCACCGCCAGACTGATCTCGGCCGAAGAACTCCGTTTGATTTGCAACATGACTCACGTCGCGTTTCCCTTCGTTTATGGCATTTTCCGAGCACGAGGTTGCCCCTGAAAAGCACAATCTGCTTGAAGCCAATTTCTGTCAAGCAATATCACTTTGACACAGAGCGCGTCGAAGAGGTATCGTCACTGACATGTCTGATCTAACCAGCCTCCTTTATGGTTGGCTCCATTTCGGCGTCATGATCATCTTGATGATCGTGGCGGTAGCCCGCAAGCGCGATCCGTCGTCAGCACTCGGATGGTGTTTGGTCATTGCGTTCATTCCGATCGTTGGACCTCTTGCCTTTCTCATCTTCGGACTGACTCGGATTCCTCGGCGGCTCTCCAGGACAATTGCCCACCGAGAGAAGCTCTCTTCTCCGCTTGGTCCCCTCGAAGCTCCGCACGAGATTAGCGCGCGTCTTTCCCCCGGTGAGATCGCCACTACCCTTGGAGGCGCGCCGAAGCGCTCAGGAAACAGCGTCGAGATCTTCAACCGAGGCATCGACACCTATGCCGAGATCCTCAGGGTGCTGGAATCAGCCGAGCACCATATTCACATTCAGTTCTTTATTTTCCGACGCGACAAGGTGGGTCGACGGTTACTGAAGGTCTTAGAGGAGAAGGCCAAGTCGGGAGTCGAGGTTCGGTTGCTCATCGATGGCATTGGGATGCTCACCGGCTGGAGAATCATTCGGGAGGTCAGGCGGGCTGGCGGCAAGGCCACGGCCTTTCTTCCTCTCCTCATTCAAGGGCGATACATAAGCCCCAATCTGCGCAATCATCGCAAACTCATCATCTGCGATGGCCGCAGTGCGTTTATCGGTGGCTTCAACGTCGGCGAAGAATATCTCGGTAAGGAAGGAAATCGCAGACCATGGTTTGACCTTCATTTCAAGATCGAGGGTCCTTCTGTCATTGACTTGCAAGAGACCTTCGTTTTGGATTGGAGTTTCTGCACCGATGAAGAACTAAAAGGCGCATCCTACTTCCCAGCGAACATCACTCCCAGCGGAGATGTTGCTTTGCGCGTGGTCGCCGGTGGACCAGACACCAATCCGAATCCAATTCGTGAAGCCGTGTTCGCCGCGATCTCCCGCAGCAATAAGCAAGTGACCATCGCCACGCCCTATTTGGTCCCTGACTTAGGACTCTTGGACGCCCTCCGGCTCGCTGCTCGAGGCGGAGTTGCCGTTGATATTGTTATTCAATCTGAGCCAACAGATCATCCGGTGGTTTATTGGTGCAGCCTCTATTACGCCGAGCAACTCACCCAAGCGGGTGCACGCATTCATGAGTACAAGCCAGGCATGATGCATGCGAAGGCTGTCATTGTCGACGACGACTTCGCGATGATTGGCACCGCCAATCTCGATCGACGCAGCCTATCACTCAACTTCGAACTCGTAGCTCTCATCGACGAGCCGGCATCGACATTGCCCTTTCGGCGTCAAGTCGAGACTCTAGTGCAGGAGTCTTCCTTGTTGACGATGGATCGATTCATCAAACGATCCATCATCTCCAAGGCCGCGATCTCACTCGCCCGACTCCTCGCACCAATCCTCTGATGGAGATGGTTTTCTCTGCGTTCTCCGCCGTATCAATGAACGATGACAAAAGGCACAGCATCGCTAATAGCTTCAAACCCGGTTCCATCGGCAGTCAGAATGACAACCACATGATTCAGTGTGACTTGCCCCGACACGTACAAAGCACCGGCAGGCAAGGTGCCCGTTGCTGTCGCTCTTCCGGCTGAGTCGAGGTAGCCCAAAGAAGGAAGAATCCAGTCGTTTGGCATGGTGACCATGTAATCGAGGTAGAAATCAGGGTTAAGCGGAAGCAACTGATTGTTGCCAATGACCACACCTGGGAACGACCCGCTGGCCGAACCCACGATGGCGTAGACAAGACCTGCCCAAGCTGGATCGCCATTTACGTATTGGTGGAAGACCGCACCAGCCATGGCTGAAACTTGATCGGTATCTTGGGTCAGAAGTGGAACTGCACCACGCCACCGGAGAGCCTCTTGCCGACTGGTGACTGTGTTGTAGCCATAACCAACAATCGTGATGCTGCCATCATCCGCGACGTCGACACCCGTTGTCATTGAGTACGAGAAGTCGGTAGACACGAATTGGTGAAGATCAAGAGCACTGTTGGCCGTCCCACGCCAAACCGTAGCCCGAACACCATTCGGTGTGGATGTTCCGCCAACCTGAAGACCTGACTCACAATCATTGACAGTGACGCCCATCGACGCTGGCAGTGCCAAGGAAACAAAGCTGCCGGCGCTATCGTTCCAATAACCACCGCCACCTATGGTTGCAGTTCCAACTTGCTGACCGTCACCAGCGCTAATGATATTGCTGTTGGTTTCACCTGGAGGATTCATGTCAACGTAGCTCTTGGTGGCGCCGAACCATCGTGCCGCATGACGCGTGTTGTATGAGACGCCCCAGCTGCCATACTCCCAGCCATTCTCGATGGCATAGACATAGGTGTACGGGGCTGAGGATTCGTCAAGACGATAGGCCCCCAAGTTAGACCCACTCCAGTAAAACGCCCCACTGAAGGTGGGATAGTCATCTGAGTAAGTCAGGTTGCCAACATGGTGTTGGCCGTCCGTCGCTCGGACAGATCCGATTTCCCAGCTTGTGGGCTGAATGTTGATGTGGTTGGTACCACCGTTTTCCCAGACAGCCGCATGTTTGTAGTATCCCGTTCCTTGAGGCACGGTGTACGGCCACCACCACCAACCAGCAAGAGTGCCATTCTTAACGTCGTAGATCTCGCCACCCACAGAGTTACCTGGCGTTAGGTCTTGGCTGGCTCCTGTTACGGCATCCCACTTATAGGGATGAGAAAGTGCGCCGTATTGCGGGTGAGGATAATTGGCACCCCCACCGATGATGCCCCCATCCACGGAATGAGCCACAGATCTCGTGGCTGCGCCAGGATGAATCGAGTCAGCAACAAAGGACGTCGGAATCTGCGAAGCAGCGCGCAGGGTCATGTTCGCTGAGGCACTGATAGCCGAGCCACAGGCATTGCTGACATCGCAGTGATAGGTGGCGTAATCACCGAAGTTTGGTTCAACAACGCCAAGCCCATAGGTGTCGGCGCCGACAATCGTGCTGCCGGTCCCAGTTGGTCCATTGTTAAGTGGCAAGCCGTTGCGATACCACTGGAAAGTGAATGGAGGGGTTCCGCTCACATCAACATCGAAACCGACACTGGCACCGACAAAGCCAGGGGCATTTGAAGGTTCGCGTACAATCTCAGGGCAAGTTGGCGTGAACAGAGACTCAACGGTGTTCGTCGTGCTGCCGCCAATGACAAGGATGTCGCCGTCGTTAGCGAGGACGCATCCAAAGTGCTCGCGTGCCGTTGCCAAGTTAGGACCAATCGACCACGTCAATGTTGAAGGATTCAGAGCGAAAGTAGAATCGCACAAACTGCCATCGGACCCGCCGATCACGTAAGCACGTCCGTCAGCGCCAAGGACAGCACGAGCACCAGACCGAGCCGCGGGCAAATCAGGGACAACCGTGTCTGACCAACTGTTCGCTGCAATGTCATAGCTGGCGACATTGGCAGTTCTTACCCCGGCACCATCGAACCCACCAAACACGAGGATGTGCCCCAGACCATCGAAGCACGCGCAAGCGTCAGCAACAGGGATGTTCATCGGAGCAAGCACAGCCCATGTGTCGGTGGTGCCATCGTAACGCTCAACTCGAGTGCTGTTTGGTTCTGATCCAGTTGGACTATCTCCAGGGCCTCCCCCGCATGAATAGACCAAATTCTGATCATCTTTGGCCACTGCGAAAAGCTGAAATGGCGCCTGGTTAGAGCGTGAATCGATGCCACCGTCGTTGCCGTCAGCGACGGTCCAAACGAAGCTATCGCCTTCGTCACCACTCGGGTCGACGCCGGCAATCACGATGTATCGTCCCAGGTTATCGATCGCTGCACCGTTGTGAAGGAAGGCCCCCTCTAATGGCGTTGTCGAGGACCAATTGCCTCCGATTAGCCTGTGCACCGGAGCATCGCCAGAAGCATCGACGGGGGTTCCGCCCATCAAGTAGATCGTGCTTCCAGTATTGATAGCGGCGCCGTAACCACGCGGCGAAGCGCCGGTCGGAACGGCCGATTCGGGTTGCCACGTTTGGGCTGAAATTGAGATGGACAGGATGACCAAGAGCAAAATTGATCTGGCGATGTTCGACATGGGACGGACTCCTCATGCAGTCAAATTGCGTATCATGAGAAATCTATGCAAGCGCCATACCCATGGAGCCGGAAGACTCATAAACACGGGATTGGTGACCAAAGACGGGCTATGACGGCCTCAACAAGCAATCAGAGACGGTTTGTCGGAATCGTGATGAGTCACCTCTATTGGGGGATCTTCCCCACGGGGTGTTTCTCCTAACCACGGGTACAGAATCCGAACACGGCGCAATCTGAGTAGCCGGCCAGGTTACCCACACCAGTCTCCCGCGTCTCATGAAGAGGAGGCACGATTCAGCTCGAAGACCTCGCCAATCCCCAAGATGAACAGGAAAATGGCGGCTTCAAACAGAATCGAAGGTTATACTTGATACTACGAAGGAAGGATTCATGGACGCCGACAATGAGTAACTCTACCAACCCTCTTAGTTTGGGGGGCGCTGTCGCGGCGACATTGAGGGAAGCATCAATGCCCAATTTACAAGAAACACTCAACATTCTGCGCCACGCTTTGGACAGCCTTCCACATCAGATCGCTATCATCGACTCCAAAGGTGCAATCGTCGCGGTCAATCGCAGTTGGGACAAATTCTATGTCGACTGCGAGACGGGCGAGTCGCCGCGCCATTGGATTGGCATGAACTACTTCGCCCAAGGATTCGGCAAACTTGAACCGAGTAATTTGG
>JBLINQ010000070.1:0-24772 GCA_047639315.1 Planctomycetota bacterium
TACGGCGATCATAGTCCAGGGCCCCGACGGTCTCAAGCGTCGAGACGGGCTTCGGGCGCCATGATTTGGCCCCGAAAACTCCCGATTCGTGCTTAATGGGCCTGGTTAATGAGCTTCTGACCAATTTATCCCGACGCCGGTATCGACAACTAGGGGCACATCGAGTTGGGCGACTTCGGCCATGAGTTTCGGAATTGCCTCGAGAAAGAGGGGAAGCTCGGAGTCTGGGACATCAAAGACCAATTCATCATGGACCTGCAGAACCATTTTCCCCCGCAGATCATTCGCTTCGATCCAGTTTTGGACCTCGATCATGGCCATCTTGATGATGTCAGCGGCACTTCCCTGAATCGGCGTGTTGATCGCCATATTCTCGGCTGCAGATCGCAAACGTCCATTCTTGTTGTTGATATCAGGGATGGGGCGCTTGCGGCCATAAAGCGTGGTCACGAACTCGTCGGCTCGTGCTTGCTCGTGAGTTTCAGTGATGTATTTGCGAACGGCCGGGAAAGTATCGAAATAGCGCTCGATGAAAGCCTCGGCTTCCTTGGGGGTGAGGCCAGTTTCATTGGCCAATCGTTGCGCCCCCATGCCATACATGATACCGAAATTGATGCTCTTGGCGCGTGAGCGCATTTGGTCATCAACGTCTTCCACTTTCATCTCGAAAATTCGGGCGGCCGTGTCACGGTGAATGTCGGCCCCTTGCTTGAAGGCCTCAACCATTCCTTCATCCTTGGCCACATGAGCCATGATCCGCAGTTCAACCTGCGAGTAATCCGCAGCCAAGAGTTTCCAGTCGGGCCCGCTCGGCACAAAAGACTCCCGGACTCGACGACCGAGTGGCGATCGGATCGGGATGTTCTGCAGATTTGGATTACTGGAACTTAAGCGGCCTGTGGCGGCCACTGCTTGATTGAAATTCGAGTGAATTCGACCCGTGCTTTGATTGACCATCTTCGGCAGTGCCTGGACGTAAGTCGATTGCAGCTTGGTCAAGCTACGGTATTCGAGAACCAGCCCAGGAAGCTCTTCGCCGACGAATTGCTCCAAGGTCTCTTGGTTGGTGGTGAACGCGCCCGTCTTCGTCTTCTTCACTTTGATGCCGAGCTTTTCGTGGAGCTTCAGCTCTTCAAAAAGAACGATGCCAAGTTGCTTGGGCGAATTGATGGTGAACTCGCGACCGGCAGCCTTGTAGATCTCTTCGGTCAGCTCAACGATGCGTTCGCCGATTTGATTGCCCAGGGTCTTGAGACTTGGAATATCGAGCAAGATCCCGTTGCGTTCCATGTTCTCGAGGATGGGAATGAGAGGCAGTTCGATGTCGTCGAAAACAGACCTGCGACTGTCATTCAGATCCTTGGCAAACTCGGCCTCAAAGTGGTCCTGCAATCGGCGCGTGAAATCGGCATCTTCGCAGGCGTATTCTCCGACGGTCTCGGGCGGCAGAAGATCCATCGTGATTTGGTCTTTGCCTTTGCCGATCAACTCGGAAGTCTTGATCTTCGTGTAGTCAAAGTAACGTAGAGACAACGCATCAAGGTTATGTTCACGGTTCTCGGGGTGGAGAATGTAACTGGCAAGCATCGTGTCAAAGCCGATGCCCTGTAAGTTGATTCCAGCCGTACGCATCACTGAGAGGTCATATTTGATGTTCTGGCCACACTTCTTGATTTTCGGGTCTTCTAAAGTGGGGCGCAGTTTTTCGATGATGGCGGTGGCGTCGTCGTCGGCATCGACAATGGCTGTGTCAAGATTGAGACCAACATAAAACCCCTGGCCCGCAGCGATACTGAAGGAGAAGCCGACGATGAGTGCAGCCAGCGAATCCAAGCCGGTCGTTTCCAGGTCAACGACAAATTCGCCCTGGTCTTGAAGCAGCTGAATCAACTCGTCCAGTTCTTTTTCAGTGCGCACGATTCGGTAGTCTTTTTTGACTTCCGGTTTCTTTTCCATGTACTCGGCGCGCAGGCTCTCGAAGGAGAGTTCCTTGAGCAGGGGAGCGATGACGTCCGGGTCTGGCTTCTTGCAAATCAAGTCATTCACCTTGTGCTCGAGTTCGACTTCAGTGTCGATGGTGACGAGCTTTTTCGACAGCAATGCCATCTCGGCGTCTTTCTTGATTTTCTCCCTCACTCCTTTCTTGCTGTAAGAGTCGATGTTCTCGAGAATTTGCTCGACAGTCCCGAGTTCATTGACCAAAGCGATCGCAGTTTTTTCGCCGACGCCAGCGACTCCTGGAACATTGTCGGAACTGTCGCCCATAAGGGCGAGGACATCGATGACAAGCTCAGGCCCGACACCGAATTTTTCTTTCACGCCATCACGGTCGATGATGATCAGGTCAGTGCCAGCCTTCATGATGTTGTAGATCTTGGTCTTGTCACTGACGACCTGCATGAAGTCTTTGTCACCGGTGACCAACATGACATCAAACCCTTCGGCCTCCGCCTGTACGGCCAAGGTGCCAATGACGTCATCGGCTTCAAATCCGGGCTTTTCGATGAGCGGAATCGCCAAAGCCTCTGTGATTTTCTTCATCCAAGGAAGTTGATCACGCATGTCATCGGGCATTTTCTCCCGCGTTCCCTTATAGGCTTCGTATAGTTTATGCCTGAAGGTTGGTTCTGGTGTGTCGAAAACCACGGCCATGTGAGTCGGGTTCTCTTTGGCCAGGATGCGCAACAGCGTTTTGGTGTAACCGTAGATCGAGCCGGTATTGAGTCCTTTACCGTTCGACATATTGGCTCTGATGAAAGCAAAAAAGGAGCGATAAGCTAAGGCTGATCCATCCACCAGGTACAGGACCTTGTCGTCTTTGGTCGACACTTTTGAGCATCCTCGATGACTGAGATTGATTGATTTGGGGATCATAGGTGCATGGGGGGGCGGCTTAGGGCTTCTTTTAGGGGCGAGGAACCTCTATGCTGTCAGAGAGTCGGAGCGCAGAATTAGAGGATCTATCCAATGCTTGGTTTTCGGGTGAAATCCAAGAACGGATCAGGTTTATGCGAGTTTAGTCCTATGCGACATCACTTCATTCTTCTTGTCCTCATAAGTCTGTGTTGTGGGCTGTCAGCGCAAGATTCACGCGACGAAGTCCATGACTTCTTTGGCCAGACGAGGTCGAAGCCTTCTCAGAAACAAAATGATGAAATCAGGGCGCTCTGGCGGAAAGCTCAAATCGGGGCGCGCCAGGATCGTCTGGATGCACGGGTTGAACTGCTGGAGTTCGGCGAACTAGCCACGTCCATTCTCGAAGAAAACCTGGGAGCCGGGAGTCTCGCAGACGTACGCACCAGCGCACTGATTCTGAGTCGGAGTGGCGACCATGGTGTCACTCTCAAAATCCGTAAACTTCTCTTTGAATCCGATAAGACGGTCGTCGCTCGCCGGCATTTGACATTAGCTCTTGGACTCCTTGGCAATGCCGAAGACGCCATACGGTTATCGCACTTTCTCAAGAAAGACCGGCGCAACGATTTTCGACGGGCTGTTGTTCTTGCTCTCGGTCAATTGCAAGCCAGACAAGCGGTGCCCACACTCGTTGGCCAATTCCAAAAAGACAACTCTCAAGCATTCCGTCGCTGTGTTCTTTTGGCCCTCGGGGCCATCGGCGGCGACGAGACGATGGCGTTGATTCGTAAGTCACTCAAATCAAGCAAGGAATCGGTTCGCCGAAGCGCAACCTTGGCGGCAGCCAACTTGCGCACGGTTGATCTCCTTCCAGAGTTTAGGCGCCTGTTGAAGGATAGCGATGACACAGTGGTTCGATATACCTTGATTGGGTTGGGGCTTCTCAGAGATCCAGGCGTTGCCCTTGCGATCAAGAAGTCTGGAATCTTGAGAACAGGAAAGGCCGATCAAAGGGCTCTTGCGGTTACAGCTCTCAGTATGCAGTCGGACGCTGTTAGCTTGCAGCTCCTGAAAAATCGGGGCAAATCAAAACTCGAACGAAGCGACGAAGTTCGATTAGCCTTGGCCTTTGCCCTTAACCGTCGCCCCAAGGCGATGACGACAATCTCCAGGAAGCGGCTTTATGCCGATCGCGAGCCGAAAACCGGTCAAGCACTGTGGTGTTCTACGGCTCTTAGGCCTCAGAAGACGAGTGGCCTTCTCCTGGAGAAAGCGATTTTCAATCGAGCCCTTCATGATCATGTTCGATTGACACTTTTGGACCTCATCGCTTATCACGACCCTGAGCATGCCGATCTTGTGTTCCGGAAGATTCTCGATGAAAGGCGCTTCAAGAAGCCCATTTTGGTGCGCAGCGCTGAGCTCCAGGGAATTTTGCAACGCACTGATGAATTTCGACGAAGACATATGCAAGCGCGGATCCAAGTCGAGGTTGATGATTTGGGTGGTTCCCCGGAATGGAATCTCCTGAAGGCGTATCATCAGGAATTCCTGGGGATCGAGAATATTCTTCGGCCGTTGACGAGGCCTGGAGGCGGCACCAAGCCCGGCGGCCAGCAGGCACAGCGCCCCGACCCTTGGACCAATGAAGACGAGGATTTGCGACTTTGGTTTGATCGATACCCGTACCTTGATCGCCGGGCTGCCTTGGATGTCTACCTTTAGATCGACCAATTCTCACCTGTCCGGTGGTGGCGCAGATCGGACCTGGATAGGATAACCCGGTGCTTTTTGAGGATTTAGACGTCGTTTTGGGCAAATCACAGCCACTGTGACGAAGCCACGAAGAGGTTCAAGATGGGCCAATTCGTTATCTTAGAACGGGTCATCCGAAGTGAGAAGTTTCCGAATAAGGTGGTCGCCCTTCGCGGCAGATTAGCAAAGAGGAATTATGTACCGACTGAGTTTGGCAGCGCGATACCTTCGTCGTCGCAAGGTTGCCTACATTTCTGTCCTTGCGATCGCCGTAGGTGTGATGGCCATGATTGTGGTCAACAGCGTCATGGACGGATTCCAACGCCGGATCAAAGACAGCATCTTCAAAATCGATGGTTCTCTCAAAGTGCAGTTGGGGAAGCGATTCTCACCGGCCGAAACTAAAGACTACTTTTCTCTCATTGAATCGGAGTTGGAGCCCTTCGGCCCGAAGGGCACCGGTGAGATTCTCGGTATGTCGAAGAGAATCGTTCAACCCGCCATGATGGTGACGACCGTTCGGAAGATTCATTTTCGTCCCGACGTTGGGCAACGCCAAGAGTACATCTCTCTGGTTGGTATCGATGTGGCGATGGAGAGGACAGTCCTGCCTTTCGATGACCTTTTAGATGAAGTGAAAGAGACCAGGAACATAGGCGAGAGCCTGTTCGATGCCAAGAATGAATACCGCTGGAACCGCCGCTTGCCTCAAGACGAGATCTCGAGGGCAGAGCCTTTCGTCTATGCCACAGAGGATGGCATGGTCTCGGCCCAGCCCGGACTTATCTTAGGATCTCAGCTGGCCGATTTTATCGGTGTCGAGATTGGTGATCCAGTCACCATCGTGACTGCCAGTCAGCCGCCAGGCTCCTCCTTCGATCCCCACAAGATACAGACGCAGACCAAGCGTTTCGTGGTGACAGGATGTTTTGAATCTGGCCGCTACGAGTACGACCGTCGTTTGGCATTTTGTGATATCACGACTTTGCAAAAAGACATTCTTAAGTGGGCCGGAGATTGCAGCGAGGTTCGTCTCAAAGTCGTTGATCCGTCCAATGCGAAAGATCTGAAAAAGAGGATCCTCGCCGCCAACACTGAGAAGCGCACCCAGGCAATTGATCGAGCCAAAGAGCCAGGAGCGGGCTTCGCGCGCATCGCCCCCATAAGTGTTCAAACCTGGGAAGACCAGATGAGAACGTTGGCTCAAGCGTTAGAATTTGAACGTTTGGCTATGTGGCTTGTCACCGCTTTCGTCGTCATTGTTGCCGGCGTCTCCATCGGTGGTTTGCTCTACATGGTGGTCTTAGAGAAGACACGAGACATCGGCATCCTTCAATCCATGGGGGCCTCTTCGAGCGGCATCGTGACGACCTTCCTTATCTATGGCACTTTTCTTGGTGTCTTAGGAACGGCCCTCGGTGTCTGGTTGGGCATCGTCGTCGTTGAGAATCTCAATGGCATTATTCACTGGTTAGAGGGCGTTCTTGATCGCACCTTGTTTCCGCCAGATATCTACGAGTTTGGCAGCCTTCCCAGCCATCTCGATACCACTGTGATATTGACTTACGCTGCATTCACCTTCGGGTGGTGCCTCATCGTCAGTACAATCCCGGCATTTATCGCAGCTCGTTTGGATCCATTGAAGTGTCTGTCTTATGAGTAATCTTGAACACATGCCGACATCGAACCCAGAGACAGAATCCGGAGAACAAGGTGAATTGGTCTACTCAGTTCGCGGACTCTCGAAGAGCTTCACCTTGCCAAGCGGTGAGAAGCTCCAGGTCTTGAAAGGAGCGAACCTTGAAGTCAGGCGCGAGGAGTTTCTCCTGATCAAGGGCCAAAGCGGTATCGGCAAGAGCACCTTCTTGCACATTCTTGGTTTACTCGATCGAGCCGATGGGGGCCAGCTCTTGTTGGATGGCGTCGATGTCCAAAAACTGTCACGCAAAGCCCGAGCCCGCACCCGAGCCGAAAAAATCGGCTTCGTGTTTCAGTTCTATCACTTGCTTCCTGAATTCACCGCGCTTGAGAATATCATGGTGCCAGGCAAGATCGAATTTGGTCCGATCGCTTGGATGAAGAATCGTGCCCAAGCCAAAGAACGAGCCGAGTACTTGCTTAATCTGGTCGGCATTTCAGAGCGGGCCGATCATCGTCCAAACCAACTCTCTGGTGGTGAGCGTCAACGAGTTGCTCTTGCGCGAGCTCTCTTCAATCAACCTTCGATCATGCTTTGTGATGAGCCAACCGGAAACCTTGATGTCAAGACATCCGATGCCATTCATGAGCTTATTGCCAAGTTGGCGGCTGAGACCGGCCAAACTATGATCGTTGTGACCCACGATCCGAGCTTGGAGGCATACGCTTCCAAGGTGCTGTCATTGACTGACGGCGGTTTTGTGGAGCACAAAATTTCTGGGGGTAGGGCAGAGGACGAGACGCTGTTCGATTCGCCCGCGGGCGACGTTACCGTCCAATAAAGTGGACATCTTCCCCGACTTGTTCAACCACAACGCGGCGCTCTCGTTCGAGCCAGCCCAAGACCTCGCAGGTTGTGGCGATTGGCAGTGACAGGTTACCAGCCAATTCCTCGGCCTTCATCGATTGGCCGCTGCCAAGTTCGGCGACAATGGCCTTGATGACATTGTCCTTGTGGTAGAAAAGTGGCGAGCGCCCGGCCGCAATCAGGAGGCGATCCCTGGCCACGAGGAAATCCAAACAACGCGAGACCAACTCTTCCTCGCCTTCGAGAATCTCACGAATCTCCATGGTGTCCAAAACCAAGCGTTGGCCGAAAGAACTCATGAGCTCTTCGGCCAACCGGAATGTCGTTTGATCGCTCATTCTTGACCGTCTTCATCATCGCGGAGAGCGAGGGGCGCTGAGAGGATCTCGCGCATGATAATGGCTCTCTTCAGGTCACGACGACGAATCTTGATCCTAGCCTTGCCTTGATCTGATGCGCGCCGAGCCCGGGAAGAGTTCTTTGGCTCTCTTTTAGCTCGTTTTGCACCTCTGGCGCGCCTGGCTGAGTCTTTCTCTACGCCCGCTCCGGTGGCCTCTCCGTCTCCAGAGTCGCCGCTCCCGAAACGTGATTGTATGGCGGTGTAGCGTGCCTTGAGGTTGGACTGCACAGGATCGACGTGAGCCTTGATATCCACATGAATCGGTGACACATGTGCTTGAACCGGCACGACGCTGTCGTCTACTTCTTGTTCTTCAACTACGAACTCTTGCGCCGGCGTCGGTGTAGGAGATGGCTTCGGCTCGCTTTGAACAACTTCTTTGCCTTCGCTCACCCGGCGGACTTCTTCAATCCACTCCGACAAGGTTTGACCCGTTCGGGGGGCCGGACGATTGCTTCGTCCGGCCTTCCGATTGGTTGGTTGTGGCGCATTCTTTTTCTTCTCTGCCGCCTTGAGAATAGGCGGGAGAATGAACACAGCCGCAAAGATGACTAACTTGATGATATCTTCGAGGTCCATCGTGTTACTCGTCTGTCTCGTCACCACCATCATCATCATGGGAAATGGCGTCACGCATGGCGGTGTCAGCTTGGATGTTCTTGAGTTTGTAGAAATCGAGTACGCCTAAGTTGCCAGCCCTGAAGGCCTCGGCAATTGCTCGCGGAATCTCGGCTTCAGCCAACACAACTTTGGCACGGTTCTCTTGGGTGTGTGCCACCATCTCTCGCTCTTCAGCAATAGCCATAGCCTTGCGCTCTTCGGCCTTTGCCTGAGCCACGCGCTTATCTGCTTCGGCCTGATCAATCTGGAGTTGCGAGCGAATGTTGCGGCCAACATCGATGTCAGCGATATCGATGGAGAGGATTTCAAATGCCGTGTTGGCATCGAGTCCTTTGCCCAACACCTGTCGTGAAATCATGTCAGGGTTCTCAAGAACAGTGAAGTGACTCTTGGACGAACCAATCGTCGTTAGAATACCTTCCTGAACACGAGCAATGATGGTCTCTTCAGTCGCACCACCAACAAGGCTCGCCAAGTTGGCTCGCACGGTAACGCGGGCTGACGCCAAGAGCTCGATGCCATCGCCAGCAACGGCGGAAATCTTGCGAGTTCCTTTCGTGCTGTCAGGGCAATCAATCACCTTAGGGTTAACCGAAGTACGAACAGCTTCGAGAATGTCGCGGCCCGCCAAGTCAATGGCAGCGGCTTGCGAGAAAGTGAGATCAATTTCGGCTCGGTCAGCAGCGATCAAAGCGGCGACGACCTTCGGCACATCACCGCCAGCCAGATAGTGAGTTTCGAGTTCGCTTCTGGAAGTGTCGAGGCCGGCCTGAACGATCCGAATTCGAGCGTCAACAATCACGGTGGGCCGAACCTTACGGAGAGACATACCGATCAATTCTAAAATGCCGATCTCAGCTCGGGCAAAAAGCGAGCGAATGTAAAGGCTCAGGTATTTGACGACAAAGATGAACAACAGAAAGAAAACTGCTGCCAAGACGAAGAGCAAAATGACGGTCGCATCGACCATGAAAAAAGGCATGATTATCTCCTCTAAGTAACCGCTTCGTTGTCAGTTTCTACGACAACACGGTTACCTTCAACTTGAATGACTTTGACTTGACTGTTTCGATCAATGAACTCTCCCATGGAGACGGCACTGAACGTTGTATCTTCTATTTCCACTGTCCCACCTGGGGCGAGGGGCGTTATTGCGACACCGACCTTACCAACAAAACTGGCCAACCTCTTGTCTGTCCCTTGACCCTTGACGAGGTTGTGTTCTGGCCCCTTCAGGATCAAGCGGTTGCCCAGTGGTGTGTGGTTTAGGACATAGAACCCACCAATGATAGCAGTTGGAATGAGTACCACGGCTGTTCCGACAGCAATATAACCTTGCTGGTCGCCCATGGCGAATGATTCCAGGATCGCCACCAGGAAAGATCCTGCGGCCAAGAGACCCAGAAGACCAAAACTCGGAAACATCACTTCGGCGATGACGAGAAGGGTCGCGATCATGAACATGACAATGATTAGGGTCATGGAGTTTGGTCCACCTTGATCTCTTTGACGACAATCCGATTGCCGGATTTACCTGTCACAACGATGTTCGCTCCAGAGTCGACAAATTGCCCTTTAGTGACAACGTTGATCCGTTTTCCATCGATCATTGCAGTGCCACCGGGACAAAGGTCTGTGACCGCATTTCCCCTTGTGCCTTGATCGATGCCATTGTTGGATTTAACTTTCGCAGGGGTGGGCACGTGGCTTCTGGAAGTCACAGCCACCAGCTTGTTTAAGATTGGCAAGTTGTGGAGGAATTTACCCAAGATGAATGTGAAAGCAAATCCGCCGCACAATCCACCCACCAAGGAACTGGCCCAAAGCCTGACCGATGCTGAATCTCCCGGATCGCCTAAGTCGGGGAACGGGGGTAAGTCAGTTGCGCCTGGATGAGCGACGGCACTCCAGGTGGCGTACAAGATCAAGCACAGGCCGGCAATGCCTGGAGCCAAGAGGCCGGGCAAGATCACGACTTCGACGATGATCAGAAAAATACCGACCAGGAACAGCGAAAGAGGCCAAAGGGCCGCATCGCTAAAACCTGCCCGCACCAAGAAGAAAGCCACCAGTGCCAAGATGCCACCAATGCCAAAGATGCCAAGACCTGGTGTTTTGAGTTCTAAGACGAGAAGCACAATACCAGCGATCAGGAGCAGGAACTCCCAGCTGAACGAGGGGATGTACTTGGAGAATTCGAATGGTCTTGGCTGTATGACATCTTCGACTTGCAGGTCGACGCCGGGTGCGCCTAAGATATCGATGAGCTCTTCATAGGACCCATCCATGAGCTTCACAGTAAACCCAAAGTCGAGCAGTTCCCGCCCGTGTGTCGTCAACGCCTTCTCCGGAAGGCCGATGAAATTTGGCGTTAGGCCATCTTTCTGATCGTCTCTCATCGCGCGCCAGTCATCGGCTCGCAAGTAATCAGTGGTTCCGAGTTTACTGTTATCAACAGCGACAATCTCAATGTCTTTGTCGACCATCGCCTCAAGGAACAAACGAGGATAGCGCACTTTGAGTCCGTTGCTCTGGCAGCTTAGCCGAAACTCTTCGGTAAGGGCTGTGACGATCTTTTCAGGGGCACGCTCGTAACCTCGGAAGTCGCGGATGATGGGTTGGATGTCGCCAATTGTCGCTTCGGAAGCAATGATTAGTCCTTTGCATGCGAAGGCCATCCATGCTGCGGCGGAATAAGCTTTCACCGGAACGTAGGCAATGATTCGGAGTTTCTCCGATTCGCGATGACTTCGAATCAGGTCGACGATGAGGCGGGCAGAATCGACGCGCCCGCCGCCAGAGTCGATTTCGAAGATCAGTGCGACGTTTTCATAGGGAGCTTGGGCTTCGATGGCTTTGGCCACTTGTTCGTAGAGAGTCTCATCGACAACGCGGTTTTTGCCCAATCGAACCAGGACGACACGTTTGTATTTCTCTTTGATGACCAGCTCGCGTCCTTCACCGTTTCCTTGGGCATGTAGACTGCCGATGATGACGGTGCACAAGGTGGCCAAGATGAGGGCAGCATGCGCGAGGAATCTTTGTGGGGTGTATCCCGTTTTCATGGTGAGCCGTTGATCCATTGTTCTGAACCACATCCTGTTAATGTCGCGTGGTATAGACACTTGAATTGTAAACCGTTCAAAGTAAGTAGCAAGCTCATGTGAGTTTGCCTTCTCTGGGGGGCCTATGAGTCAAATGATCTTGTTTCTCTCTCTCGTCCCTGAGGGCGATATTCCTCATACTGGAAGTTCCCAAACGAAATGCGATGCCTACGATTCGGGCCAAAGCCAGGTTATTTGGGTGGGTTGGGGGTTTTACCCCTGAGCGCTGGTGACACCAAAATGAAAATTCATGGGTTTTCTCCGTTTCTTGGTGGATCCGTCAATAGAGCAACCCTCGACCATATCTGATCGAGGGTTGATTTGGATGCTTTGTCTGTGTCTTGGGCTGAACTATTTGCGCTTGTCGCCGCCTGGCATTTTCGGCATCGGCAAGATTGGAGCCTCGTCAATTGCAGGGTTAACAGCTGGGAGGGTTGGTAGACGGTCCTTGGCTGTTGGAATTGGAGCGAATGACTTTTCTACTGGCGCGACTTCGCGAAGATGGCGAAGAAGCTTCTGCCGAGCTTGTTCCATCTTGCGCACGTATCGCATGGCCTGGCCATTGTTTCGAGTCTGGCGGGCCTCGATGAGCTTGGCTGAGTAGCTGCGCATCAGCTTGTCGATTTTTTGGATCTTCTGGTCAGCACCTAAGTCGATTCCCTTCATGACAAAAACGGGTTGGACTGGCTTGCGGGGCAGTGGGCGCTTCGTCGGCATGATCTGAGGAATGGAAATTGAACCCGACCCCGTCGTCGGGAGATTGCTGTTTGGACCACTTTGGCTGGTCGCAGGCGAATTCAAGTTGTGAAATGGGCTCTTTGCCGCTGTTTGGCCCATGGCGGCCACAGAGGTCGCGCCCAGGACAAGGAACACGGCAATTGGGGTTAGGATCAGTTTCATCATCATTCTTCTCTCAAAAAGCCACTCGCTACCATCGTTCATTTCGGCAGAGTGTGCAGGTAGAACATTAGGTAATAAAGGTCCTCAAGAGCAATAAAAACGTTGTGGCGGTCAAAACGCCCCAATTTTGTGTAGAAAAAGGCGGATCAGGTATGTCTGAGTGGGAAATTCGCGGTTCGCAGTCGATTCACAAGAATCCAATCCTGGAATTGCTCCGCGAGGAGATTCGGACGCCAGCGGGAGACGAATCTCCTTGGACAGTCGTGTCCATCCTCGACGGCGTTGCTGTTGCCCCAATTCACGAGGACAACAGTGTGACCATGATCCGCCAATATCGCCATGCCGTTGGTGACTGGATGTGGGAGTTTCCCGCAGGCCGAGTCGAACTGGATGAGGATGTCGAGTTTGGGGGGCGCCGGGAACTGGCCGAAGAAGTCGGGCTCAAGGCCGGTGTGATGCGGAGTCACGGTATTGTTTTCCCTTTGGCCGGTATTTGTCGACATCGTATCCATCTTTTTGAAGCGCGAGAATTGACTGTTACTCCGATGGCCCTCGAGACATTCGAATGCTTGACAGTGGAGCGTTTGACTCCGGCAGACCTGCGTCGCTTGATCCAGTCCGATGATTTGACTGACGGCATCGCCTTGTCCATGATTGCGCGACTCGATCTAACGAAGGGGTGAAGATGAACCATAAAGCTGGGGTCGTATTCCTCTTACTTGCAAGCCTTATGCTGATGCCAAGTGGAGGCGTCCCGACAGCGGCAGGCTCTCAACAAGTCAAGAAGTGGCATATTGCTGTTTTGCTGTGGCACGAGTCACCGAATGATCTTGCCGCCTTGAAAGGGCTCAAGCGTGGCCTTGCTGCCATGAAAATGGGGCAGAATGTCTTTGTCTTGAAGGCGAACGCCGACGAGAAGAAAGCCAAGCAGCTACTCAAGAAAACCATCGCCGATGGAGTCGATCTGATTGTTGCTCTCGGGACACGCTCGGCCAAGATTGCAGCCGCAGAAGTAAAGACCTGCCCGATTGTCTTTACCGCGGTCACCAACCCGGTCTTGTCAGGCATCACTCCGTCGTGGACCGGATCAGGCCGCAACATAGCTGGCAACAGTAATTGGCTTGACCGCCGCGAGATGCTGACAAGTTTCCGGCAGGCGCTGCCAACAATGAAGAAACTCTGTGTTCTCCGTAGTCCCAGCAACTCGGTCAGCCAAGCTGAAATTGCCGAGGCTCACAATGCGCTGCCAACATGTCCAGGCCTCGAACTCGAAGAAATCGTAGTAAAAGACCCCAAGGCAGTCGGCAAGCTTTTGGCTGAGAAGCTAAGTGGCGTGGATGCCGTCTGGGTCCCGATCGACTTTCCGCTTTACCAGATAGAACCCCTTAAGCAGATCATTCAAGAGACGCGTAAGAGGCGAATTCCTGTTTTCTCTTCGACGGCAAGATGCGCCGGTGCCGGAGCGCTCCTCGTGCTCACGGTTGACTACGAATTACTGGGGCTAAAAGCATCTTCCATGATTCGTGACATTCTCGTTCGTGGCCGCAATCCAAGTGCCATCGAAGTCGGTCGCATGAAGTCGTCGCGCTTGTTTGTTGATTTGGAAGCAGCCCGACACATCGGTCTGAAGCCACCCTTTGACCTCATTCTGAATGCACATCGTCTATTCGGTGCAGGGGGTGGTAAATGACCACCAAGAAAGTTTCCCTCGCCCTTCGATTCTATCTGTCGGTCTTCCTTTTTTTCGTGGTCGGAGCGATCGCTTGGGGGTTCTTAGCAGTCTCAAGTTCGGTGCAAGAACAGCGTGAAGGCACCCAGTCATTCTTGGCGGAAAGTGGCCAAAGGGTCGATGATATTCTGGAGCTGACGGCTGACGGGCAAGCAGATCTCATGGATCGAGCGGTAAGGCAGCTTTCCATTAACTTGGGGCGTGAATTCGAGGACATTCCTTTCGAAGTCTTTGAAGGCCGAGATGACCTCTTGTTGGCCTACCTCAAAGAGCGGCTCGACGACGGCAGGCGACGTAACGACGAAAACTCACGGGTCATCGCCGACCTGTTTCGAAAAGATGCTCAAGACCTGGCTCGGCAGAAGCTCGCTTCTTTGGAATTGAAACAAACAGAAGACGGAGAGAACCTTGCACGTGCTCTGAGGCGTGACTTGCTTCTATGGGGCGGAGCATTCTTGATCGGCATTGGGCTACTCATCGGGTTTGTTTTTCATCGTGGTGTGGCAGTCCCACTTCGCGATGCCACCTATGTGATTGAATCCATGCGTGATGGTGACTTGACCCAAAGAATTCCTGCCGCTGAATCGGATGAAATCAACCGACTTGCTGTCAGCTTCAACGCGATGGCTGAAGAGATCGACTCGCAGCATCGCAATCTCGAACAGGCAGTGGCGGATAAGACTCAGGAGTTACGTCTTTCATTGGCCGAGCAAAAACTCACCAACGAAGCCTTGCACAAAACAGTGGTCGAGCTCGAATCGACGCAAAAACAGCTGGTCGAAAGTGAGAAGATGGCAGCCCTCGGAACGATGTCACGGGGCATGGCACACGAATTCAACAATATCTTGGGTGGGGTGGCTGGCCTGGCTGAGGATCTTGCCCAAGATGTCGACGACGTTGAATCAAAGAAAGTTCTTAGAGTGATTGAGAAGACTTCGCGGCGGGCTCTGGTCATTACCGAGAATCTCCTGCGATTTTCACGCGGGACGGCCAACGCCCAAGGCGTGTTTGATCTTCGAAGTGTTCTCGAAGAATCAATGGCCCTCGTCGAACCGGAAGCGGCACACCGCCAAATCCAAGTTGATTTGGCCGGGGCGAGCGGCCAGAGCATTGTGACCGATGGTCGTGGTTTGCAGCAGGTCTTCCTCAATCTTCTCATCAACGCTTTGCATGCGAGTGAAGACAATTCGTCGATTGAGGCCAAGTTTGAAGATCTCGAGAACGAGCAACTGGTAACGATTTCAGACCAGGGAGCCGGGATCCTCCCGGAGCACCTCAATCGGATCTTCGAGCCGTTTTTCTCGACGAAAGATCAAGAAGAAGGTCCTGGAGGAACGGGCTTGGGGCTGTCGGTCGCCCGAGGCATTGTGGAGCGGATCGGAGGATCTCTCACTGCGTCCTCACCCGGTGGAAATTGTGGCAGTGTCTTTCAGGTGCGAATCCCCAAGGAGGGCGTAGCGTGACCACTAAGAAGGGCCGAATTCTCGTAGCCGATGACGAAGAATCGATGCGTCTGTTTTTGGTTCGCATGTTGAGCCGAGAAGGTTACGAAGTCACAGAGGCCGCTGACGGTCTTGTTGCGAAAGGACTCATCGAGAATGGGTCATTCGACTTACTCCTGACCGATCTTCGGATGCCCAAGTTCGAAGGCATGGCCCTTCTCGCCTGGATCCAAGATCAGAAAGGGCGCCTCCCAGTCATCGTCATGACCGGTTACGGCACGATCCCCAGTGCGATCGAGGCTCTCAAGACTGGTGCTGAGAACTATGTGACGAAGCCTTTCGAGAAATCTGAAATCCTCAAAGCTGTCGATGCGGCATTGGAAACCGGGCGCCTCGCGGCCGAGAACAAAAGACTCAAGAAACTGCTCGAAGAAGGGCGTACGTTCGGTCAACTCATTGGCTCAAGCGCGCCTATGAGATCCCTCTTCGATAAGATTGACGCCGTTGCGAACCGTAGCGGAACCGTTCTTATCCAAGGCGAAAGTGGTACTGGGAAGGAGCTTGTTGCGCGGGCGATACACCAGCGATCCGATCGGGCCGGTGGTCCGTTTGTGGCTGTTCACCTGGGAGCGATCCCAGCTAACCTTGTGTCCTCGGAGTTGTTCGGTGTGACCAAGGGGGCGTACACCGGGGCGACTGCAGATCGCATGGGCTCGGTTGAACGGGCCACTGGCGGCACTTTGTTTTTGGACGAGATCGGCGATGCCTCTCTTGATGTGCAAATTGCACTTCTCAGGCTCCTCGAGGCGGGCGAAATGACTCCGGTAGGGAGTTCAGTGACCACGATCGTCGACACGCGCATCGTTGCCGCTACCAATCGTGCTTTGCCTGCTATGGTCGGAGACAATAAATTTCGCCAGGACCTTTACTATCGACTTCACGTTTTCGCCTTAGACGTTCCGCCGCTTCGTCGGCGCAAAGAAGACTTGACCGATCTCATCCGACACTTCCTTGCTCTTAATGGAGAGGATGATCGAGAACTTCCCTTAGCGCTTCTTGCAATTCTCCAGTCGCACAATTGGCCAGGCAATGTGCGAGAGTTGGAGAACGTCATTGAGAGGATGCTTGCTCTTTCAGGAGGAGGAGAGCTCTCAAAAGAGCACCTGCCACCAGAGCTCCTCGCGGCCAAGGAGAAGGAAAGCAGTGAATCTGCCAAACCCTTGAAGGCTGCGGTGGCCGAATTTGAAAAAGCTCACATCGAGGATGTCTTGAGTTCAGCGGCAGGAAATGTCTCAGCGGCAGCACGCCAGCTTGAAGTCAGCCGGCCGACGCTGCATGGTAAGATTCTCATGTATCGCATTGACCCAGATTTGTATCGATAGCCATATCTTTTGCGGCAGGGCGTCGCATGAAGTCCTAAATTGTTCCCATGTAAGGACTTCGGGTTTTCCTTGTTGCAGGGCATGGGGTATCTCATCAAAAACTTGCCCGATAGAGCACATTTTTGGCGCCCCGAATGTCTTTCCCTCAATGTTGCCACACTTTTCTTGCGACAAAAAAGAGGGATGCTTGGAGACGGATAGTCACATGTGCATATTGGATGCTCTGGCGAAAGTGTGGTTTCCCTACTTTGGAGATCCACTGAAAGATCTTTCGTTCGCGATCGTCTGAAAGTCGTCGTAGGTCTTAATTCCCATCGACTTCTGGAAGTCCCTAAATGTTTGACACTTACGGGTCGCTCGCGGTAGACTTAAATCGGCTTTGTAGAGACCTTGCGGTCCTAATTTTGGAGTACTGATTCCGGATGACGAGTCGTTACCGGACAATTCGAGTTGCAAGCTACCTGCTTGTTCTCCTTCTCGCCTGTGCTTTTGCACAGACCGAGACTGCGATGCGACCGAGCTACGGTCGAGTCGGGCAACTCCGTGTGAAGCCGCAAGGTTGGGTTGTGAGCATCCCAACTGGTCCGACTGCAAACTCCACTGTCTCTGGCACAATCGAAGGCGGGCCACCCGCTGTCGGTGGTGCACCACCTCCTTTCGCGATCTCGATTGAACTAAACGACTGGCCTCACAAGACTGGCGTTGCCACCTTCAATCCTGAAACTGGCAAGTGGGATTTTGACATCATCATTCCGCCGGGGTCCTCTGGCTCGACAATGCGAGTTGTGGTGATTCCTTTTGTCGGCGAGCCCGTCGGGACGACCGTCAAGATTCTCTGAGCCGACTTCGTCGATTCAAACCTTTCATCTACCAATCAATGAGCCCAAACTCAGGCTGTGTTAACTTGTAGGCAGTGCAAGATTGCATGGGACGCCAATAGGCACGTCATTGGATATCCGGGGAGACCGATTCATGGGGAAGGGCTGGATAACCATTCTTGTATTCGTGGTTCTGTGCACAGGGATCGGAGTCGCTGAGGCGGATTTCGTCTTGGATGCGCAACGAGTCGTGGCTGGCAACCGATTGATCGACGAGGGTAGCTTCGGCGAGATCATGAATAGTCGCTGGTGGTATGACGAAACCGATGTGAATGCCACTCTCTATCGCCCGCTGCCGACTCTTTGGTTTGCCATGCTTGGCAAACTTGGGTCAGGACGCGAAGATCCTCGTCCTTTTCATCTCGGGAGCCTCGTCCTTCATATCTTCTGTGCGCTGGCTCGCTATGCCCTCATTCTCATACTGCTGGCATCATGGTCGCAAAAGCAAATGTTGGCATTCCTAGGAGCCGCCATCCCTGCGCTCCACGCCGTATCATTTGAGTCGGTCGTGTGCATTGTTGGTTCTGCTGAGATTCTCGCCTCTCTGTTCATGACACTTTCGTGGGTTGCCTTCATTGCCGGTCTCAGAAAACGCGGGCCTTCAGACGGTGCTTTGTTTTTGTTTAGCTCAGCTTTGCTTTGGTTCTTCGCTGTCTTGTCCAAGGAAACGAGTGTTCTGTTTCCAGCGATCCTCTTGCTGCAATGGTGGTTTGAGAGGGCCAAGGACAAGGAACTCGCCCCCAAGGGCGGACTCATCCTATCGCTGCTACTTTTCGTGGCGGCGGGAGGTGGGTGGTGGTTCTTGCGGAGTAACGCGCTTGGAGGCGCCACCATCGATTTTGCCGGTGGCCCCTACGGCGAGTTCACTGCCCCCCAGCGAATTCTCTCGGCCCTCGCGGTGATCGGCAGCCAATACTTGCCATCACTGGTGTTTCCTTTCGGGCTGATGCCGAATCTCACTCACCAGGATGTTCCACCGCCCACATCATTCTTATCGATCAACGTCATCTTCGGTGTACTTGCCGTGGTCGGCGTCTTTGCTGCTTTCGTTTATTCGTGGTTGAAGAAACAAACGGCCGCGTCGATGTTGTTGGCATTCGCAATGATTAGCTTTGCACCGGTGAGCAATCTCATTGTCGGGATCGGAACAGTCGGTGGCTTCCGACTCCTCTATTCCCCTTTGTTCGGACTGCTTGCGGCCCTTGTCGTCGTTCTGGGGGCGACCAAGACCAAACAACAAGTGCGCAAGATCGGTTTTGCAGCTTTGGGTGCTGTTGCTTTGATTGCGACGGTTGCGACCTTCCCACTCATCTCTGCATGGAAAGACAGTCGATCTTTAGCGATCTACTCGACGGACCAGAATCCGATGAGTGTCTGGGCCATGCAGAACGACATCTCTTCTCATTTCACTTCTGGTTTTGGTCCTGTTGACTTAAAGGAATTCACTGAGGCATTTGATTCGCTCGACCGGGTTGAGCCTAATTTGGCGACGTTGCCGGGCAGCGATCGTCTTGATCGAGACTCGCGAGTCATTTGTCACCGTTTGTTTATGCAGAGGGCAGGGGCTGAGGGCACTTATGCCACGACCTTGCGTGATGCTTCCGTTGCTCTTGAACACATTCAAAGGGGAATCCGCGCAGCGGTGAATGCTGAAGAATATGGTTGGGGTGACAACGACCGTGTCTTTGAAGCTCGGCTCGCGACCTTTCGTTTGCGACTAGTCGCCTTGAGCCATGCGATGAGAACGCAGGATCAAGAAGAAGCGAAGACGACAAAGTCCGAGGCCTCGGGTGACTCAGTTATCCTTGAAAGACTCATGGATGGCGAACTTACCAACAGAAACCGTTTGGCATTCCTCTTTGAAGCGGCGCGTTTTGCGCAGATGGATAAGAAGACTGATCTCGTCGATAGCTACGTTGAGAGAGGTTTAGCCATTGATGCCACCGATCCGCAATTGACTGTCATGCAAGCCACGAGGATGTATGAGAAGAAAGACATCCAAGGGGCTTATCGCGTCATGATGCCGGTCATCGAGTCAGGCCGGGGTGGCATCGAGGAGTATTATCTAACCTCAGAATTGTGCCGTCAGTTGGGTAAGTCAAGCGAACGCATGACTATCCTGCGTCAAGCAATGAGACTCGAGGCGCGTAACGAGAACGAAGTTCAGCTCCGCGGCCGTATCGTCCAGATGTTGAACGGTTCATAATCTCAGGGTGTATTCATGACTAAGGGAATCGTCCTCAAGTATGTTCCGCTCTTCTGGCTCCTCTTTGTGGTGGTGGCTTCGGTCGCGACTGCCCAAGTGCGATTCGATGGCAAAGTCCTTGATCTGGGAATGATCTTGCAGAAGGAAGTTAAGGAGCTGTCGGTGGTTCTCGAAAATTCTGGCCCAATGGACGAGACCATCGCGAGGCTCAAAGTGGATTGTGCTTGCCTGGTTTTGCCCAAGGAAACGTCCTTTCGACTGGCCGGTCAAAGCAAACGACCATTCTCCTTCAAGCTCAAGACAGGTTTGTTGCGTGGCCCTCAGCGCAAAGCTCTGCTGGCTTTCTATGGAGCGCGTGGGCAATCCTCCTGCCGTATTGAAGTGCGCTTCAACGTTCAAGTTGATGTCACGATCAAACCCGAGACGATTCAATTGGGCGCCGTTCGACCTGGCGCGTCTCTTCGTTACAGCCTGAAGGTGTTAGGGCGTTCGGGCATCAAGCCGATCCTCTCGCTTGCCAAACTGCCGGCCGATGTGCAGGGCACGCTCACAGCCAAGCCCAATGACAAGCAAGGCTCTCATCGGTGGCTTCTTGAACTCACTGTGAACATTCCGAAGATTGCCACTGCCGGTCGATTTCAGCGATTGGTGAAACTGGACATCCACCAGGCGCGCATTCAAGAACTAAAACTCCACATTCTTGGTGATGTTGAAACTGATCTACAAGTTCGCCCTCGCATGGTCCAGTTCGGGCGCATGGACAAAGGCAATGATGCTTCCGTTCAGGTCAAGATCCGAAGTCTTAGCAAACGGCGATTTAAGATCACCAAGGTCATAGAGAATGGTGAAGTCTTTGTCGATTTCAACGATAATAATGCAGGCGAGCATACTGTCGTCTTGCAAATGCCCAAGGGCCAGAGAACCGGCCCGAAATTTGGCATCATCAAGTTGATGACTGACCACCCCGAAGTCCCATTGATCGAATTACGCTATCGTGGGTTCGTGGTGAAAGGGAAAGAATGAACAAATCGACGCTCATGTCAGTCTTGATCATTGCGATTCTTGTCGTGGTCGTGTCTGAGTTCGCCAAGAAAGATGTGACAGTTCCCCCAACGCCAGATTTGGAAGAGTGGCCATCCATTGATCTGCCCACCGAACCTGGTCTCTTTGTCATTGGGAATGATCTGGGCATGCTTCGACCTTGTGGTTGCGCCAAGCCAGTCTTGGGTGGTATTTCAAGGCGCGGCGCTTTCTTCAGTACTGTTGATCCCCAAGTGATGTTGAAGAGTCATATTGTCTCTGTTGGCAACCTCATCAAAGAGGGCGGGCGCCAACAGGAACTCAAATTGGAAGCATTCCTCGACAGTATGTCTCAGATGACCTTGGGCGCTTTCTGCCCTGGCGACTTGGATTTATTGGTGGGGGCAGCGTTTTGGCAAGAACTGTTGGAGTCAAGAAGCGCGACCGACTTTCCGATCGTCTCGGCGAATCTCTATTACAACAAGAAGCGCTTGTTCTCTTCCCATGCGCTTTTGAAAATTGGGGACGAACAAATCATCGTGACTGGATTTGTGTCACCGTCGTCCAATGCCCTGTCAGAGCCTCAATTAGAAGTTCAAGCGAAACCGGATGTGTCTGAAATCATCGCGGCTTTGGCGGCTGGCGATTCTGGTAAGTCCAGGCACCTCTTTGTGGCGGGTACCGGAAGCCTCAGCGAACTTGAGTCGATGATTGAAATCCTGGGGCTGAAGAGCGCGGCGAAGAGCGTGTTGATTGCCCTGGCTGGTGTGTCAGATTTACCTGTCATGGATGTCAAGAAGGACAAGCTCCTCGGAATGGAATCTGGGCAGAAGGGCCGTGACGTCGGTTACACAACCTGGCCGAAAGGTAGTTCTCTCGAACATTACACCTTGACCGGGCGATTCGGGCAGGACGCTGAACAAGATCAGGTTCTCGAATTCTATCGCGGCAATGTGAAGTTTGAACAACTACTGGTTGAAGTGCCCCGATTTGACGAAGCCGAAGGGGAGTATGCTGGCTCGGAGAGTTGTGGCGATTGCCATCCTGGAGCCCACTCCGTCTGGAGCAAAACAAGGCACGCCCATGCTTTTGATTCCTTGGTGCGTACAAACGATCAATGGGACCCTGAGTGTGTGCAGTGCCATGTCGTCGATTTCGACCGGCTCGGAGGATTTGACCCGGTGGCGATCGAGCCGATCAATGTCCAATGCGAAGCATGCCACGGACCATCAATGGACCACGTTAGCCAGCAGACTCCTACACCGCGGGGTAAGCTTGGCGAAACTTTCTGTTTCAAGTGTCATGACTTAGCGAACAGTCCCAAATTCGATTTTAAGACATATTGGCCTAAGATCGCTCACACGAAGTAGGTCGGTCTGGCAATCTGCCGTCTTTAGAATTCGCCAATCCGAGGGGGAGCCGAAGGGCTCGTTTCGGATTGCTTTTAGCGTTACGAAACCGTAACAAAAACACAGTCGAAGATTTGGCCAAGAGTCCGAACTTGAGGCCCAATAATGATTTGTGGAATATGCCCGAATGGCTCTCCAGTTGCTTCGAAGCGGCAGGAGAATGCAAGATCTCGAAAGAAGGAAAGGCTCAATTATGCGCTGGACTATGGTCCTACTCATGTTGCTCGCACTCGGCACAGGTGTGAGCGCCCAGGACGCTGGGGAAGTATCGATTTACTGCAGTCTCGATCAACAGTTCTCTGAGGAACTCTTGGACCTGTTTTCGGAAAGAACAGGAATCAAAGTGCTCAAGACATTCGACACCGAAGCAACGAAAACCGTTGGCCTTGTCAATAAGATCATCAGTGAAGAAGGCAATCCTCGCTGTGATGTTTACTGGAACAACGAGGTCGGGCAGACGATTCGCCTGAAGAATAAGTCACTCTTGCAGCCTTATGTCTCACCGAACGCAGCGACGATTCCCGCCAGCTTCAAAAGCGCGGATGGGTCTTGGACCGGTTTGGCAGCACGAGCACGCGTCATCATCTACAACAAAGAGCTTTTTGACGCAGCCGACATGAAGAAGCTTGGCTTGCCTTCTAGTCTCGATGATCTGAAAGACAGGAAGTGGGCTGGCAAGCTAACAATGGCAAAGCCCCTCACTGGGACGACGCTGACTCACGCCGGCGCCTTGTTTGCTTCTTGGGGTGAAACAGAAGCTAAGAAGTGGATTGACGACCTCCGTGCTAACGACATCTATTGGAGCCGTGGTAACGCAATGGTGATGAGGGACGTTGGTGCTGGAAGGTACGCTTGGGGTTATACCGACACGGATGATGCCAATGTCTCTAAGTTGAAGGGGCATCCAACCGACGTCATTATCCCAGATCAAGGTGAAGGCCAACGCGGCACGCTGGTCATTCCTAACTCCGTCATGATCATCAAGAACGCGAAGAATCTTGATAACGCCAAGAAGCTTGTCGACTTTATCCTGTCGAACGAAGTGGAAGAGAAATTAGCAGCGGGGCGCTCTGCTCAAATCCCACTGCACCCCGGAGTGAAAGTCCCAGCCGGTGGTTTGACTTTGGCTTCGATCAAAGCGATGCCAGTTGATTGGGAAGCTGTTGGGAAGAACATTTCTGCTCACGGCGATTATCTACATACGACATTCGAGAACGAAGGCGAGGGGCGAACCTGGCCATGGGTCTTAGGTTCCATTCTTGTCGTAGCGGTGTTCATTACCCTAGGAAAGAGATCGGCAGTCTAAATTGAGCCAGCAGTCAGGAAAATCGAAGAGCCGTTTCATCGCGATCCTTGCGACTACGATTCTCTTGCTCGTCTTGGTCCCCATGATCGGCCTCTTTGGGGCCATGTTTAGTGGTGATGCGGCGGGTCGATGGGGTAAGGTCAATGATGTCATTCTTGACCGCATTGCCGTGACGGTCATTCTTGCCGTTACGGTGATGGTCATTTCGGTCTTGATCGCATTGCCATTCGCCTTGGCCTTGAGGCGGGCTCGTTTCTTCGGGCAGAATCTCCTCCGCGTGCTCTATGTCATGCCGCTACTGATTCCTGCTCATATTCAGGGCATCGCTTGGATGCGTGTCATGGGGCGGCAAGGCAACTTGACTGCATGGTTAGTCGAGAACTTCGGCTACGAGTTGAATGTCCGCGCCGGATGGTTGGAGTTGGGCGGTAAGCCCATTTTCTTTCCTGGCGCGATCTGGATGTTGGTAGCGGCGTTCTGGCCGGTCGCAGCTCTCATTATTTCTGCCGGGTTAGCGCGTTTGGACCCACGTGCGGAAGAGGCAGCTCTCTTCGTGCCAACTGCCAACCAGGGCAACGTAAGTCGGGGCAGCCGTATTTGGCGCGCCGTCTCAAGAGGGCGGTGGTTCCTCTTTCTGTTTGACAGCGCTCACAGAAAATCGGTCGACGGAATTTTGCTGCCGCTTTTGAAGCCTCACATAATGGCCGGTGCGTTCTTTGTGTTTATCTTCGCAGCGGGCTGCTATCCGATCCCAGCTTTACTCGACACACCGACGATCATGATCGACATCTTTTTCATAGCCAGCCAAGTTGATTCTGCTGCGGCCGGTGTCGCAAGTGCGCCACTCGTCCTGATCACGGTCTTGGCTCTGGTATGGATTTCGGTCGGCAGCCGAGGTGATGTGTTTCAAAGCAGGTCTCGGCCTGTCGCCAATCCGGGGTCTCTCCGGCCAAGGAATCGGCTGCTCGGTGCCTATGCCTGGGGGCTTGTGGCGCTGACCTCTTTTGTTCCGCTCTATGCCTTGCTGGAGAAAGCTGGCGGGCTGGAGACCTATCAGTCGATCTGGAAAAACGTTCACAAAGACATCAACAACAGCTTCAAGCTCGCTCTTGTCGGAGCGATTGTCGTTGCGATTGGGGGAACGGTCGTCGCTCTCTATGCCTCGCGGCTAGATCGCAAGCGTGGCTTCGTGGTTGAGCTCCTCGCTCTCCTCCCTTTCGCTTTTCCAGCGATCGTTGTCGGCGTTGCCATGAATGAA
>JBLINQ010000071.1:0-24725 GCA_047639315.1 Planctomycetota bacterium
ACGACCCAATCAGCAAGCCATTCAATCTAGCCGGTAAAACAACGGCCATTTCTGGCACCGTCACCGATCTGAAAGGGGTTCCAGTCGCTGGCGCAAAAGTGATAGTCGCTCTGATCTCCATGGAAGCCGAGAAGAGAGCCTCCAGCACACTGTCCACCACCTGTGATGAATCAGGAAAATTTCACTTTGACCCGGTGAAGCGACCGGATGACATTTGGATCACGGCTGTTGATGCAAGCGACACCATGGCCGGACAAGATCGCTTTCTCGGCTCGAGCCCTTTGATGGATCTGCGTATCAAGATCTTCCCCGGGGCGAAGATCAAAGGGCAGATCGTCGACACCGAAGGTGCACCCATCGCCAACATCAAAGTAGGTGTTTTGCATACCGACATTTGGAATCCGAAGAAGCCTCTCGAGTTGGCCAACGGTGATTCTCATGCCCTCACCAACAACCAAGGAGAGTTTCTCTTGTCTGGCCTTCAGCCAGGCACACTCTTTCTCGACATCATCGATGAAGAATGGGTCCTCGAAACTCGTGAATCGATAGTCTTGAGAGCAGGAGTAACCATGAATCTCTCTCTCCTGGCGAGCCGTGGGCTCACGATTGAAGGCCTCATCCTCGGCGCCGACCGCAAGCCCATCAAAAAAGCTCAGATCGTGATCAAGCCAGAGCGCGGTGGTTGGCGTGAGAATAAGACTGGCGGCATTGCTGAGTCCGATGAGAATGGCCGCTTTGAGCTCCTTGGTTTGAAGCCTGGCTTCTACACGGTCTACGCCGATGGTGGCATAACGATGCCCACGGTAGGCCCGGATGGCAAGGTCATCTATGATCGAGTCACCAAACGCGGCGTGCGCAAAAGCGTGGTCGCCGGCTCTGGCCCCATCGAGATCATTCTTAGATTTGATTGAGTCGCTCGGAGGCGGCGTCACCGACCCATAGACTGGCAAGAAAACGACGGTCGTCATTCATCTCGACCAAGGAGAGGTAGCCTTCTCTCAGCTCCGTCCCTGCCTTGCCTTTGGATCTCTCCAAGGGATGCGCAGATTGGCGATCGTTGACGACTCGTTTCAAGCTTTGATTGTCCTTGAATCCTTCGATTTCAAAGAACGCTGGTCGACTTCGCGCGACTCGATTCCGGAGTGCCATGGCCACACGCCCCATGGTCCATCGCGGATTAATCTCGACGATAGGACGCAACCGCAAGTCGCCCTCCAGATCGCGATGAATCATCATGTCAACGCCGACGGGACCCACATAACCGTCCGCTTCAAGCGAATCCAAGACGTGATCGCGAAGACAGTTCAACACCGCCAAGAACGACTTTCGCCCAAACCGTTCATTCAACCAGCGTTGCGCCGACTGATCGAGAAACGGCTCGGCGCGCCCGACAAAAGCACCGCGAAATTGCCCGCGACGATCGGTCTTGAAGGCCACCAATTCTGGAGCGTTTCGTCGGTTCTGATTGACATTGAAATGCAACGACAAGTCGCTCACCTTGTCTAACCAAGGCTCGACGATGACACAGCCGTGGCCTGACAGGGCTGCTGCCAACCAAGCACGGTTTGATGGACTAAGATCTTCATCCAACAAGCGAATCATGTTGCGACCCGAAGCACCGAGGTCGGCCTTGAAAACAATGTTGCGATAACCGAAGAGCCGCAGTTCCTCGATCATGGCCTCAATTTCTGACAAAGACTCGGCTGGACGACCGCAGGTCTCGACTGGGGACATGCACTCCGCGACATTTTCATCGAGCGATTTGAAACGCAACTCAGCCGCAAGTTGGGCGGCATAACTCTTCCGATGGATCGTGGTTGGGTCAGTGCAGGACCCGCTCTCAGCAGATGTTTTCGGAATCAGGTGCTCAATGCCGCGCGTTCTTTTCTCTACGGCAGTGGACCGGCCCCAAGGCACGACCTCTGCCATTGGCAGAATACGAGACTTCAATTCATCCATCGTGGTGCAAGCTGGCCAATCGAAACCGGCGTAGTGCATTTCGGCCAAGAAGGAAACCGATGGTTTCTTAGCGACTAAGACAAGGTCATCAACACTGGCCAAGAATGCTGGCAAGCACTCGAGGTCTCTTTCGAGTTGCTTGACGTTGTTGTTGGGCAACTGATTGGGCGCCAGCAGCTCCCCTTCACAATCAGGATTAAAGAGGAACAGCTTCGGCATGCGACCACGACTACTCGAATAGACTTCGATTTCGGTGATGAATTGAGCCGACAATCCAGCACGCTCCCGTGGCTCGCGAAAAAACTTGACGCCTTTCCCATGGCGAGGCGTCAACGGGCTGACCAAGAGGTCGGCATACTCTGAGAATTCGCTGTCCTGCGCCAAGCGCAGGTCTTGGAAGAGATCCCAGCCATGAGCGACATGGCCGATCTCGTCGAGATAGACGGTCTCTAAGATCCTGTGGGTCTCGTGATCACCGATCTCGGCCATGTCAGCCATATATTGGCGGCAAAAGTCGAGATTCGCCTGTTCAAAGGTGAGACTCATGCCGGCAAGGAATTCCAGCGGAGACGAGGCATTCTTGAGACAATCCCAAAAGAACCGACCTACTTTGACATCGCCAAAGTCAACGCCGAGCTCCTGCATGCGCCCCAGGTAGAGACTGAGATGCCTCTGTTCGTCAAGCATCGTCTGGCACATGGTTCTCCGGAAGTTTGCATCGGCATCCGGGAACCTGAGGAGCATGAGTGCCATCAACTCGAGCGCCAGCAGCTCATGGTTCGCGAAGAAATGCATCACCCGGCCGCGGCCCTCATCCTCTTCCATCTCTCGACGTTTCGGAAAAGTTGTCGTGTGACGGCGTTTTTCGACGCCCTCTAAGAAAGCCAGGGTTGGGGGGCGGGCCGGGTTCAGCGGCACAGCGATCCCGGCAGACGGCCGATTGATATCGGTGAATGTGCCCGGAGAAATCAGTTTCTCGGGCAGGGATGAGCCGAACAGGATGCTTTCAGCGAAGGTGGCAACTTCCATGGCTATAGTTTTCGCGTTCTGGAGGCCCACCACAAGCATAGGAGGCGACGAGTGGGGATAAAAAAAAGCCCGGCATCTATGATGCCAGGCTTTTTTGCAGCGACCCAGAAGGGACTCGAACCCTCAACCCCCAGATCGACAGTCTGGTGCGCTAACCAATTGCGCCACTGGGCCTATTGTGCAGGGATTCTATGTCGCACTGCGTCAGGATCAAGAGGAAATCTGCGTTGAGACCGCTGAGGAGCTGTGAGTAGCCTTTTGAATTTCAATTTTTGGCGGTGAAATGGGCGAAAAACGCCTCTGGCTGCAAAAATGGGCTATTTGGGTCGACCAAAATATGCCCGAATTCTGTTGTAAAGGAGCTCGGAATTGGCCCGGAGGGACAGTTTCTGGCGGCCCAATCAAAAAAAAGCCGCCGCCAAAGATTGGCAGCGGCTTTGAAGTCAGCTTTTTCGGATTTAGAGAACGGCTTTGATGCCGAGCTTTTCGAAATCTTTGTCGGCGTAGTTCTTGCGGAACATATCGCGCAGCTTCGTTGCTGCTGCGTCATATCCATCCTTATCGCCCCAAGTGTTCTTCGGGTTCAGGATGTCGTCAGGAACATCTGGGCAAGACTTCGGCATAGTGAGATTGAGAATTGGGTGCTTCTCGGTCTCAACATTGTCCAAGTCTCCACGCAGAGCAGCGTTCAATAAGGCGCGCGTGTGCTTGATCGAGATACGTGACCCTGTGCCGTAAGCACCGCCACTCCATCCGGTGTTCAACAGGATGCAACGGGCGTCTGCGTCCTTCATCTTGGTCGCCAAGAGTTCGGCGTAAACCGAAGGATGGCGAGCCATGAAAGGAGCGCCGAAGCAGGCGCTAAAGGCGGCCTGTGGTTCAGTGACACCAACTTCGGTTCCGGCCAATTTCGAGGTGAAACCAGAAACGAAGTGATACATCACTTCTTCAGGTGACAGAATCGAAACCGGTGGCAAGACGCCAAAGGCATCAGCGGTCAAGAGCACGATGGTCTTAGGGACCGGACCACGTGATCCAGAAGCAACCATCGGGTTGCAGTCCAAACCATAAGCGAAACGTGTATTTTCGGTCAGGCTGTTGTCGGTGAGGTCAAGCTCTTGAGGATCGGTGTCACCCATGGCTTTGCCAGGGAGTGGTGGCACGTTTTCGATCAAGGTGCAAGACATCGACATGGCCTTGGCGATGACAGGCTCGGCTTCTTTGTCCAAGTCAATGAGCTTGGCGTAGCAACCATCTTCGAAGTTAGATACCGCGTTGTCGGTCCAGCCAATCTCATCATCACCGATCAGATTTCGCTCAGGATCGGCCGAGAGAGTTGTTTTACCAGTACCTGAGAGGCCGAAGAGAATGGCCGAGTCACCGTCCTCGCCAACGTTTGCCGAGCAGTGCATTGGCAGGAAGCCCATGTCTGGCAGCATGAAGTTAAGAACAGTGAAAAGCGATTTCTTGTTCGAACCGCAGTAGTCATTTGGACCGCAAATCAAGACGATGCGGTTCTTCATGTCAATGATCAGGGCGTTGTCAGTTCTGCTGCCGTCGCGCTCTGGATCGCACTTGAAGCTTGGAGCATTCAAGAGAGTCCAGCGGCGACCGTCTGCGTCCTTCACACCTTCGACGTTCTTTGGGAACATGGTGTGGACGAAAAGCGCATGAGTCGCATATTCGCCGACGAAGCGGAATGGCAGAGCGTATTCAGGGTCACTACCAGCGAAGACGTCTTTGACGAAGAGCTTGGCGTTCTTAGCGTTGAGGTGTTCGACAACACGGGCCAACAATCCTTCGTAGGCTGTTGGGTCGTACTTCTGGAAGTCTTTCTTCCACCAGATCTTGTCATCAAATTCTGGGTAGGCAGCGGCGAATGTGTCCTTCGTGCGACGGCCGGTCGATCCTGGATCGGTGTAGTAAACGAGAGGACCTTCGTCACCGAGCTTGGTGGCGAAACACTTTTGTTCGTCCCAACCGCCGTCAGCTTTGGTGCGGCCGCGATCATTCTCAATGGCGGCGTGGAAAAGTTCTTTTTTGCTCAGGTTGTACTCGTATGAGCAGTTCTTGAGGCCGAGAAGCTCTTCGAGTTGGCTGGAATAGGTCATGGCAATTCTCATTCAGGTTTGCGAATTCGGTTGGCCTCCTCAGATTCCGCTCTTTTATGCCTCGCAAAACGATGCAAAACGGGCAAAAACAAGGTCAGATTCTTCAGAGCCAGGGAATTCTATTGAGTCTCTGAGGAGAATCAACGGACGGCTTCCCCTGCATCCCAGAATTGCCGATCCTAAATACCGGGAAAATATAGACTTAAAGATCCGACATCAACTTCGATCGTCTGGTAGAATCCTTGTCCATTTGAATAAAAAGTTCCGGAGCCTGCAGTCAGGCCCAGATCGAAGAGGAACGGCCATGAGTCGAAAGAAAAACAACGATGAAATCGGGGCGATTAGCCGCCGCGGATTTCTTAAGGGTGCAGGCCTAGCCGCTGCCGCGGTAGGTACTGGCTCAATCATCTCGCCCATTCAGGAAGAAGCGAACGGAATTGAGAAGGTCGCGATTGTCAGCGGCGACCAAATCCCGGTCTCATTCACGATGAATGGCAAGAAGATCGAGGCGATGTCCAGTCCCTCGACCACCTTGCTCGATTTCATTCGAGGCCCCTTAGACCATACGGGCACTAAGCGCGTTTGCGATCGCGGTAGCTGTGGCGCTTGCACTGTGCTGATCAATGGCAAGTCGGCGTGCTCTTGCAGCTACTTGGCGGTGGATGCCCACGGCCAGAAAATCCAGACCGTCGAAGGCTTAGCAAATGGCGAGACGCTCAATCCGCTGCAGCAGTCATTTGTTGAATGTGATGCCATGCAATGCGGTTTCTGCACACCAGGAATGCTGATGTCTTGCACCGCCCTGCTTGACAGCAATGCGAAACCAACCCGCGCCGAAATCGCTCAAGGAATCAGCGGCAACCTCTGCCGTTGTGGGACCTACCAGAACATCTTCGAAGCTGTAGAGCAAACAGCGACAGGAGAGAAGAAATGAGTAAAGAACCACAAGACATGAAGATCAAGGTTGGCTTCGGCAACCAATTCAAAGAGATCGACGTGAAAATCGCCGAGGGTGATATCGCCCCATACCAACCGACTGATCAGCTGGACGAAGTCGGTGCTCCACGGGATCGCCTCGATGCCTATGCCAAAGTCACGGGCAAGGCACGATACACTTATGACCGCAAGATGCCGGGCATGATCTACGGCCGAATCCTGCGTGCCCCCTACCCAAATGCCAACGTCAAATCTGTTGACACGGCAGCGGCTGAGAAGATGCCTGGCGTTCGCGCCGTGCTCAAGTTCCATGAGGTCTTTCGCTCACGCCGAGTCCGTTACGCTGGTGCTGGCGTCGCTGCTATCGCTGCTGACACGGAAGCCCAGGCCGAAGCTGCTATGCGCGCCATCAAGGTTGACTACGAAGTCCTGCCTTTTGCGGTGACCAAAGAAGACGCCATGAAGAAAGGCGCGCCCAGCGTCGACGCTAGTAACGACAACAACATTGTTGGCGGCAAAGGATGGCGAGAGTCCATCGAGCAATATGAATCACGCCTTAAAGATCAAAAAGGCGTCGCTGACAAGGCCTTTGAGAAGGCAAAGATCGTGGTTGAAGGCGAGTTCGAAACCCAAGTTCAAATGCACAATTCCTTGGAGACCCATGGTGTTGTTTGTGGGTGGGACGGCGACAAACTCGAGATCTATGCATCAACTCAGGCGACGTTCAACTTTGCACGCCAAGCGGAAAGCCCTAGAGGCAATATCAAAGCCGCAAGCGCTCATGTCATGGCTGAGTATATTGGCGGCGGATTTGGTTCTAAGTTTGGCATGGGGCAAGAAGGCACAGCTGCTGCCCTTTTAGCCAAGCAAGCCAAGAAACCTGTCCACCTGATGCTCAACCGTCGCGAAGAGCAAACAGACGCAGGCAATCGCCCTGACTCTAAACAAGAACTCAAGATTGGTCTCAACGCGAAGGGTGAAATTCAAGTTCTCCGAGCTTATAGCTGGGGTACTGCCGGACCTGGTCGCAGTGGTGCTGGTGCCCGTAACCAAGTGGTCTACAACATCCCATTGCTCGACAAAGTCGAAAACAATGTGCGTACCAATTGCGGTGGAGCCAGAGCCATGCGTGCACCTGGTTTCCCTCAAGGCGCATTTGCGTTGGAGAGCCTGCTCGACATGGCTGCTGACAAGCTCCGAATGGATCCGCTCGAATTGCGTAAGCGCAATGATGATCACCCAATTCGCTTGGCTGAGTATGACATTGGCGCCGAGATGATCGGTTGGCGGAAACGCAACAAGAATCCTGGCGCTGGCAAGGGCCCCATCATGCGGGGCATGGGCCTGGCGTCCAACGAGTGGTTCCAAGCCGGTGGGTCGGGAGCCGCGTGCTTGGTTCGCATCAAGAAGAACGGTTCCGTCGAAGTCCGTAACGGTGGCCAAGACATTGGCACTGGCCTCCGGACGATCATGGGGCAAGTTGCTGCTGAAGAATTGGGTCTCACTGTTACGGACGTCCAGACCTTTATCGGCGACACCAATGATCCGGAGTGCCCGGGTTCTGGTGGGTCGACGACAACTCCAACCGTGATGCCTGCGGTTCGCTTGGCGGCTCACAATGCTGCCAGAGAATTGCTCGATCTCGTTGCCGAGAAGATGAAGTGGAATGCTGACGACTTAGAATTCCGCAAGGGTTTGGTTGTTCGAAAAGACGGCAAGAAATTGGCCAAACAGCTGACGTTCAAGCAAGCTTGCAGTTTGATTCCTGACAGCGTTCTTGAGGTCAACGAAAGACGACCAGCCATCAAGATACCAGGACGTAGGCGCGCATCTCCGAACTACGCGGGTTTCGCCGACACCAATTGTGGCGTTCAATTTGCTGAGGTCGAAGTGGACATCGGAACTGGCGTTGTCAAAGTGAAACGCGTTGTTGCGGTTCAAGACTCTGGCAAGATCTTAAATGCCAAGACAGCCGAGAGCCAAGTGCGAGGTGCGGTCATTCAAGGAGTCAGTTATGCACTCTATGAAAACCGAATCATGGATCGTCAAAAGGGCCACATGCTGAATGCCGATCTTGAGAACTACAAGATTGCTGGCCCACAAGAATGTCCGCAAATCGATGTCAATCTCTTTGACGTATACAACGGCAAGAACAACACCAATTCGATGGGCCTCGGCGAACCACCAATCATCGCTACAGCAGCGGCCATTGCCAATGCTGTCGCTAACGCCATTGGCGTTCGTGTCATGTCGATTCCTATTACACCGAAGAAAGTCCTGGAAGCCCTGAAGAAGGGGAGGAAATAAGCGATGAAATCGTTCAAAATGGCTCTACCAAAAACCTTGGATGGCGCTGTTCGAGTCCTCGGCTCGGACTTTGACAAGACGCCCATCATGGCAGGTGGAACCGATCTACTTGCCGCAGTGAAGGAACACATCACTGAACCGGACATGGTCGTCAACCTCAAGGGCATCAAGGGCATCTCTGACGTCGTAGAGACCGAAGCGGGATTAGAAATTGGCGCTTTGGTCAAGCTCGATGAATTAGCTGGCAACAAGTTGGTGGCTAATGGTTGGGCCGCACTTGTGGACTCTGTAGCCAGCACGGCAACGCCACAGATTCGTAACGTCGGCACTATTGGTGGCAACCTGTGCCAAAGGCCGCGTTGCTGGTACTTCCGTCACGAAGACTACAACTGCACCAAGAAGGGTGGTCATGAATGCTACGCCTTTGAAGGCGAGAATACCTATCACGCCATTTTCGGCACAGGCATGTGTCAGATCGTTCACCCGTCTAACTTGGCTGGCCCATTGATTGCCTACGATGCCAAGATCGAGATCCAAGGGCCAAAAGGAAGTCGTACTGTTGCGCTGGAAGATTTCTTCGTCACGCCTGAGCAGAACATCAAGCGCGAAAATATCCTGAAGCCGAATGAAATCTTGACCAAGATCCTCATTCCTAAGGCCTCGGCCAGCAAGAATTCTTCCTACTACGAGACCCGTGAAAAAGAGTCCTTTGACTGGGCACTTTGTGGGGCGTCTTTCAATCTCAAGATGGATGGCAAGACGATCACTCAAGCACGCGTCGTGTTCAATGCCGTCGCCCCTGTGCCGATCCGGCGCAAAGACCTGGAGAAGATGTTGGTCGGCCAAAAGGCGAGCGACTCACTCTTCGAAAAAGTCTCCAAGGCTGCGGTGAAAACTGCGACTCCATTGCACCAAAATGAATACAAGATTGATCTTCTGAAGACCGTGATAGTGCGCGGCTTAAAGAAAGCGACGGAGGCATAAGATGAGTAATAAACCTCACGCAGATCCGAATTTCCTGCCACCTGATATTTGTCCGGCCCTGCAGACAAAGTCTCTGGCATTGAACACCCATTATGAATCCACCGCTTTTGAGGCACGGGCTCAATCCAATGTCGCGATCTTCTATTGCTTGAAGACGTTCACCGCCTTTGGCCCCGATGATATTGACGTCGGCCCAGCCGAGTGCCGCAGCACACGTGGTTGCTGGTGTGGTGACCCCGAGATTTAATTTCTGAATTGCGCCGAGCCGTCAAATCTGAGATCCACGGTTCGGCGCGCAGATAAGTGTATGATTGAGCGTTACGTCCGATGAGTTTTGCCGCTCTCACTATGTCCACAAGAATTGCTCCCAAATGCCCATAGGTAGCAACTCGTGACCTTGTAGTGACTTAAGAATCATTTTGATTCTCAAAGACAGCTCGACCGTGACATAGGATCTGCCATGATTAGAATCACAGCTCTGCTTTTATTTCTTGCCTGCCTCACGTGTAGCCCCCCTGCTCAAGCTCAAAATGAGACCGAGGGGCAAGCTGTACAAGAACTCTTTCAACTCAGTTACTTGAATCTCCGGACCCATGGCAAAAGCGGGTATTTTGAATTCTATGACCAGGAAGAACCGGACGCTTTTGTTGGGGTTTGGGATCCCAGCGGCGACAAAAGCGCTTGCCAGACGATCGTCACCGTTCACGGACTCCTGACCTACACAGTGCCTGCTTTCGAGCCCCATATCTTCGGGATTGCTTTAGCAGAACCGCTCTACACTGACAGCCAAGGGTCGAGTTGGGACGAATTCGGAAAGCACTTCGGGGAAGACGCGGGCAAGGAAATCTCGTCATCAGTCAATCCAAGCAACTGGGAGAGCTATAACGCCAACCAATTCCAACACATGCCGAACGAAAACATGTGGGATATGGTTTATGGTGACCCCAGCAAGACCGCTAATTGGAGCGGGGCTCTTCCCGGACTCCAGCCATTCGCTGGCGAATTTGCGTGGAGCATGAATGCCCCACTCGGCCCAGGCAAATTCTACGATCAAATTGCCCCGTTCCTGCCGTCACTTCCGCCTTCGACCAGCCCTGGTGGAGGTTCTCTCATCGGCATGAACGTCGTCCTCCAGATTGGTGTTATTGACACCAATGGTTCGACCCCTGCGGCCCCTAAGTTCACGTTGACAAATGCAATCGGCATCCAAGCGATGGCTGGTCCACCAATCAAATTAAACGCTGGCTCAGGAGGCAACTGGGGTCCACCGCTTGCATCACTCACGTTCAAAGTTGAGAACCCCAACATCAGCATGACTGCTAGTGTGCCAACAACAAACGGCGGCACAGAGACCGTCGCTGTCCACATTATCGATGGCACACATGTCTCATTCCGGTTGCCCAGGGCCGCGGAATCTGGCCCCCTTTCCTTCGGCAGCTCCCAGGGCCCTGTCAGTTACATCACCGAACCGATCGCCGTCGTGACCCATCGTGAAGTAGAAGAACTTGATATCGTTGGAACACCGACATTCAGCACAAACGTAGGCGCCAATGGCAATCGAGTTTTCGGCACTTCTATCATCGGCAACGTCACCCAAATCGCCAACAAAGTACTCTCGATCCCAGTACCTGCCGACTACCTCGTCTACGACCTGGAGGTTCAACTCTACCCACTTGATCGCACCACTATGTTCGCAGGAGCTGGAACGACAGTACCCGTCAGCTTGGGCGTCTCGCCGGTCGCCGTCTCGCCGGTCATGACAAACGCCCCTGCGACTTACATCGCGACACCAACTGCGGTGACTGTTCTTGAACAGTCTTTTGAGAACCTCAGCGGTCCTATTGACCTATCTCTCGCCACCAACGATCCAGCGATGGCAGGAATCGATTTCTTAGCCAACATTCGTGTCATCGAGAAGTAAGACAGCGCTGGCAACAATCTTTTAGCAGTGACGAGCCGAATCTTCCCGATTCGGCTCGTTGTCTATCGGTATTTCACCAAGCTGAAACCTTGGCCTGAACGAGGGTGTAAATGACCGTAGTTAATCTCGAAGTTGAGGAGAAGAAAATGCCCCGTCACATCTTACTGCTGGGCTTAGGCCTGTTTGCCCTTTCCGCACTTACTGCCCAAACATGGGCACAAGAAGAGGCTGCGAGGAAAACGGCAAAATACGATTCGACCTTCCTCCAACGTCGTCAATGCGAAGAATTGTTATCGCGGTTCAAAGGGATCGAGTCAGTCGAGATCGTCGAAACGCGCAAGACGAAAGTCGGCCGCGACGGAGCCGAAGTGACCTCTCAATCTAAAATCGAAGTCGCTGGTAGTGAAGAAGCCAAAGCGAATGCTCAACAGTTTCTTGCCCAATGGGCCAGGCTCGATCACAAGGTCATTAGTCTCAACTTCTATTTGATTGAGACCGAGACTAGGCAGCCCACACTCTTGTCTCATTCGTTCCAAGCTATCAGCGACCAAGAGCTTGAAATCGCACTGAAGAGACATAGAAAGAACACAGGTTCGGTCATCTTGAGCATGCCAAAGGTAGTCGTCATCCATGGCCAGAGCGCCACAGTTTCTATGCTCAATGAAGTGGCCTACGTCAAAGATTTCGACGTTGAAGTGGCAAGCGCGGCCTTAATCGCTGATCCGGTGATTGATCTGATTCGTGAAGGTGTGGAGATCGCTACAACACCAGTCATTGATGTCGATGGTGAGGGCCTCACTCTGAAAGTGGATGCACGAATCTCATCGATCCAACGACCAATCCCCGAATTCACCACCGAGGTCATTCCAGGTGGCGGATCAAAAGTGACAATCCAATTGCCCCAGGTCTATTTCAACTCGAAAAAGACCGACAGTTTGCGCCTCAGCAGTGGGCAGATGTCTTTCCGAGTTCTCGGCCTGAGGACTCTCAAAGGCGAAGACGGTGAAAAGACCGTTCACTATGAATTGCTTGGTACAGCAAAGATCATCGACTAACTCGTCAACGTCACCTGAGGATCAAGAAGAACGCCTCCGCATGAATGCGTGAGGTGCTCTTTTGATTTAGGGCAGCTTTCCTTCACGCCTTGCCCGCTCATAGTCGATGTGATTCAGTTCGTTCTTGAGCCAAAAAACATGCGGCTGCTTTTCTTTCACCAATGCAAGAATCTCGGCCAGATCTTGCCAGCGCCCTTTGCGTGCAGCCAAGCGTGGGGCTCGGGACAGGCACCAATCATCAACCTGTTCCTTGCTCAGCCCAAGTCGATAACTCGACAATGCCTGATCGACTAAACCTAACTTCTCCAGGGCATGGCCGTGGAGAGCAAACATCAACGGCGCCCATGAGTAGTGATCGATCTCCTCTCTCTGTTCAAGGCGAGTGAAGATGGCTGCAGCCTGGCGCGGTTCGCCAGCCCAAGATTGCATGGCACCAAGTAGGAACTCGGCCATGACGGCATCGCGAAAAATGCCGTCGAGACGGTCAAACCCGTGGAGCCCAACGACCGCCAAATCATCAGCGGCACGCCGAGCCGAGAATTCCATCTCGGCCTCGAGATCAGTCCATTGGTTCTTTAGATCGACATCCATGTCTTCTGGCTGTTCGCGATCAAAGAACTTCCGCTTTCGATATTCGACGAAGATGAAACTGATCCAGGCCCGCCACACTCGGAATTCGGGATCAACCAATTCCTCTTCATAGAGATCCTCACAGATAGCGGCGCGCTCGTCGTCCTCCCCGAGTTTCGTCCGCAATTCCATATACATGAACTTGAGATTGTCGCTGCCTTCGTGCTCTATCGACATGTCACGGATTTCGCCGGCGATTTGTCGAAGAGCGTTGAGATCGGTGCCTGCGCGATTTCGAGCTTTCTCTAAGAGCAAGAAAGCTGTCAGTTCTTCGGCTTCGACAAAGCGTCCAGGAATCATTGCCAGTTCGGCAAGAGTGGCTTCGGCTTCGTCATAGCGCTGCAAAGACATTTGCGCTCTACCCTTCTCTTTGATCACTGCCACGATACTGTTTTCTAGCTGACCAATTGCACGTGCCGTCAAAGTGAAGATCTTCTGAATTCGGCGCAAGTCGAGCAAGGCGCGATCGTAAGCCTGGATTGACTCGGCGTAGCGTGCCAAGCCGGACAATGCGTGCGCCGTTGCTCTTTCATAGACCCATGCACCAAGGAATTGGCCCGCGCGTTTGAAGTCAGCGATGGACTCGGAATACGCTCCAATCCTAGCCCCCAGGATTCCACGCTGATAGAAAGCAGCTCTTAGCTTGAGACCGGCTTCTTGGTCGTTGTCGTTATTGCGCGTGGCCAAGTTACCGATCAGCCCGCCATAGACTTCTCGCGCAGCATCGTAGCGCCCTAATTGTCGAAGGAGATTGCCACGAATAAAGCGCCCCCAATAGTTTGATGGATTCGCCTCCAGCCATAAGTCGATTTCATGCAGGCCCCGGTCACTTCCGCCAGGGAAAAGAGCCAGAACCAAGCCAGCGAAATAGTGATCATCCTGAGTGTGGGGTTTGCCAACTTGGAGTAATGCACGAACTTCCGCCGCAGTCACGACCGACCCTTCCTTCTTACGAAGGTAAGCTGATAAGAGCTTGGTCCTTAGGCTGGGCTTACCGAGAGATGATTCCCAATCAGCCAAGATGCCGCCTGCTTCCTTCACCATGCCACGACGCTTCAGGACAACAATGTGAATGAAGCGAAAATGATCAGCCAAGATATCGGGGCGATTCAGACCATCAGCCCGCGCCAGTAGCTTCAACATCTGATCGCCGCCACCATCCTGGGGCTGATAGAAACCAACACTGTTGCGCATGTAGAGCAACGTCATGAGTTGATCCCGAAGGGCATACTTGCGCATGCGTCCCAAGGATTCATCAAGGCCAGGAATTTTGGCGCCCTCAGCATCAAGCTGCTCGAGGATCTTCTTGGCATAGGAAAATCGCTCGCCTTGCCCGGCGGCGACTGCGGCATCATAAACCTCAAGCTGAGCCTTTTTCTTTTTGTCGACACTGGTCCACACAGAGAACCCGCCGACCGCGATCACAAGAACCGACAAGACCGTAGCCAGCGATTTCTTCTTGTGGCGCAGGACGCCACGATAAAATCGACGGACTGGACCAAGATGTCGGGCGCGTACCGGCTTGCGCTCGATATACCGTTCGAGGTCGTCGGCGAGTTCAGACGCCGAGGCGTAGCGCCGCTCTTTGTCTTTTTCTAAACAACGGAAGACGATCGCTTCGAGATCGCGGTGGACACCGTAGGGTCTGAGTGCTGCTGGGTCTCGCGTCAAGATTAGTCGCGCCACGGCTTGCGCACTTCGCCCAGCAAAGGGAACCACGCCTGCCAGCAAATGGTAGAGGGTGGCACCTGCGGCATAGACGTCGACCCGCGGGTCGAGGTTCTCGATGTCACCTCGGATTTGCTCGGGTGACATATAAGGAACAGTGCCTAAGATATCGCCGGGCTGCGTCAGGTGAATCTGTTCTTCTTGGGATGCCAAGCCAAAATCAACGATGAAGGGCGTGTCATTCTCAACCAGAATATTGCTTGGCTTCACATCACGATGAAGGACCCCCGCCAGATGGGCGTGATGCAGACCGCGAGCCACGCTGACCATCCAACGAACGACATCATCATAAAGACCCTGGGTGGCGGAGGTGTCGTTGCCCCGACTCTTGTTCAGGGTCGCCTCAATATCTTTGCCGGCGATGTAGCGCATCACTAAGTAGTCGGCGCCATCACTTCCTTCACCGCGGCCAAAGACTGGCACGATATTGGGATGATCCAAGGAAGCGGTAATCTCCGCCTCACGCCGGAAACGTTCACTGTCTTTCGCGCCAACACGAGAGAGGATCTTCAAGGCGACAAGCCGGCCGAGCGCCGTGTCCTCAGCCAAGAACACAACACCCATACCGCCAGATCCGATTTCCTGAATCAGTCGATAGGGACCAACTCGGCGACCGATATCGGCATCGATGATACGGTGCGATATGCCCTCGGCTGCCAGGAGGTCGAGTCCTTCTTCAGCTAATTCATTGAGGGCTGCCAAGTGAAGGAGTCGCTCTGGATCTTCAACACTTTGCTGGAGTAAGAGAGCACGAAAATCACCATCACCATCAAGGAAATGCTCTTCGATGCGACGATCTAAATCTTGTGCGTCGGGAGCTGATTCTTCGCTGTCAAAACTGTCGGGTTTATCAGGCATTTCCCGGCAGTCCGTTGTCCAACTCTTGGAGCAAACGGAGCCGCGCACGGGCTAACAGCATGCGCGTCGCTTGTTCGCTACGCTCCATTATGGACGCTGCTTCTTCGTGCGTCTTTTTTTCAAATCGGATCAACGTGATTATTCGGCGATAATCATCTGGGAGATTTCGGAGCGCCTTGAGAACGAGATCCATCTGCTCTGAATGACCGGCAGTACGACTTGGGGTGAAATCTGCGGCCGGCGCCTGGCTCACACCGACAATGTCTTCGGGCGACTTATCGTTCACGGCACGACGCTTCTTTGCGCCGAAGTAACGGTGACGATCTCGGATGGTGTTGTCGGTGATTCGCGCCAACCAATGAAGAAAACCATTCTCGTCGCGGTACTCCATTTCGGAAAGACCCTTCATGGCTTCTAAGCAAACACTTTGCACAACATCGGATGATTCCAAATTGTTGCGCAGTTGCCCCCCCAACTTTTTTCTCACCAAACTCCGAATGCGCCCGCGATACTGTTCAAAAACGGTATCGAGAGCTGCACGATCACCAGCTTGGGCTCGTTCAATAAGTTCTTTTAGATCATCCATGAATTTAGCTCGGCAACGACAAGGCTGTCACATGGTACCCGGGAAAGGATCTAAGTGAGAAGCCTCTTTCATTTGTCAGGCGCTTTCCTTGGGCTTGAGCTGCATTTGGACCCGTTCAGACTGCGAATTAGGCCAAATTGGGAAAATAAACGGTGATCCTGTCGTATTGGAGGCATCTTGAGGGGTTGCTCAATCACCGCTATTATTCAGAGAATCAACCACGCAGGTTCTGATATACAATTTTCGGAGGATCACGCCATGGATGGCAAGTCATTAGCTCAATTAGCGCTCACTTTTGTCGCCGTCATCATGTGCGGTTACATGACGCTTCGAGACCAAGACGACGGCGATCAATTGGACCAAGATGCAACCGTCCTGGCAGAAGCCAATCGCGATCAGATCAATGCCCTTCGCGATGACATTCAAGATCTCGCTAAGACTCTCAAGAAGAACAACGTGGGAGACCCTGGGCTAGATGCTCGCGACGTCAACCGCCTGATCAAAGATGCCATCGCGATGGAGCGCAGCGCTCTCAGCGGCGCCTCCTCGCCAAAGGTAGAAGACATTGCCGAGAGCAGCGAAGAAGAAGACTTCAACCTTGGCTCGGCCATGGAAAAGTTCATGTCAATTCCCGATGATTATGAAGGTCGTCAAGCTCTCTGGGCCCAGATCAAGAAAGCTGGCAAATTGGACGATGCCATCAAGTGGTTGGAAGAACGTGCCAAGAACTCACCAGAAGTCGCCGACGCCCACTGCGATCTAGCCGACGGTTATTTGGTTAAACTTCAAGAAGGCGGAAATGACTATGTCATGCTTGGCATGCTTTCCCAGAAGGCCGACAAAGCTTTCGATAAAACCCTGGAGATTGATGACCACCATTGGCGTGGTCGGTTTTCAAAAGCAGTCGCTCTCTCTTTCTGGCCACCAAACTTGGGCAAGCAGGGAGAGGCAATTAACCACTTTCAAGTTCTCATCGAGCAACAAAAAGGCCAAACGCCAAACGCCGGACACGCGATGCCACACATGTTCCTCGGCAACATGTATTCACAGCAAGGCAACATGACAAAAGCGAAGGCCAGCTGGCAAAGCGGATTGGCCGCTGATCCAGGGAATGAGCAACTCAAGAAGCTCATCGCCAATGCTGGCAACTAAAACCAGCTCAGTGATTTAAGAGAAACCCCAGGCGAGACCGCTGTCACGCCTGGGGTTTTTTCTTGGCCTCATATTCGCTTCATGTTGAATGTTCAGTCGCGCGATTGGGTCTTTGCTTGCAGCCAGGCATCGGCAAGCACGAAGGCGACCATGGCTTCGAGAACAGGAATGACTCGCGGCACAATACAAGGATCATGGCGTCCCGTCTCGGCGGTCTTCTTGATCGAGCTTGTCGGTTTGATGCTGGCATGCATGACGATGTCGTCGCCGGTGGAGATGCCTCCGAGAATCCCGCCGAAGTTTTGACGATTGGCGACATACTCTAAGCCAGTCAATTCAGCTGAACCAAAACCAACACCATAGGAAAATCCGGTGACTGCCCCGACACTCATGATTGCGTCGGCAAGCCTGGCCTTGAGTTTCCGAAAGACCGGATCTCCCAAACCAGCTGGTGGTTGCTGCACGCGCACCTCAACCAACCCACCGACAGAATTGTGAGCATCGCGCATGGCTTCAATATATTCGATCATCTTGAGCGCCGCATCTTGATCAGCACAACGAACAGCATTCGTTTCAATCACGGCCGCATCGAATTTTTCAGCGACGACTGGCCCAACCTGGAGGCAATGCCCAAGAACTCTCACTTCAGCAGGGAGAATCTTGCGAGCGACAACGCCGCCAATAACACGCGCAAGCGTTTCACGCCCAGACGATCGGCCGCCTCCACGATGATCGCGGTGTTCGTACTTCTGGGCATAGGCTTCATCTGCGTGGCCAACCCTCGGATTGTCTCGCAGGTGATCATAGTCCTTCGGCTTCTGATTGGTGTTGCGGACAAGAACGGCAATCGGCATCCCGGTCGTCTTACCTTCGAAGACACCCGACAAGATCTCGGGCTCATCGCTTTCGACGCGAGCTGTGGTGATCGAGCTTTGGCCAGGTCGGCGGCGGGCAAGTTCAACCATGAGATCGTCTGCGGCGAGTTCAAGACCAGATGGGCAGCCATCAATCACGACACCTAACCCAGCCCCATGGGATTCGCCGAAGGTTGTCATCCGCAAGATGTTGCCAAAGCTGTTACTGGACATGAGATTTCATCAACTCACTAAGAAAACGACGATCGTGGTCGGTAGCTTTCTTGCCACAAAAAAGTTCGTACTGAGCCAACGCCTGATTCAGAAGCATGCGAAGGCCATCTGAGACACAATAGCCGAGTTGTGCGGCACGTTCCAGAAACGCAGTACTTCGCCCGTAACGTAAGTCGAGAGCAAACCCGCCCGGATTTGGTTCTGGCAGCTCAAGATCTGCGGAGTCGACAGGGAGCGTCCAGATTAGGAGATCCCATCTTTCTTCCTTGAGTTGGCTCAACTCGCCGTCTTCAAGCTGCAGGAGTTCTTTCAGCTGAAGCCGTGCCCCTGCATTGCGGGCGAAGATCTTGATGCGTCGGCCACCCAGTTGACGGCATGCATCGACGACACTGGCAACAACACCCCCCGAGCCGACGATAGCGACTGACTTGATTCCTTCAAATTCCGGATAGCCATTGACGATGCCTTCGGCGTCAGTTTGATAGCCGACCCACTCTTCACCTTCTTTCACGCAGGTGTTGACGGATGGCAATGCCGTGGCAGATGCATCGATTCGATCCATCTTGCTGCGCATGGTTATCTTGTGGGGCGAAGTCACGGAGAAGCCGACAAGGCCGAACTCAGCAAGGGACTCAAAGTCCTCTACGAGATGGTCGGTTGGCCAAGAACCGTAGTACCCGTCAACATGATGATTCTTGAAAAGATTGTTGTGGATCTTCGGGCTGAGGCTCTTGAGGCCTTTACCACCTAACACGGCGAACAAGGCCGGCGAGTGAGCGTGGAACAGGGAGACGGAATCTCGAAGCAGGAGTTGGCCTGGTGCCGAACGCTCTGACTCGTCAAGGGCGACGTAGCTCAGCGGATTAACCCACGGCGATAAAATTCGATTCGGCCACGCCAGTTCGCCCATGCCGAGCACGCAAATCGGCATGATTGGCGCGAACGCCTCATAGATTCGCTTGAGGGTCAAGAGATCGGCGGCGCGCCTAATTCGAGTCGCAACTTTGAGGCAAGTCACATGAGGCTTACTGGCAAACATCGAGGCAACGAGAGGAAGCAATTCTTCGAATCGAGGAGTCTTTTCGTAGTCATGGAGACTGCGAATCAACATCGTCGCTTCACTCGGGATATCCTGCTGCTCATTCCATTCGAGGTCAATGAACGCAGGCGCATCGTCCGGGAGGCGATCTAAGCTGAGCCCTCGCGGCGACAAGAGGAGTGGTAAGCTCGACTCGAACTTCGGCAGATCCGGAGTGAGGTCACCACGTATTTCTAAGAGATTGGCGCCAGCCTTCTGCGCATGGCGTGAGAATGTGGCAGCATCGTGGGCTCTGTTTTTTGGCAACGTCACAACGAACAACGGTCATCTCCAAGGGCCCAAGCCGATGTTCATTGGGCACAGTATGATCCTACTCAAAGCTGAACGTTAAGCGTGAAAATTGGATAGAATGCGTGGGATAACTGGGGCGATGGGGTCAACGATTGGCCAAACTGATTGGTGATGATCGTCTACGGACGGCCAATAGAGATTAAACGAGGGCATTGTGACAGAATCTTTGGGACTGGTCTTAATCGCCGTATTGGGTGCAGCGGCTCAGTGGTTCTCTTGGCGGATGAAGATCCCAGCCATCCTCCTTTTGCTCTTAGGCGGCGTTTTGGTGGGGCCTATTTTCCACCTTCTCGACCCTGACGCCTTGCTCGGCAATCTCTTGCTTCCTGTTGTCTCTTTGTCCGTGGCCCTCATTCTTTTCGAAGGCGGCCTCAGCTTAGAATTGCATGAAGTCAAAAAGATCCGCGGGACAATCATCTCACTGGTCTCGGTCGGTGCTTTGATCAGCTGGTTGGTGACTGCCGTCGGTGGCCACTACATTCTCAATATGAATTGGGGTTTGGCGTTTCTCCTCGGTGCCATCCTGACGGTGACTGGTCCCACGGTCATTGGTCCTTTGCTGCGCCAAATCCGACCGCGAGGCCCAACTTCAGCGCTCCTAAAGTGGGAAGGCATCGTGATCGACCCTGTGGGGGCCATGCTTGCGCTTTTGGTCTTCAACGTCTTAATCGCTCAAACAAGAAGTGACGCCGTTTGGGCCATCGCCCAAGCAGTCGGCATGACCATCATTGTCGGTGGCGTCGGCGGATTCATCCTTGCGCGTGCCCTACATCATGCACTCAGACGCCATTGGATCCCGGAGTTCCTCCAGAACCCTTTCATGTTAGCTGCGGTCGTGGGAGCCTTTGTCATTTCCAATTTGGTCCAGGATGAATCTGGGCTTCTCACGGTCACTGTGATGGGTGCTGTTCTTGCCAATCAGAAAACAGTGGTCCTACGCCACATCATCGAATTCAAAGAGAACCTGCGCGTCCTCCTCATCTCGAGCATCTTCATTCTCTTGGCGGCTCGAGTCAATTTGGACGCATTGCTCGACTTGGGATGGCGTGCCGGAGCATTCTTGGCCGTCCTTGTCGTTATCGGTCGTCCGCTTTCGATTATGATTTCAACATGGCGATCCAAGGAGATCAGTTGGCGCGATCGCGCTTTCTTGTCGTGGATGGCCCCACGTGGTGTGGTTGCTGCTGCAGTGTCTTCTGTCTTTGCCCTCGAGCTTCACCATGAGGGCGTGGCGGGGGCAGACTTGTTGGTATCTGTCAGCTTCGCAACGATCGTTGGCACCGTCACGCTCTATGGCCTAACAGCCAATTTCTTGGCCAAGAAACTGGACGTGGCGGGGGGCGATGAAAATGGGCTCCTGGTGGTTGGAGCCCAGGGTTGGGTGCGCGAGTTCGCCAAGGTCGTTCAAGCTCAGGGAGTTGCCGTCCAGCTGGTCGACAGCAATCGGCAGCGCATTCAAGAGGCAAGACTGGCAGGCATCCCGGCATTTTGCGGTGATGTGTTGAGCGAGGTAGCACTCGAAGAACTCAACCTCAGTGGGCTGGGTGCGATGCTCGCCATGACACCGAGCCAGGAAGTGAACCGTTTATCCGCCCTGCACTTCGGCGAAGTCTTCGGGCGCAGCAACACGTTCCGTCTGTCGACCATGACTCTCAAAGAACAGAACGACGAGGTGGCAGTCCAAGGGGCTTATGGTCGAATTCTATTCGGCAAAGACATGGGCCAATCCTATATCGCCGGACGAATCGCCTCGGGAGCGACTTTTCGTGCCACGACCTTGTCAGCCGAGTACGGTTTCGAAGAATTCAACAAACAGCACGGTGGCTTGGCGAGGCCAATCTTGCTCATTCGTGGACGCGGTGTGCGAATCGGCACCGTCGACGCCCCCCTGGCCCCCATTGCTGGCGACATTTTGGTGAATTTGGCGGACTATCCGGGGTTGAAGACTTAATCGGCTGCGGATTGACGCAGATTGCGACAGGAGAATGGCGTGGAGCTCAAGGCCCCATTCACTTGCTCAAGGTCGAGCGTCTTGCCTGGTGCCAACGAGAGAAAAGCCGTATTCGATCGATATCCTGCGGAAATGTGGGAGACGCCATCCAGGCGTCCGAGGGCCTCTTCGACCTGAGACACTCATGAAGGGCCTCACAAAGGAGTCAAGTCGAGCTCATAGACCAATGCCCCAGCAGAGAGCTCTGCGGATGCCGGTCTTTCCGGGTAGCCAAACTTGAACTGCAGGAAGAAGAATCCTGCAATCATCAGGGCCACCACGATGAGGACTTTGGGAAAACGCTTAGGACTTGATTCGTCTTTGTATGTATTCATGACGAGAAGAAGCTAACTCCTAAACTCGAAAAGCGCCAAATGACAGTTTTCCCGGCTCAAAAACCGCCGAGAAAAAAGTGGGCGCAAAGTCGAAAAAAAACAAAAACGGACCCCAGGCGGCGACCAGGAAAGGCCGTGCTTGGAAAGATCCGTTTTTTGTAAGGTAGTTACGGCTTAGAGCTGTTCGCGCAAGCGATTAGCCAAGCGAATGGTTTTCATCCGCTCTTTCGCCTTGCGACGACGCCTTTCGCTCGGTTTCTCGTAATACTTCCGAGCGCGATAACCACTGTAAATACCTTCGTTTGCGCACATTCTTTTGAGCCGGCGTAATGCCTTGTCGATGGGCTCATATTCACGCAATTGGATCCGGATAGCCAATTGAACCTACTCCTTGAACATCCCGCACTCTTGGCGGGGGTTACCATTTGGGAGGCTATATCAACAACCTCAAAGGGCCGAGACAAGTTCTCCCTCAAAACTCCTGTCAGAATTGCTGCCAAATCGGCCAATCTGGGTTAGGAATAAGGTGTGGGGATGCGTTGCATCTCGTGGTGTGTTCGGGATTTCACAAGGGGGGCTGTCCCATGGGCGATAAGTCAGATTCAAAATACCTTCACGGCTATAGCGATGAGGAAAAGGCGCGTCTCTATCGGCAAGCACGGGTTTTGGAGCATCGCGTCCACGGTCAGCTCCCATTTCGGCGCTCCCGAGACATCGTTGAGATTGGTTCGGGGGTCGGCGCCCAAACCGAAATCCTCCTGCGCCACTTCCCCGACTTGCATGTCACCTGTGTCGAGCGCAGCCAGGAGCAGATTGTTGCGGCCGAGAATCATCTCGGTGGCATGTCCTGGCTCCAGGGTCGATTTAATTTGGTCGAGGAAGACGCGATGCACTTGGGTTTCGAGCAAGGAAGGTTTGATGGCGCATTCCTCTGCTGGGTCCTTGAACACGTGCCAAGCCCAGCCCGGGTACTCAGTGAGACTCGCCGGATCTTGAAGCCAGGTTCGCCCATCGTCTGCACCGAAGTCATTAACTCATCATTCTTTATTAATCCTTATAGCCCACAAACACTCAAATACTGGCTGGCCTTTAATGACCATCAGATCGACATCGGCGGCGACCCATTTGTCGGCTCCAAGTTGGGGAACCTACTTCAATCCGCGGGCTTCCGTGACATCGAAACAGAGGTTCGGACCTTCCATTTCGATAATCGAGCTCCCGGGGAAAGAGCTGAATTCCTCAGTTTTTGGACCGACCTTCTTCTGTCTGGCGCCCCAGAATTGCTGAAGAAGGGGCGTGTATCGGAGGAAACCGTTGATGGCATGCGAGAAGAGCTTGATCTTGTGGGTCGCGCCCCGGATAGCGTCTTCCTCTATTCCTTCATGAGAGCGGTCGCCACCGCTTAGACCCTGCACCTGTCAAGAAATCTGACAGGTGTAACTTCATGGTAACGGGCGGGCCGAAAACGGGAATCTGGCCCCCCTGCATGATCGAGAGTTAAACCCTGACTATTTCATTACTTAAGAATGCCCGACTGCTTTGGCACAGCAGTCGCATAAGGGGACTTTGTAAACCTGGAGAAACGCATGTCCCGAATCGCTTTATTGTCATTGGCCTTCTGCTCTGTGGCCGCACTCTGGTCCTGCAACGCCGTGGAAACACCTTCGGTTGAAGCTGAGCTCGCGCCATTAGAGACGACTGAAACCCAAGACTTGCCCGCCGGTTTCGAACTGGCGACCTTGGTTCGGTTAGAAAAACGCCAACCCATCGAAGCCAAAGGACTCCACAATGTCTTCGTATTGAGTGAAAACATCTCCTCTGGCTCTGAACCAGAAGGAAGAGAAGCCTTCGCTCGCCTCCAAGAACTAGGGATCAAAACAATCTTGTCCGTCGACGGCAAACAGCCGAACACCAAGATTGCAGCGGAATTTGGCATGAAATATGTTCATGTTCCGATCCAGTACAAGGGCATCGATCAAGAAGCCTTGGTCCACATCACAAAGAGCTTCAGAGAGCTTCAGGGTCCGTTTTACGTTCATTGTTTTCACGGTCGTCATCGAGGACCGGCGGCAGCCGCAGTCGGCCGTTTAGTCCTCGACAATACCTCACGAGAAGAAGCACTGGCAGAGATGCGTCAATGGTTTGGAACCTCGCAGAAGTATGAAGGCCTGTATAGCTTGATTGCTCGCGGTGCAATTCCGACGGCGGAAGAATCGTCAGCGAGCACTTGGGTCTTCGAGTCTTCCCACTCGGTTGATGGAATTGCCGGTGCGATGGTTCCTATTGCACGTTCACACGACGCGTTGAGAATTCTGTCAAAGAACAACTGGGAGATTGATCCAAATCACCCAGACATTGATCCAGTCAATGAGGCGAGCATCTTGTTGGAGGCTTTTGAGTCCATGGAGATCTTGAGTGAAGTCTCAGATGGCCCCGACCAAATGCAAAAAGGATCGGCTGATTCGATCACTGCCGCACGCTCACTCCGTAATCACCTTCTTGAAGTACGAAGAGGGTCAAAGAGCGCTGCCAAAGCAGCCATGCTGAATTTGAAGCAAGTCAATGCTCAATGCAGTTCCTGCCACGCCACGTATCGCAATCGCTGATTCAAACGTGAGTCAACAGAAACGGCCCTCGATCATTTCCTTTGGAAAAGATCGAGGGCC
>JBLINQ010000072.1:0-24646 GCA_047639315.1 Planctomycetota bacterium
CCAAGGCATCAGCCACGAGTTGTTAGCACGGAGCCCAGGGTTACGCATGAAGTACGTGCCCTGCGAACAATTCATCAACGAGTTCATCACCGCTCTCGAGAAGAATAAAATCAACGAGTTTCGTGAGCGCTACCGAGAGTTGGATGTCTTAATGATTGATGACATTCACTTTCTCGCCAACAAAGATCACACACAAGAAGAGTTCTTTCACACCTTCAACTGTCTCTATAACGAACAGAAACAGATCATCCTTTCCTCGGACAGTCCCCCTAGAGACATCCCAACTCTGGAAGAGCGCTTGGTATCTCGCTTTAAATGGGGTCTTGTCTGCGAAGTTGAACCACCTGTTTTCGAGATGCGAATGGGAATCATTCGTAAGCGCTGTATTCGTGAGGGCCTGGATCTTTCCGATGAGGTTGCTGATCTCTTGTCAGGTACCCTCAAAGGAAGTATTCGGGAGTTGGAGGGTGCGGTCACCCGCCTTGCCGGGTACTCCAGGATTATGGAAGAAGCTGTGACTGTAGAGGTTGCGCGGCGCGTGCTTAGTGACCTCTTAGGTTCGGCGAAGCGTCGAATCACCATGGATGACATTATTGAGTCCGTCACGGATCATTACGGTGTTCGCCTTTCGGACCTTCAATCAAAGAAGAGATTTCACTCGATCACCTTGCCTCGGCAGGTTTGCATGTTCCTGGCTCGGAAGCACACCCCGCTCTCTTTGACTGAAATCGGAGGCTATTTTGGTGGCCGAGATCACTCAACAGTGCTGTATGCCGACGACAAGATCACAAAACGCATCAAAACCGACCCAGAGCTTCGAGACACGGTGGAGGATATGAGCCGCCGTCTTAAAATCTAAGGCTCCCAAGAGCCTGTTGAGACACTCAGAATCGCATGTGGAAAACGTGGGTAAAACCCGGATTCCACGGCGATTTTTCTTTTCTACCCCAGTTTCGGAAAACAAAACCTTCCCAAATTGTAGGTCTATTTGTATAAGGCGAATAAGGGCGTGGACAAGAACGTGAAAAATGCCATAAACCACATGCTGAATATCAACTTAGAGCGCTTCAATAGATTGCAGCGCAGACCCACACCCCGCCACGCGGAGCAAATTCGATTTCAACTTCCTTGTGGAAAACAAGTGGAGAACCACGATTGTCGCGCTCTTCCCATTCTTACTGGTCGATGTTAATCGACACGCTTTTCACCTCGAAGAATCCCAGTTGTCTACGCCCTCGACAATCGCGTCGAATCACCGCCTCGGCCTTAATGGTTCAGGATTATTGCTATCGCAAATATCCTCAGAGTCGCCTGGCTGGATCGAGCAAGCCCGATGCCGATTCGAATCGCTATGAGACAGTTCTCGCAGACCGACAGACAAGCAATTCCAACCGTGTTTTAAGTCCTGTCACGTTTGACTTTAGGACGGAGCAAAACAGGTCTTGAGCACCTGTAAAAAGCCCCCCAGATCACCTATAATCCCCCCTTAAGGACAAGGCTCTATAAACCCTGGGAAATCGCCGGGAAATTAGCTGTCCGAACCGTTAATCAGGGGACCCAAAATGAAGTTCACCGTTTCCCGCCAAGCTATCCTAGAAGCCTTTCAGGTTGTTGGCTTGGTCATCTCCCCAAGAGCCATACGGCCAATCCTCACCAACGTCCACTTGGTCGCCACCAATGACATGTTGACGGTTATGGGCACCGATCTCGAAATGAGCATTCGTTTCCACGTGCCAATGAACGATGTCGACGAGCCAGGTGAAGCGGTTGTCCCTTCCAGTCGCGTTGCCTCCATCCTCAAGGAATGCGCCACCGAGACGGTGTCTTTCGAGGCGGAGATTGGTGGCAAGGTTCGACTCCGTTCGGGCAAGAGCTCCTTCCAACTCCTCAGCGAAAACCCGGAAGAGTATCCTCCGATCCCTGAGTTTAATAACGAAAATGCTTTTGGTCTCGACCGAGATAAATTGGTGACCCTGATACGCAAGACTCACTTTGCTGTGGCAAGAGAGAAGTCCCGCTTTGCTTTTAATGGAGCAAAGCTTCATATCGAAGGCAACCAAGCACGCATGATCGCTACCGACGGTAAGCGCCTGGTTATGAAGGTTGAGGAAATTGACAACTCAGACGGCATCAGCGCTGGACACATTGTTCCTTCTCGCGCGCTAACAGTGTTTGAAAAAGTCCTCGGGGAAGAGGATGACTTGGTTCGAGTTGCACTCGAAGACAAAGAGATCATGCTGAAGACAACCCGGGCGGAAATCTCGTCACGCTTGGTTGAGGGCAGTTTTCCGAATTACAAAGCTGTAATCCCAGAAGAGTGTACGATCAACCTCGAATTCAACCGCGAAGATCTTATTAGGGCATTCAAACAAGCGGCCTTGTTGACGAGCCAGGAAACTCGTTCAGTCAAGTTGAAGATCTCCGAGGGTCGAGCAGAACTGTCAGCTCAGGCTCTTGACGCAGGCGAAGCCAAAATCGAACTCGACACACCAGGTTACGATGGTGAAGAGTTGCAGATCGCCTTCAACCCAGATTTCATGGTGGAAGGCCTCAAGGTGATGCAGGCTGAGACTGTCCATATCGGTTTTTCGCGTGCGAACCAGCCAGCCAAAATCACCGGCGATGAGGGGTTTGTCTACGTAGTCATGCCAGTGACAACACGCAATGGCTAATGCCAACCTACAAGGCTTGATAATTCAATGAGTTCCGATCGACCATCACGTCGGGCGGTTCCTATTGGTGAGATTCTCGACGCTTACATAGCGGAAACCGAACGGACCTCGGTTAAGCCTTTGGCTGTGACAAAGCGAGCCTGGGAATCGATCGCCAAGGCTCGGCACATTAAGGGAACACGGATTGCCTCTTTGAAGGAAGGGAAAGTCATTATTGAGGTTAAGTCACCACCATTAGTGGCCGAGTTGGCCCAATTTAGACGCCGCGAATTACTGGATGCCCTCCAAAGGGAAACCAGAGCAGAGACACAGATCAAAGACCTGCGCTTCCGACTAAGCGCCTGGTAACGAAGGAAGAGACACAACCTATGTCTGACGGTGAAGAGAAATACGACGCATCAACAATTAAGGTGCTCGAAGGCATTGATGCTGTTCGGAAGCGTCCCGATATGTATATCGGTGACACCTATGAGTATGGCCTCCATCACCTTGTCTACGAAGTCGTTGATAACGCAATTGATGAAGTCCAAAATGGCCATGCTGACGATGTCCGCATTATCCTTCACGAAGATGACAGCGTCTCAGTTAGTGATAATGGACGAGGCATTCCTGTGGGTATGCACCTCGAAGAGGGGAAGCCGGCAGTCGAAATCGTCATGACCAAGCTTCATGCGGGCGGCAAATTCTCCGATGACAACTACAAAGTGTCGGGTGGGCTTCACGGCGTTGGTGTATCAGCCGTCAACTTCTTGTCCGAGTATCTTGAGGTCGAGGTTCGCAAGGACGGCAAGGTCTACGAGATTCGTTTCGAGCAAGGGATCACCGCCAAGCAACTTGAGGTGACAGGAGAGACGACAGGAAAAGGAACAACGGTTCGCTTTAAGCCTGACCCTGAAATCTTCTCGGTCACGAGTTATGACGGCCAAACACTTCGGTCCCGCTTCCGCGAATTGGCATTCTTGAACGCCAACGTCAAAATTAACTTCATTGACGAGAAAAACGGTGAAGAGCATACCTTTCAATACCCGGAAGGCATCAAGTCTTTCATTGACATGATCAATGAAAATAAGAATCCGATCCACAGCGACGTTATCTACTTCCGAGCCGAGAAGGGTATGGTCGAGGTTGAGGTCGCGATGCAATACACTGATTCTTATTCGGGAATCACTTACAGTTTTGCCAATACGATCAACACACGGGAGGGTGGGTCTCACCTCTCCGGATTCAAAACCGCCCTCACCAGATGCATGAACGTTTACGGCAAGGGAGTGGGCCTGCTTAAAGAAGGCGGAGCCTTGTCAGGTGACGATTTCCGCGAGGGATTAGCTGCTGTTGTGTCGGTCCGCTTGCCGGAACCAAAGTTTGAGAGTCAAACAAAGATTAAGCTGGCAAACCGCGAGGTTCAGGGTGTCGTTGAGACACTCGTCAACGAACAGTTGTCCCAGTACCTCGAAGAGAACCCATCCACGGCGAAGTCAATTGTTCGCAAAGCCGCCGACGCTTGTGCGGCCCGCGAAGCTGCTCGCCGCGCGCGCGAGTTAGTGCGCCGTAAGGGTGCATTGGGTGGTGCCGGGCTGCCAGGGAAACTTTCGGATTGCACCTCGAGAGACAAAGACAATTCAGAGTTGTTCCTAGTGGAGGGTGATTCGGCTGGTGGCTCAGCCAAACAGGGGCGTGATCGGCGTTATCAAGCCATCCTGCCTTTGAAGGGTAAAATTCTCAACGTCGAGAAAGCCCGCATTGACAAGATGCTCGGCCACTCTGAAATTAGAACCATCATTACCGCGCTAGGAACCGGCATCGGAAGTGATGACTTTGACCTGACGAAGTTGCGCTACAAGAATATCGTCATCATGACGGATGCTGATGTTGACGGCAGTCACATTCGGACCCTGCTTTTGACGTTCTTCTATCGCCAGATGCCTGAGTTGGTTATGGGTGGGCATATATTCATTGCTCAGCCACCTCTCTATAAGGTGAAAGGCAAGAAGACAGAGTTTTACGTTCTTTCCGATGAGGAAATGAACGAGCGTCTGGTTGGTGAGGGTTGCGATAGTTCTACCTTCTATCGCAGGGGGAGCGACGAGAGGGTTAGTGGCAAGGAGCTTGAAAAGCTATCGAATGCGATCACAAGAATCTTGTCACAGGAAATGCGCCTGCGCCGACGTGGGTTTGAACTTAAGAAGTACTTGGCGCTGGCCAAGGAAGAATCACTCGCATTGCCCTCCTTCGCCATCACGGCGGCGGGTTCGGTTCACTACTGCTACAACGAGGCAGAATTCAAAGATCACATAGATTGCATAGCCAAAGAACTTGGTCGCGAGGTTCGAATTCTTGGCGATAGGGCCACCGAACAAGAAGAGGGCGAGGAGGTTGAAAACGACATCGAAGTCGTCGAAATTCATGAAAGCCAGATCCTTAGCGATTCGCTCAGCATCCTTAGCAGCTACGGAATCAAACCAACGGAATTGGACTCGGAAAGCTCAAATCTTGAGGACCCCGACCACTCGCCGTTCCTGTTTGACGGTGGCAACGACAGTGAATCTCAACCGTTCTTTGCTTTTAGGATGATCCCCGAGCTCGTCTTCCGGGCCGGTGGCAAGGGCTATGAAATTCAACGCTACAAGGGTTTGGGCGAAATGAACCCTATACAACTCTGGGACACAACGATGGATCCAGAACGACGCACCTTACTGAAGGTGACTCTCGATGACATCAGTTCAACAGACAATATCTTCCATGTGTTGATGGGCGAGCACGTTGCGCCAAGGCGAGAGTTCATCGAAGACAACGCTCTTGATGTGAAGCAAGTCGACGTCTAATCGGCACGATCTCGCAACGGCATTTTTACTCGCTCAAGTCAGCCCCAGAGGACTCTAAGTCCTCTGGGGCTAACACCCTAAGATGTTGATTGCACTGTTTCGGAACGAGACACTCTGCGCCAATGTTAAGTTCTTGTTGTGACAAGTGCTTAGATATAGCCACAGGGCCCTTTGAAAAACTCAAGTTCTTGGGCTCTTTCGACGAAATCTTAAACTGTAACGGTAGTGCTCTGGGGTAAACGGTCATCGCCTCGAAATGGAATTCGAGGGAAAACCGCCACCCACGCAGCAACCCCTAATGCCGAACAATTAAGAGGATTATCTTGATGAGCACCAAGACCATCATGCCCGTACTTCCCGATATCATCTCCAAAGCGGAGAACCTTCCAAGCCCACCGTCTGTGGCTATGGAGGTATTGCGCTTGACTGGTGATGATTCAGTTTCGATCGAAGATATCGCCGTTGTGGTCTCCAGGGATCCAGCCCTGTCAGCAAAGCTGATGAAGTTGTCAAACTCTTCGCTCTTCAAGCGAGGGTCAGATATCTCCACTATAGACCGCGCTACCATGGTTCTCGGTCTCAAGACCGTCAAGTTGATGGCACTGAGCTTTTCGCTTGCCGACACTTTGCCCAAGTCGGGCGACGAGGGTTCCAAGTTTGACTATGACGCCTACTGGATTCAAAGTCTGACGATGGCTGTTGCCGGCCGATCTTTGGCCCAACTCGTTAAGAGCCGCTATTTCGATGAGGCCTTCATGTGCGGCCTGCTTTCTCATCTTGGCCAACTTGTCATGGCTGAATGTATGACAGACGAATACAACGCTGTCCTTGATCGTGTTGCTGGCGGCATGCCAACTCCGGAGGATGAACGACAGGTTCTTGGTTTTGACTACCCTTCAGTAGGATCGGCGATCCTCCAGGCGTGGGGGATGCCGGAGCAGATCTACCAGTCGGTTCGATTCGCTGAAAAGCCATCGGACCTACCAGTGACCTTTTCGGAAGACGTGGCCGAGTTATCTTGGATCATGCATTTAGCCGAACTTGCCACAACGGTCATCTGTGCTTCAAGAAAAGGGCCAGCCCTCGCCTTGTTGCACGAAACTGTTTCAGCTCGATTCGAAATTCCCGAATCCGAAGTCGACGCCTTTATCATTGGTCTTGAAAACGGTGTCGCAGAAACGGCGAAATTGCTCAATATTGATATGAACGCGATGGATTCCTTCGACAAGATCATCGAAAAAGCTCGTATGCAAATGGTGCATGTGAGTTTAGGTACCGCACTGGACCTACAAGAAAGCCAAGAGCGCGAAGAGAGCCTGCGTCTCGAAAAAGAAGATCTCTCCAAGAAGGTAAACACTGACAAGTTGACCGGCATCAACAATAGAGCCTCCTTTGACGACCAACTCAAACTCGTTATTAGCAATCATGCTCGTGGCCACCACGAGAAAGGCTTAGGTCTTCTCGTCTTGGATATCGATCATTTCAAAATCTTCAATGACACGCATGGTCACCTTGCGGGGGATGAAGTACTGAAGTCGGTTGCACGCGCGGTTGACGAAGCGGTTCGCGGCGACGATGTCGCAGCTCGCTATGGTGGCGAAGAGTTTGTCGTCATCCTTCCGGAAACCGATGAAGCAGAACTACTCATGGTTGCTGAACGTGTTCGCATGAAAGTTGAAGCTGTTGAGGTGACCTACGAAGACAAGATCCTCAAGGTAACAGCAAGCATTGGCGGCGCAGTTTGCGATACGATTGAAAGACAGTCTGATGGGCCGGCGCTTTTGAAAATCGCCGACAAGTGTCTTTATCAAGCAAAAGATTCGGGCCGCAATCGCTGTATCGTCACGATCATGGAGTCGGCGGTCAGGTAACGCCCAAGAAACAGTTGCTTCACTGATGAATCACGAAGACCGAGGATTGTCACCTTCATCAGGTGTCGCTTCTTGGTCTTCTTTCGTTTCACTCTCGACTTCAACTTCGCCGTGAACATCGATAGGATCTTCTGTCGCTCGTCGCTCGGATTGTTCATCAACGAGACGATCGACGCTACTCAATTCCGACTTCATGTCGTTCAGCCCGGACTTGAACTCTAGGAAACTCTTCCCAAGTGATCGGCCGACATCGGGAAGGCGGCGCCCAAAGAGCAATAACCCAACCATGCCAATGACGATAAGTTCGGGTGTTCCCAGGTTAAGCAGAAGGAATATGGGTCGCATGTTGGGTCCTCAGTTTCACCGATATTGTCCGTCGTTCTGCATTGTCAATCAAGCACGGTATCCGAAAAGGTCGCCAATGGACGGAATGCTGATCCTCAGAAGGCCCAGAATTCGCTAGTTAGGTACCTAACGAATCAGATTACCGCCGAATTCATATAGTCTTGGTTGGTGGCGGAGGGACCGTGCTCGGAGTCTTGGATCGAATAGAGCCCGAGGTGAAAAGGCGATGCCGAATCCGACGTCTCCCTCGTTATCCCATGACAGGTCAATCTCAAAAACCCAATCCGCACCAAAACGAACAATGGTCAACCTAGCGTCCTGAAATTCGTCATCTTCGAAGTTGTAGCCCACCAATCCGCGAAAGGCGAGCCGTTCGGTGGGGCGCCACTGGGCCTGTATCAAAACCACATCATTGACATCGACATAACGTCGATATCCCAATCCAACCTGAAACTCATCCGTGGGGGCCCACCCAAGCGTCGTGTTGAGAACCTCAACTGTATCGAGCACGAATGAGTACTCAAAGTCGAGCAGGTAGGTCAATCTTGGTGACAGTCGCAACACGAAGTCGACATCGAGATTACCAGCGTGCTCGCCAAAGTTGTCTCGGTCGGCATCGGGGAAGTAGGTCCACTCTACATCTATGTCAACAAAATCAACGACACGCTTTTCTTTGTTGGTCTCCCAAATCGTTTGCAAACGATTGCGCACCCCGATACGAATGCGGTGAGACTCAGAGTAGGCATCGACCCGGTCGAATTGTGGGACGTCAATCACTTGCCTCGACACATGAGAAACTACGGTGTACTCGATTTCCGGAGTGACTATGTGGCGTAAGCCGTTGAGGTTGAAGAAACCGCCATTGACGTCAAATGTCCGAGATAGCTGGGAGGTTGCCTGGACCCCGTAAACTGTTCCTATGCGATGAAGGCTCCGTTCACCAATTCTGCTATTGCTGTAGTACGTATAGCGAAAACCAGCAAAGGGCTGAATCTTGATTGGTCCAGCAAAAAAGGGAACAACGACCTTGTTGTCGAGGTCTGCACGAAAAGAATCAATGTCATTAAACCCAGTGTCGTCGTCGAATCGGCGCCGGACGCGGCTCACTTCGTAATCGGTGTCGACGTAAATAGTCGTGTCGCCAATATCAAAGAGCGGCTCTGAAATGATGTTGTAGCCAACCTGAGGTTGATGCTCGACTTGATCAAGAAAATTGTTGATACGCGTGCCTGCTAGGAAGGTTGCCGCACGATTCTCGACGGCGCGCTTGAGATAGATCAGAGTCTCTTGCTCTTTGTCTTCTTTGAATTCCCGCTCGTAATACTCATGTAGGAATCCTCGATCAGAAAGCTTACTTACCTCCACATCGAGTTGAATATTTTCCGGCAACTTATGACGGTGCCGGAGAAGTACGCGGCCTCGATCATTGCTTGGGGGATTACCAAACAAGCGATCCTGGCCCCGGTCTTTTTGATAGAAGCTCTCGAGGCGTCCAGCATAATTCTCCGTGCGGTATTTGAGGTCAAGCCCAACCCCTGGCCCTCGATCCCCAAGGTAACGGGTGTGCAAAGTCCAGTCGCCCCATCTTTGGTCGTCGATGGTGATGGGCGTGCCAACAGAGACGAGAACTGATGGACCAAACCGGTTTGAGCTGTCGACGCTCACCCTCTTTAGCCAACTAAAAGAATCATCTTGGGTGTTGCCACTGATTGTTGGTGCCGGACCAAGGGCGATCCCACTTACATTTAAAACACTGCCGTCAAGTCGATATTGGATGTTGCGCACAGTGTCGCCTGGCTTGCCTCCCGGTTTTTGCGCGGGTGGGTCCATCTGCAGGCTGAGGGTGTCTGCGCTAATGAAGTAACCTGGTTCTGAAAACGGACTGGTGGTGAGCGTTAACTCTTGAAGTTCAAATCTCCGGTCGGCCAATTGAATAGCTTCGGCAGCGCGAGCGGTCACAGTTGTGGCACCATCGCGCCCACTTATTTCCGTGCTTATGGTTGCGTTAAAGAAAACCCCCCGGTTCTTGACAGGGTCAACGAAACCTCGCGCAGCTTCGATAGTGTAGACGTTCTCACCATGCCGAATCAGAACACGACCTTCGGCGTAAATCTCACGCACAAAGAGACCATTGCTTGCCTCTTTTGATTCTTTCTCGTCAGGCTTGATGCCCCAGATGACGGCGTTGTCGCAACGAAGCGAGCCTCCGCCCCAAGTCAATTGGACGTTGCCCACAGCAATCAGTAGGTCGCGTTTTTCGTTGATCTGAAACCATTCGCTTTGAAAAGTAGCTTCAATCCGATCAGGGGAACTTTCTTGGCCAAGACAGGTCTTTCCGACAACAAACGCAAGAGCACTGAATGCGATTATGCGCCATAGGGACATTAGTTATTTCCTTCTTTGCGAGTTGTCGTGCCGAAAGCCTTAAGAAGAGTAATCGTCTTCTCGGTTAGATCATAGCCTACCGATTGGCCTTCGACTTGGAGCCCTCGACTATCCATCCACATGCGACAAGGTTTGCCGTCGCCTGTCATGATCGCTTTGTTCTCGACATAGTCGAAGTCGAGGAATTCACCACTTCCTCGAAGTTTGTCGCGGGCGATACTAACGTCACCAGACGCCTCAATTTTCTCGAGTTGTTGTGGGCGCGAGCTTCCGGGTTCGTTCTTGGAGAATGTGGCAATCGCGTGGTCGGCCTCTAATCGAAGCCCACCCGTCGCGACGACACCCCGCTCCAACAAGCAGCGGCCATTGAATGTGGCTGAATCGCGTCGAATAAGGATGTCTTTGGAGCAATCGACGCGAAGAGTCTCCCAGGTGCTTTGATCTCTTTTGCTTTTGCTCTGCCGTTTGATGTTGAGGCGGGCCTTAGAGAGACCCTCAAAGAGGGTCCACTCTGGTTGGGTCAAAACTTTTGGTGCTTCAATCCAATCTTTGAGCAGGACACCTTCGATCTCTCGAAGGGACACCAGGCGAGCTGGTTCGCCAATCATGGTTCCTGATTTGCTACGGAAATCGTAGTTGAGATTATTGCCGGTCAAAATCTGGTCGGGGTTTTGTACACGAACGCGCCCTGTCAGGTTTGCTTCCAGGAGACGGATTGGGTCGGTGTCAGTTTTCTCCTTGGTCGACAACGGCATGTGACCACCAAAAACAGCCCACATGTCTTTGCCAGAAATTTCCCACTCTCGGTCGACCGGATCCTTGTCTTTCTTTTCCTTCTTGTCGCTATTGAGAACAACGGTCGGGAAATAGAGTCGTCCATCAAAGCCACCGAGCGCTTCCAATTTGGATTGGTCAGAATAAAGGAGGATCCTGGGCGCCCTCAGTAGTTGTTTCTGGTTGTTCTTGTTCACAAAGGTGATGCGAGCAGGAGCGCCTTCCGCTTCGGCGTAGCCCTTTACTGTGTCCATCCAGACTCGGTCAGCCAAGACGTTTGAGCCTTTTTCGTCTGTCACTTCAACGCTTCCTTTTGCCTCAATTGAGTTTGCCGTTTGTGATTTACTTTCACTTGAGGGCAAAACGATCTCGAGCCAGTCGGCGGACAACTTTCGGTTCTTGTCCTTAGCGCCAGACTCCAGAGCTGTTACTTGTCCTTCGGCAACTGCTGTTGAAACAGCAAAGGGAGAGGCTGGTAGGATATAGGTAATGCGACGCTTGGCGTTTAGCGTGGTCTTTAGATCCGGAGAATTTGATTCACGTCCGATCCCGCCAGGGCGCGTGATTTCGGCTGGTCCTTCGAGGGTGAGCAGGTCCGAATTCAGGATTCCGTTAGCTTCGTAGCGGCGATCGATGGTTAGTTTTGTCGATTTGAAATTAAGTGTCTTCACTTCACCTTCGACATGACCCCTCATGGTGGCGGATTCAAGCCGCCACGCTGTGCTGTCTTCTGTGGGATCGGCACCCTCAAGGGTGAGATACTTGAAGTTGACAACGAGGTTTTCGCCTTCTATGTCAATTGGGTTGGTCTTGTCGGTCACGTGAAGTTTCACGTTGTCGTCCATTGTGATTTCGAGTGACTTGGCCGCGCGTTCCGATTTGTTGGGCACTCGAACGTGGAGGTGGCCCGTGGCTCGCGCGTTTAGAGTTTTCTTTTTCTTGCCGTCTTTCGCGAGTGCAAGCTCGGCCCAATTAAGAGAGACCTCTTCGCCCTCAACCTCAATCACCGCACCGCCATTATTGTCGAAAACGACCCGCGCCTCGTCACCACTAATGTCGCCTCGGTTCGTTTTTACGACCACATTGCCGCGGACGGTTAGTTGAACAAGTCGGCCAGGATCCGCAACTTTGTCTTCATTACCAATGCGAGCACTTAGTTCATCACCACGGATAGTGATGACGTCCATCTTTACTTCAACATCATCAAAGATCTCGACGTAGCCGAAGTCAAATCGAGCACGATTGAGAATCGTGCGCGGTTCTCCCTGAACAATGTCGTCTGGCTGCCAGATCAAGGGGCCATTGCCCTTGACGGTTTCAGCTGACGGCTTCTTTCCACTAGTCTCGGCCACTGAGGTTATCAGAGGGTCTTTGTTGATAAGAAGTCGCGAGTTGTCTCCTCGGCCTTCCATGCCAATGCCGGTGATCGTGTGTGTTGGCGTGTTGATCGTAAACGGGCCTGGCATAAGCAAGGTGTCAAGGTCACCATCAGCGAGCTTTAGTTCCGCGTCACGAGTTGTCACACGATATGGTTCGACTTTTTTGTCTTTGTTTGGGATGACAGCATCAACACCCTCACTGAGAAAGAAATGGTCAGATCCGGTCACGTTTTTTCCGCCCGAAGCCTTGGCTTTGGTTGCGAAGAGTGAGTTGTACTTGTGCCGTGCTTCCTCCAGGAGCGTGCGTCGTCTCACCGACGATTCAGCGTTACTGATTTGAAGCAAACCATCGAAGTCTTCGGGGGTGCGGGGTCGTGGGTTCCTGACCACCAAGAGTCCGTCTATCCAAAAGTTGTCGGCTTCGTCTCGGCGCCACTGATTGAGGTAATAATAGGCGCTGGCATAGCTCTTGTCTTGGCGGCCTACGGCGATGCGTGCGAGATGGCGATAGAACGTGCCTTTACCTTCGAAACCAGTGAGAGCCTCTGCAGCGCTCGCGCGAGAAGCCTTGATGTTAGCCTTCTCAACACGTTTGATTCCCTTTTGGCTCTCTTGGTTGAGCTCCTGAAACAGGAACCAAGCAGCTACAATTGGAACGAACATGAGCGCGATAAGAAGGTAACGCCGCACTTCAGAGAAACCTCTTCATGAGTTCATCAAGTTTGCCTTGAGTGGCAAGGATGTACTCGATGATTTCTCGAACAGCACCCTGACCCCCAGCTTTGATCGTAACGTAATCACAGTGATCACGTACGAGACTACTTGCTTCTGGAACAGTGGCAGCGAATCCGGCACGGCGAAGAAGAGGGAGATCCATGTAGTCGTCGCCCATAAAAAGAACCTGTCCGGCGTTGAGGCCGAGATCAGCGAGCACTCTCTCGAAAACCGGAATCTTGTCCTTGACGCCAACTTCACAAACCGTCATTCCCAATTGCTTGGCGCGAAAAACAGTCGACTGCGAACTATGCCCACTTATGACCCCGGTGGTGAGACCTGCCATGTGCGCCAGTTTAATGCCGGCCCCGTCGCCGATGCAGAATTTCTTTGATGTTCGGCCATCCTCATCAACATAAAGACCGTTATCCGTAAGGATGCCATCGACGTCAAACAGGAGAGCCTTAATCTCGGTGATCTTGTTGTTTGTTGTCATGCCTTATCTTGCCCGAACCAAATCTTGAACATCGATGAGCCCGAGTGGTTTTCCGCTGGTATCAATGACGGCAAGTTGGTCGATTTGGAACTCTCGCATGACTCGCTCTGCTTCGGACACCAATTTGTCCGGCTCGATAGTCTTGGGTGTTCGATTCATCACTTCTGAAATCTTAAGCGTGAGGAACTCGGCACCTCCACCCATGGCGCGAACCAAGTCCCCGTCAGTGATGAATCCTGTCATGAGGCCATCATTATCGGTGATGCACGCGGCACCAGGACGCCCAGGTGTTTGGTTCATTGCCAAAAGCACTTCGTGCGAAGATGTATCTTCGCTGACCACGGTGAAGCGTTCGCCGGCGCGCATGATCTCATCGACCCGCATGAGGCGACGGCCAAGGCTGCCCCCGGGGTGAAAGCGAGCATAATCTTCTGGCCCAAAATCTCGGCGTTTTTGGATGACCATGGCGAGTGCGTCGCCCAATGCAAGCATCGCTGTTGTGGTTGAGGTCGGTGCCAAACCCATGGGACAAGCCTCACCAGGCTCGCCAATAAACAAGTGATAGTCGGCGTGCTTTGCCAAGGTGCTTCTGGCATTTCCGGTGATGGCGATCAATTTGGCGCCGAAGAGTCGCACGGAGTCGATGAGGCGCAAGACCTCAGCAGTTTCGCCGCTATTCGAGAGCACTAGAACAACATCTTCTGGGCGCAGCCTTCCAAGATCTCCGTGAACGGCTTCCGCAGGATGAATAAAGAAGCTTGGGGTCCCAGTGCTGGCCATCGTCGCGCTGATTTTTTCGCCAATGATCCCGGCTTTTCCCATTCCCGAGACCGCGATTCGACCAGTACATTGGAGGCACAATTCTGTTGCCTCAACAAATGATTGGTCCAAGTGGGTGATAACATTCTTGACGGCGGCCGCTTCGGCTTCGAGCACCTCGATTGCATCGTCCAAATCGGACATGATCGGCTCCACGTTTGGCATTTTGTTCATTTGGACGGATCGTTGGTTCCAAGGTGCGGTTCGGCGCGTAGTGGGGTTATTTGCCGAATCGCTGCTTGAGTGGAAAACCACAGATCTCATTCACCCTGGCGATTATAGGTGGTACCTCGGGACAGCGGCAAGGTGGCCCTTCGCAGAGCGCAAAAAATGTTGAGATTATCGCTGAGGGCTTATCCTTGGTCTTATTGGAGTAGATCTGTTCATGCTGCTACCATTGTCTCGGTCGGGGGATTCTTCCTGACAGCGGCAAGGAGCATTTTTTGAGCGATTTTGAGCTGAAGCTAGAAATGCTCCCGTGGGCGCTTTCGATGCTGATTATTACCTCCTGCGTCCATGAGGCGGGCCATGCCTGGGCGGCGTGGCGGTTGGGTGATCGAAACGAGGAAATTCGGCGGCGAATCACCCCCTTCACCTGGCGGCACATCAGCCTCCCATTTACCGTCATCTTGCCAGCGGTCATGATGTTGTTTGCTGGCATGATGCTGGGTGGGGCCAAGCCGGTGCATGTTCGCCTGTCAATCGGTCCTGCACGGATGGCGGTTGTCGCCTTGGCGGGCCCAATCGGCAATGTTTTTTGTGGCATTCTCTCTATCTTGGTCCTGGTTGGCTTTATTCATGGCGGATGGCTCGAACCCGACATCGCGCTCGGGTTTGACCGGACCTACATGTATGCCCTCCAGGCCGTTATGTTGAATTTCATCCTGGCGGCCCTCAATTTGCTGCCAATTCCACCGTTTGACGGCAGTCGCATTGTCGCCCTCTTCCTCCCGGAGAAGTTGCGACGGATCTACTATAGCTTCACGATTCCATCGATCATTTTGCTTCTCGTGGCCTTTTTTCTTCTATACTCCGTCTACGAAAACGAGTTCATGGAGGTGATGCGCACGGTCCTCCTGGAGCTGCATACTATTGTGCTTCAAGTAAGGGATTGGGTGCAGTAATTCATGTCTGACCAAGAATCAAAACCAGCCGACTACAAGATCGACTTGCATAACTTTGCCGGGCCGATGGATCTGTTGATCTATCTGATCCGGAAAGAGGAAGTCGACGTCTATGACATCCCTATTTCCCGCATCCTTGGGCAATACTTGGCTTACTTGGAGCTGATGAAAACTGTCAATCTTGACGATGCTGGTGAGTTCTTGGTCATGGCCTCTACTTTGATGGTGATCAAATCAAAGATGCTTCTGCCAGTTGAAGAGGTTGATCTGGCTGAGGAGTTAGACCCGCGATACGAGTTGGTGCAGCAACTTCTCGAATTCAAGAACAACAAGACCCGAGCCAGATTGCTGGAACAGAAAGCCAGCATTCAGACGCGCCGCTTTAACCGACCAGAGTCGTCTCGGCCGGAGCCTCGCTTCGAAGAAGACACGACTCTCGACGACCTTCAGATCTGGGACCTGTTCCAATTCTTCAACAAGGTCATGTCGGAGACGACGATTGAGGCGAAGCGGGATCGCGTGATTTCTGGGCACGTGACGCCTGTTCGCGAGTTTGCCGCACGCATCGAAAACCGAATTCTCGATGGGGGCCCGGTTTTCCTTTCCGAGTTGGTGGGCGAGTTACGGGATCGAGACCAGGTGTTGGGCTACTTCCTTGCTATTCTTCTACTTATGAAGACCCAGACGATTCGTTTGGTTCAATCAGGGGATTTTGGCGATATTCGCGTCATCTCTCGAGGCGAGCAAGGTGATAGTTTGGATCAAGAGCTTGAGCTGGCCGACGATTTCCGAGATTGATCACGATCGCGGGAATTTCTTACGTCTCAAATCGTCAAATAGCGAACAAAGGGGAATACGGATGCGCCCAATCGGCTTGATAATGATCGCTTCTCTGTTGATTTTGACTTCTTGCGTCACCTCTTTTGAGGGTGATTCTCGTAAAGAAGATCCTGATGATGTCAGCCACACCATGAACCTCTATCGAGTTGACATCGATAAGGCTGCTGTGGCGAACGGGGCTCGACTGCTGTTCATGGAGCCACCTCCACGTTCCGAATCTGGCTATCAGCGCCGGGCGCAAGGCTTCTTCAGTGTCAGTGACGCTGGCTTCTGCCGGGTCGACGTTGGCTGCGCCGAGGGGGTCGTGGGTCTCAGTGGATCCAGGGGCGAGCAGATCTATTCTATGCTGAAGTTCTTTGGACGAATCTCTGATGATGGTGAGCGGGCGACCACGACATCCGGCGAAACAGCGAATGTACGCTCGACTCGGGCCGCTGACGAGGTTCGCTTCAATGCCCGCGGTAAGAACAAAGTGACCATTCAAGCGGTTATCGACGGAAAACCACAAGCTTACCTCTTTCATTTCGAACGTTCGCCGATTGGCAGTAAGAACGTTCGCGTTCCTTGGCACTAAGCCCCAAACGCCCAAGAACGTAAAAACAACATGAAACAGGCGTCGACCGAAAGGTCGACGCCTGTTTCATGTCTTTAACCAGTTCGGGTCGTCTCTATGAAAGAAGTCCAAAAGGCGATGGCGCCATTCGGTCTTGCTCAATGTGAGAGGGCGAAATAGTGTTGTTGTCGACAACAACCATCGGATCTGATGCGCTCATGAATTCTTGCAGTCGTGTTATCAACCGTAATTGTTCACGCTTGCCGACCGTAGCGATGAAGATGGTGTCTTCCCCTGCGATCGTGCCCAGAACTTCTGGCCAGTGTGCTTTGTCGATCGAAGCGCTGATATTGTTCGCAGTGCCGATTTCGGTCTTGACGACCAAAACACTGGGCCCGGCGGGGCTCAAGGCCCGAACGAGGCTATCGGAATCATCGCTTGCGACAAATTGGTCTTGAGTGTCGTCTTGCACCGGCAAAACCGCGACGACGTACCTGCTGTCAACTTTCGCGATCGACAATTCGTGAATGTCGCGCGAAACACTTGATTGGGTAGCGCTTATTCCACGCTCCTCGAGCAACTTAATGAGCTCGAGTTGGTTATGGACGCGTCGGGCTTTCACGATCTCAAGGATCATGTCCTGTCGCATCTGTTTACTGACCAGTTCTCCTGGCATCTTCCCCATCTCCTGATTCTGTGTCAACGGTGCTCACGTACCGGCGAGTTTTTGGATTCCTGCCGACTCATGAGCTCCTGGTGTCCCATGCCTGCCTTCCTTGCAGCACCTTTGTCTTCGTCTTCCTTTCCCATATTCATTGAGGTGTTCACCCACCTAGTTTCAGTTTCTACCCAATAGATTCACCTAAGTTTCTCCATAGAAATGAGATAGGAGGATTCGATGCAGGAAAAAAAAATCGAGCAAGCGGGGTGTTTTGGGAGTATTTGAGCGATTCCGCTCAGTAAACGGAGGATTGACAGGAGTCAGAGAGATAATAACCGCAAGGGCCTGGTTCGGGCGTCACGCTGGTGAAACGTCCAGCAGAGACCGACAGGATGCAATCTGGGGACTATGGGGCAGGTGCAAGAACTCGGATCTGACGAAGATGGGCTCCGCAGCCCAGCGCCGATCTACTCGGTCAAATCATTGGCACGCCTTGTGCGATATAGAGGGTGCACTCGGTTGAGTGGGCGGCTGCATTTTACGGTTAAATCAGGAATGCGCTCCGATCTCGTTCGCGGCCGCCCTCTCACTTTCTCTTGTGCATTCTCTCAATCCACACCTATATCGCTGCTTCCCCAAGCAATCAGACCCCTTTGAGTTCGAAAAGTTCCACCTCTTGGGGCAATCCAGGATATAGTGAATTGGTCGTTTGTTGGTGGAAATCTCCTGAACATGATCACATTGAACCGTCGCATCGGTACCAACCTTGCCCTTCTCGTCGTGTTGCTGTCCACGATGTCCGGTGTTGGATTGGCCCAGAAGAAGAACCAGGTTCGGTGGTGGCGTGGCACCTTCTCGGCTGCCGAGAAAGAAGCCACTGAACGCAACGTGCCGATCTTGATCGCCCTGATCCAGGACGGCGAGGAGGCCAACGAACGTCTGATCGATGACGTCTTTACGAATGCTGCCTTCGTGAAAATGTCTCAGGAAACCATCCCGATCATTGCCACTCAAAAGCGCCATGGCTCCAAGGGCGCAGTCATTGATGGCATTGAGAAAGAGGTGTGTAAGCGGCTTGGCGGCTGCACTTGCGATCATCACATCGATGCCGAGGTGCATGTCTTTCGCAAGTACTTCACTGGTACCCAGGCTAAGACTCCCCAGGTCATGATTTGTAAGCCTAACTTGGAACTGGTTGAGCGTATCGTCGACATAGCCGGCCCCAAGGCCTATGAGACAGCTGTGCGAAAGGTAAAGAAATCGATTGGCCCCGGCCTTGATGGGCCAATGTTTCGCACCGCTCGAAGCAATCTCACGAAAGGGCGCAACCTGATCAAGATGGGGCGCTACTCAGAGGCTTGGGCAGAGGTTGCTCCTCTTGCCAAGGTCGGTGGTTCTTCTCCTTTCGTGAAGAAAGCCAAAGATCTTCACGACCAAATCGAGGCCAAGGTGAATGAAGTCCTCGAGAAAGCCTATCGGTTGGCCGACCAAAAAGACTATTGGCAAGCCATGACGATGCTGGATTCGGTTGTGACCGATTTTAAGGGCACACCACCGGCGGTAAAGGCAGAGGCCGCTCTAAAAAGCCTCGGCAAAACCAAGGATGGCCGCTCAGTCGCCAAGCAGCTCAAGAAACAAAAGCGTTTTCTTCCGTGGATGGAAAAGGCGCGAAGTCATGAGAATCGCGGTGAATATGAGAAGGCAAGAAAGCTCTATCGGCGAGTAAGAGACAAAGGGAAGAAGCTTCCTATCGCACGGAAGGCAGAAGAGAAGCTTGCCGCATTCCGCAATGATGTGGCGATATCAGCGGTTCTAAAGGCTCTTGATCGTGTCAGCGAGTCCAAGAAGCTTCTGAAGGAAGCCACCAAGATGGAGCGAGCTGGCGACACAAAAGGGGCCAAGGCACTCTATGAACGACTCGTCAAAGACTATGCCGGAACAAAAGCAAGCAAGACGGCTAAGTCCAAGCTTTGAAGAAACCGGCTCGTGGCGCTACAAACGACGATGAAACTCGTATTCCTAGGAACGTCAGAATTAGCAGCCCTGTCATTAAAGGCGCTGCACAAAAGCTCCCACCAAGTAACCCTGGTGGTGACTCAGCCTGATCGTGGTGCCGGACGAGGCCGCAAGACAACACCTCCTCCGGTAAAAGTTGAGGCCGAGCGCTTGGGGCTTCCGATCGTTCAGCCAGAGAACGTGAATACGAGAGCTTTTCGCGCACTCGTGCGAGAGCATGAGCCCGACGTTCTTGTTGTGGCCGCATTCGGACAGATTTTGCGCCCGCTTCTCCTGGCTCTGCCGCCTCATGGGTGCTTGAACGTTCATGCATCGATCTTGCCGCGTCATCGAGGGGCGTCGCCGATTAATGCAGCTATCCTTCATGGCGATCAAGAAGTCGGTGTAAGTATCATGCAAATGGACGAGGGCATGGACACTGGCCCTGTTGGCTTGGTCGGAACGTGTCCAGCCATCAAGCTCGAAACCGCAGGACAACTCCACGATCGACTCGCCATTCTTGGTGGTGACTTGATCGTTCGCGCGCTCAATGATCTTGAGGCTGGAGTCCTGGCCTTTGAACCGCAGGATGAAGCCTTGTCCACGCATGCGGCGAAGATGGCAAAGTCGGACGGCCTCATTCGAATCGATCGATCTGCTGATGAGGTGCTTCGACAAATTTGCGGCCTAACTCCTTGGCCTGGATGTTTCGGGACCATTGAGTCCGAACAAGGCCCCAAGGACATCATTATTGGCGAGGCTTGCGAAGGTGGTTTGCCACCTGAAGATGCCGAAGTGGGGCAGGTGCTTGAAGTCACCAGCAAAGGCATACTGGTCGCCTGTGCGACAGGCTCGATCCTAATTAAACGTCTCAAACCAGCAGGTAAACGAATGATGCCGGTAGCCGATTTTCTCAACGGCACATCAATTCAGCCTGGCGCTTTTCTGATTGGTAATTCACATGAATAGTCGACGAGGGATGGGCGCGCGTGACGCCGCATGTCGTTTTCTGATTCGCCCCATAGACAAAAGACTGGGCGAACGCCGCCGCCAACTGGCGGAACAGGTCGACTCCAGAGACCGTGCTCTTTTCCATGAATTGGTGGCCGGAACGACACGTCGTGAAGTGACATTGGATGCGCTCCTGGGCGTTTTCTCTAACGCCAAAGTTGAACGAATTGAGTCACGGCTCCGAGCGATCCTCCGTGTGGCCCTCTATCAGATCGTCTACTTAGATCGAATTCCCCACCACTCGGCGGTCTCCGAAGCTCTCAAGTTGATCCCCTCGAAGCGCGGGCGTGGTTTTGCCAATGGGGTCTTACGTCAGATCCTGCGCGAAAGCCGCCACCTTGAAGTCGATCCAGAAACGACCCATGACCAGGCCCGAAATTCAATAACGGTTAGCCCGGAACGCCGCTTTGAATGCGACCGTGCCTTCTTACCCGACCCACAGAGCGAACCAATTTCGTATTGCGCCATTTCCTTTGGCTTTGCCGCCGACGCCGCTGAGATTTTGGTCAAGGCCTTAGGCCAAGAAGAAGCCTTTGCGGTGATGTCCCGTGCTGACCAGCGTCCCCAGACGACCATTCGGTTCTGTGGGCCACCAAGCCAGGATTCTGAGTTGAAGGCCACCATTGTCGCCGCCGACGTTGACCTTGAGGTTATCGATGGTGGGAATGGCAGGCTTTTCGGATTGCCGCGCGGGGTCGACCCCGCGTCCCTCGAGCCTTTTAAAACTGGTCAATTGACGGTGCAGGGCCCCTTTGCGGCCCAAGTGGCACCGCTTTTGGATGATCCGGCGAACCAACGTGTTCTCGATCTATGCGCCCCTCCCGGCGGCAAGACCATTCACTTGGCAGAATTACTGCCAAATGCCACCATTGTGGCCTTCGCCCAAGACGAACGGGGGCGAGTTCGAATGAAAGACACCCTTAAGCGATGTGCTCATGCCCACGTGAGTGTCGTCGCTCGGCCAGAAAACCCTTTCAGCCAAGGGCCATTTAATGCCATCCTTTTGGATGTGCCCTGCAGTAATTCCGGGGTCTTGTCTCGACGCCCAGAGGCTCGCCATCGTTTGAATCGCGAGAATCTGGCCAGTCTCACCAAGCTCCAAGAGCAAATCTTGTCGAAGGTCCTTCATAAGGCGACGGAAGCTACTACCAGCACGAGAGTTGTATACTCCACGTGCAGTATTTTGCCGATCGAAAACGAGGAGTTACTAACACGAGTTCTCAAGGGATTTCCGCGCGCCAAGATCATGAAAGAGATTAGGTCGATGCCGAGCGGTCCTTGGCAGGATGGGGGCTATGCTGCTTTGATAGAGGTTTCTGGTCAAGGCTGAGTTCTCTCAGGCCATCTCAAAAGAACTCGAATATTGCACCGTTGGTGAAATGGCCATAGATCGCTACACTTTCCGCTCAGAACAAAACCGCAATCTTGAGTATTCATGGAGCAGTACCGTTATGGGGCGACGTAGCCAATCAAGCAAGAGACCAGGCTCATCTAATAGTCGGGGTAGTGCATCAGGACGTGGCGGCAACGCTCGTCGAGGTGGAAGCTCTTCGAATAACACGCCGATGATCATCGGGGGCTTGGCCCTTGTTGCTGTGATCGTCATCGGTTTCATGATGATGGATGACAGTGGTGGTTCGAATGACTATCAGAACCCTGAAGTAACGAACACCAAAGCGTCTTCGACACTCGACAATAAATCAAACCTAACTGCGCCCAAGAAAACTACGACACCTTCCAAGAAGTCTTCGAAGAAGAAGTTTGACATGGCCGTCTTGCGCCCTCTTGCCGCCAAGGTTGACAGGTCGGAATGGAAGAAGATCGACAATTACCTGAGTGAAGCCTACAAGCTCAAGTCTGAAGCTGAGGCTGCCCGCAAAGATGGGAATGAAGCGACGTTCAAGGCGCTCATGACCAAAGCGGTTGACACTTGGCGCAAAGGCGACATGGCGAGCGAGAATTTCTTGTTCGAAGTTGACGGGCTCCACGACGATTTGTGGGATGCTTGCTTCTGGAAAGAAAAGAACCGACTCAAGAACGCGCTGAAAGCCTTCCGCGGTTTCTTGGGTTACGAGTCTCACTAAACTTGCGTGAGGGGTTATTCTGCTTGGGCTTCCCGAGCAGATTCCCTCGGCTTTCGGTTGACGTCCTCGCTCAACCAGTCGTGGAAATCGCTAAGTTTGCCGATTCGACGCAAGAACCTCTCCATGTTCTGAAGACGACCCATGAGGCGATCGTTCAAAACGATCGCCTCTTCGTCGATGCCAAGCTTCGCGATGTCGCGGCCAGCGCATAGAAGCAGAATCGCAGAGGCATCGTGATCATTTCCCCCGAGAGACTGAACGGCAGCGAGAATGTCGTCGCGGTTTTCTCTCAGAATGCGCCCATCTAAGAATGCTTCAATGGTCTTGGCTTGGGCAAAGCCAAGCAACTCAACCATATTTTTTGCATTCACTTTGACGTTGTTGCGCCGTTCGAAGTTGTGAACGAGCTCAGCAGTCAAATTTTGCAAGGCGACACTTTTCATTGATCTAGGCTCCGATGGCGGCGAGGCACTCTTCAAAGGTATCAAGGAAGTCTTCCATGTGACTCTTCTGAAGGTCACCCATGTGGCCAATTCGGAACGTCTTTTCCTTGAGGGCCCCATAGCCGTTTCCGAACAGTTTGCCGGTTTTCCTCACGGCGTCAATGAGTTGTTGAATGTTCATGCCCTCATCATTCCGAAAGACGGAGACGGTTGGCGACATGAAGTCGGGTTGAGGAAAGAGGTTAAAGCGAGACAGGCGGCCTCGAACAAGAGCCGCCATTTCTTCGTGGCGCTGCCACCGATTCTCTAATCCTTCGTCCAAGATGCGCCCGAGTTGGAAGGCTAAGGCGACCATGAGCGATGTATTTGTTGTGGCAGGGGACTGATTCTTCGCTGCCATCTTCCGGTAGTTGTGGAAGTCAAAATACTGGCCCTTATTTTCCATGGTGCCAGAGCGCTCCATGGCTCTACCGCTGACCGTGAACAAGGCGAGGCCCGGAGGCATCGCGATTGCCTTTTGAATGCCAGCAAAAGCCAAGTCGATGCCCCATTCATCAACCAAGATCGGTGCCCCAGTAAGAGAACTCACGCAATCAACCGCCAGGAGAACATCATCGTGCTGTTGAACAACCTTGGCGATATCTTTGATTGGGTTGAGTACACCCGTACTTGTTTCGCTGTGCACAACGGTCACAAGGTCGTAGTCGTTCTTTTTCAGCGCCTCGGCCACCATCTCTGGGCGAATGATCTCACCGGGCTCGACACGCAAGGCATCGGCGGCTTTGCCGTTCTTGACGGCGACCTGGTACTGCCGGTCACTGAAGGCGCCACACACGGTCACAAGGATTCTCTTGCGCGACAGATTTCTAACCGCGGCTTCCATGATTCCAGTGGCAGCAGAAAGAGCGACAAAGCACTCGTTTGAAGTTCTAAAGACGAGCTTCAGCTTGGCCAAGACGTCGGCTGTCACAGCTTCGATTTCAGGGCCTCGGTGAGAAATGACCGGGCGGGACATCGCCGCAAGAACCTCTGGGAAGACTTCTGTTGGGCCAGGGATGAACAAGCTTGGTTTGTGGTCACTCATACAAAGATACTGGGGCGTAAGAGGGACGGAAACAAGGATCCTCTTTATTTCTCTCGCAGCATTTTCACTTGGTTTTGGAAGGCCGGAAGGTGGCCGAAAGAGGGAGATAGAGACTCGAACACCCTCATGAGCTGTTGAGCATCTTGAGGTGCCATCTTCTGTCTCTTGGATTCCCGATACAGACTACGAAGATCGACTGGCCACGAAGCCAAAGCGACGGCTGGTTCTGGGCCTAAGCGTTGAATCTGTGTTGCCTGCGGGCCAAGAATCCAGAACATAGTGAGTGTTAACCCAAGGATGAAAGAAGCGGCCGACAACACCGGCCGCTGCCCCAGGCCTCTTTTCTCTGGTCCCATAAGCGCGATCAATAGAGCAAGGGTAGCCGTGATCCCTGTGATCTGTATATCGAAATCGACAAGTGAGTGGAGCAGGAAGGCGAGCACTCCAAACCAAGCGGCCTGCTTGAGGCGATCGACTCGCGCCACAGTTTTGGTGACGACATCTCGCCCTATGAAGTGGTGCAAGCCAAGGACGATCGGGAGCATGGTAAAGCATGCTGTCCACCACCCACCCT
>JBLINQ010000073.1:0-24515 GCA_047639315.1 Planctomycetota bacterium
ATCCACAAAGAACATCGCCTTATATTTATTATTAAGACGCAACAGAATTGCGGCTTATGCACCGAAGTCCCATCAGTTGTTAACGATCTTTCAAACAGAACTATCCCTAATTCAACCCGTGGAATACCTAATTTACACAAATAGGCCATTTTGTATTTCAACCAAACATTGTCCCCCCATAAACTTGCGAGCGTTGCATTGCATTTGAACCAGAATTAGATCGTTGCTGTCCTTGGGGGATTCGGACGCCGTTTTGATGCTTGCGACGGGGGGAGCGGAATGGAAAGTGGTAGCGCCTTTCGAATCTTGATCACTGACGATGACGTTGCATCACGCAAGGTCCTTCAGGGTTTTCTTCAAGGTCGTGGCTTTGATGTTTCTGTTGCTGAATCAGCCCGTGAGGCTTCGGATCTCTTGGCCAAGAAGGAGCAAGAACTGCTCATTTCGGCCACGTCGATGTCCGAATTCTCGGGTCTTGATCTCTTGGCCAGGGCCCAAGCGGTGAACCCGGCCTTGGAAGTGATTCTCATGACCGGCTATCTGGATGTGAGCTTCGCCATACAGGGTATGCGAAAAGGTGCCGTCGACTTCTTCCACAAACCATTCAACTTCGAGAAAATTGGATTCGCGATCGACCGAGTCCAAGAGCAAAGAGACGTTCGCCAAGATGCTCAACGCTATTTGATCGAAAAGCGTGAAAGCCAACTTCAACAGGAAACCGCCCTGTCTCTCGCCAGAGCCGCCGAGGGGCGTGACCGCCTCAATATCGGCCACGGCCGTCGCGTGGCAGCCTACGCCGTCAAATTGGCCAAGAAGCTGTGCTACTCGAAGTCCAGCCTCGCCCGGCTCGAATTGGGGTGCAAACTCCATGACATTGGCAAGATCGGCATCGATGATGCCGTTCTCAACAAGCCCGGTAAGCTAACGGAAGCTGAATTCCTGGCCATGAAGCGGCATTCGGAGATCGGCGAGTACATTATTAAGCCGGTATCGTTCTTCAGTGAGTTAGGCCCCATTCTCCGCTGGCATCATGAACGTTGGGACGGCAGAGGCTATCCAGATGGCCTCGCTGGCGAAGAAATCCCGCTGGATGCGCGAATTGCCTGTCTTTGCGACTTCTTTGACGCCGTGACCTCAGTTCGCCCCTATCGCAGCCCAATGGCGCTCCCTGATGCGCTGGCGCTGATTATGGCTGAGCGCGGTAAGCACTTCGATCCAATGCTGGTTGATCTATTCCTTGAGATCCAGGCGCCTTACCTCGAATCCGTGGCTTAATTCAGCTCGCCCGGAGCATAGAAAACCGTCCAATTCTAAGGGCCCCCAAATTGGGGGCCCTTAGTTATTTTGATGTCTAGTCATTTGAGACAATCAACCACCTTGATGCAGGCCCCTTCTGAAAATAAGATTCCGCACCCGAAAACCCACGTTCTCGGCCTACCCCATTAAGGAGAATTCCTGTGCAAATCACGGTTTGCGTGGCAGTTACGCCAAGCACGGACACAAAAGTCAAAGTCGGATCCGACGGCAAGAGCCTCGATTTGGCCGATGTCAAATTCGAACTGAACCCATATGACGAAATCGCACTGGAGGAAGGCCTACGGATTCGCGAGAAAGTTGGGGAAGGATCTGTCAATGTCGTCACCGTTGGTGATGGCTCCCAGAAAGAGGAAATTCGCAAGTGCTTGGCCCGCGGTGCCGACACAGGCACCATCCTCAAGGCCGATATTTCAGCCGCCGACTCCGCTGCCATCGCTACGACGTTGGCCAATTACTTAAAGGGCAACGAAAGCCGGATCGCTTTCTTCGGCAAACAGGCTGTCGACGGCGACAACAGCCAAGTCCCGACCCTGGTTGCGGCGATGCTGGATTGGCCGATTGTTGCCAAGGTCTCCAAGCTTGAGTTTGAAGGTGATTCCTTCCGCGCTGAGCGTGAGATCGAAGGCGCAGTCGAGATCATTGAAGGTACCCTGCCTGCCGTTTTCAGTGCTGAAAAGGGCTTGAACGAACCACGCTACCCATCGCTCAAGGGCATCATGGCAGCGAAGAAGAAACCAATGACAGAGGTCGACGCTGAATTGGGTGAAGTCCGTGTCATCACGGAGTCACTCGAACTACCAGCGGAACGTCCAGCCGGCCGCATCGTTGGCGAGGGTGTTGAAGCTGTTGCCGAACTGATCGACTTGCTGAAGAACGAAGCCAAGGTGATCTGAGAGCAGTCCTCTCACCACCGACACAAGACAAGAGGTTGAAGCTAAACGCTTCGCTTCGCCCCCACAAAGGAGCATCAAATGTCTCAGGGAATCCTGGCTTTCGCCGAACAACGCGAAGGCTCATTCAAGAAAGCCGCTTTTGAAGCTTGCAGCACAGCCTGCAAACTCAAAGCTGACCTTGGCGGTGAAGTCACAGCCGTGGTTGTTGGCAAAGACGTCCAAGACATCGCCAAGACTCTCGGTGCCTACGGCGTCGACAACGTCTTGGTTTTCGACCAAGACAACTTCGACAAGTACTCCACTGGCGGATACGGCCGCGCGCTTCTGCAGGCCATCAAGAAGATTGATCCTGCCAGTATCGTCATCCCAGCAACAACAATGGGCAAAGACCTTGGTGCTTACATTGCCGCCACGCTGCCAGCTGGCCTTGCCGCCGACTGTGTAGAGTACGAGGTCAAAGATGGTGTCGTGCGTGCAGGACGTCCAGTCTACGCCGGCAAGGCCATGAGTTGGGTGAGAGCCGCCAACGGCCCCCTCATCTTGGGCATCCGCCCCAACGTCTTCGGTGCCAACGAGACCAACGCTGGGGCTGAAGCGCCAGTTTCTGTTGAGCCACTCGAATTCTCCATCGACAACATCCGCGCCATGGTCAAGGACATTGCGGCTCCAGCCGATGCTGTCCTCGATGTCGCTGAAGCAGATATCGTCGTGTCAGGTGGACGCGGTGTTGGTGGCCCTGAAGGATTCGCGCCATTAGAAGAGCTCGCCGCAGTTCTCGGTGCCGCCGTTGGTGCATCCCGTGCAGCCGTGGACGCCGGATGGCGAGATCACGCCGCTCAGGTCGGCCAGACCGGCAAAGTTGTTGCCCCTCAGCTTTACATCGCTGCAGGCATCTCTGGCGCCATCCAGCATCTGGCAGGCATGAGGACAAGCAAGTGCATTGTCGCCATCAACAAAGATGCTGACGCACCGATCTTCAAGATCGCCAACTATGGCATTGTCGGAGATCTCTTCGAGATCGTTCCGGCCATGACCGAGGCTTTCAAGAAAGTGCTCTAAGCGAAGAAGACAGGGATTGAGAATTAAGAAGGCCGCCGGACTCCTATGGAACTGGCGGCCTTCTTCTTTTTTGGACTACGCAGGTCTACTGATTACGGACGATGGCTCGATCGCCAATGATCGCGCCAAAGCCACCGGCAGTATTAACGTTGCTGTAATTCGCAAAGGAACTAGGCAGGAATCCCGATGAGACCCAATGACCTTGGCCGTCGAGGCTGAAGCTTCCGGTTGCCTTGTTCGAGTCGTAATAACCAGGGACGGTTTCGTCAGCTATGGTCCAACTCTTGTTGCGCCAAACATAGACGCATCGATTCGGTTCGCCATCGATATTGTTGGACGCATAGATCCACCCGACCAATTCATCTCCCATTTCCGGTGCGCCGTCGTCAAGCCGAATCGAAAGCCCAGTTATCGGCTGAGTGGGAGTATTGTGATGAGAACCATGGTCGCTCTCAACAGAGGCTGCGCATCCGCCAAGCATGAAGGTCAATACGATCAAGCCGAGGACAAGAAATGATCTCCGATGTGCCACGTGAGGCTCACTTCTGTGTTTTTCATTCCACTCAGAATTGTCCACCGAATTCGGTGCGGTGCAAGTTTCATCTTAGAACTGATACACCAAAGCCGAACCGACCTGGGCCATCATCATGAGCTTGTACATATGCCCCCAAGCCGGGTGGTTTTCCTGGTGCGCGATGGCCTTAGGATCACGAAACAGGATTTTGACGATGAAGGCACCGTAAGCTGCGCAAGCCAATCCCAGGGTGAGCAAGCCAATCGGCGAAGCACCCAAAGGCGGCCCACTCAACCATGGCGACACGGCCAAGATCAACCACGGCACCACAAAGAAAGGTGCCGTTGCCTTCAAAGCCCCTTTGATCCCCAATCGAATCGGCAGGTTCCGTACTCCGGCTGCTGCATCACCAACCACGTCGGCGTAGTCTTTTGTGGTAGTAGCCCCGAGCAAGAAGAGGAAGAAGATCAGCCCCAGGAACCAGGGCTCCATATCAGAGAAGACTGGTGCCACCGTCGACCAACCGGCAACCTTCAGCAGCATGCCTCGCGGCAGTGCGACCGTTAAATTGGCGCGCCATCCAAATCGACGCCAACGGAAAGGAGGGCCGCTGTAGGCGTAGGTTAGAAATGAAGTGAACAAGACAATGTAAAAACACTCACGCCCGGCGCCGCAATCAATGAAAAACGCCAGAACATTCGCCAAGGCATAGAGACCAGCGGCATACCATTTCGCCGTTGTCATCGACATCTCGCCCGCTGGTATCGGACGGTGAGGCTTATTGATCGTGTCTTGCTCGATGTCGCAAACTTGATTGAGCACATTGGAGGCAGCATTCAATGTTGCGGCCATCGCCATGCCCATCAGAATCATGGTGACAGTCGATTGATCGAGACTCTCAGCCTTCTGACTGCCTAATGCAGCAAATGCCCCGGTGAGCATACCCAGCATGGGTGGCAACAAAGTGAACGGTCGAATGATTCTAAGTGCCGTATTCATCCGTAAATATGCGCTTCCTGAAGGTTACAATCAAGATGATTGCCGACGGGCGAATACCCAGGGCTCATATGAAACACTACAAAAGTCCTTTGTTATAGACAGCGAATCATCCACTATGAGCCTGCCTGATCCGCTTCACACTGCGGACAGTAGTGTCCTCATTACTTTGAGCCGTTTAATGCGAAATATCATCATACTCCTTCTTGCCCTCGTCCCACTGATTGCCAGTGGTCAGGAAGTCACTTATTTTTCGGTCAAAGAAAAAGTAATGGGCGGCACATCCATGCAGCTCTACTTCGACTTCCTACCGAACTCACTTGTCTTAGGGGTTCCTCCGCTCACGCCACCAGAAGAAGATGCTCTCATCATCATCACTCCTCTTCCTGAAGACATCACAGCCAACGGTTTTGCTGGCCTCTTGGCCAACAAGCTTAGCGATTACTTCAAGAAGAATGGCAGCACCAACACAGCCAGCCATCGCGACAAAGGCAGTAAGGGTGAGACTGCGCATGACGCAACGATCAGAGTGATAACAGTGACGGCGATCGATGCCATTTATGCATCGGGAGATTTCCTTACAGCGCCATCAGCAGAAGTCATGTCGACTCCCGGCATTTCTTTCAATCCTTCCATCGCTAATGCGACGCAACGATTGACTCGTGCATTCCAGGGCACACCGAATGCCCAACTTCTGATCAACGACATCAATCCGAATGACGACCCCACTCATCAGGTTGAAGTGTTCACGCCGGGAAATTTGAAATTCTCTTTTCAATCAGGAACGAATCAGTTTCAGCCGGTGACGTTCATGCTCTCCGAACACTATCATCCAGAGAACATTCCAGCGGCCTTCGTTTCCTTCCCAGGGTCTTTGGATCTTGGCACCTTTTCAGCTGGTAATTTTCAAAACATTACTGTCGTCGCCGACGCCAATTTTGGTGGAACAGGAAGCTTGTTAGACGCCTTCTTTTTCACCAACTCTCTCGGCATTCTCGACTTCCAAGTCTCTGTTCCGCTTACGGCCGCGGGCAAGAGCTTGGCAACCCAAGCTGTGATTGCTGATCCGACTGTCATGCCTGTGGGACTGAGTTTCACGCAAGCTGCCGATATTCAGTTCTCGGTTGGCGCTGAACAGACTTTGATTTTGGGTGACAACGGCAATGCTCCGGTTTCTTTCATTCAAGGAACAAGCTTTGATTTCTACGGAACAACCTACACCTCGGTCACGGTCAGTGCGAACGGATACGTGAGCTTTGGTGGTGCCTTAGGCACGCCAAATGATGCCATCGTCAGCCCCGCAGCTGCCTTGGCTCAGAACCCTGCGATCTTCGCGAACTGGGCCGATTGGGATACCAGCGGAACTGGCGTCCAAGTTCGTCAGTTTGGCGCTGAATTCCGCATCAACTGGGGAACAACGCTGTCACCAATCAGTCACTCCGGTTTGAGCGATTCCGGTGCATTCTCACTGGTTCTCCACTTGGACATTCCGCCAAATGTCGCACCACCAAGCCAAAGCGAAGCTGAAGATCTTTCGTCTTCCGTCGCTTCCGCGGCCGGTAGCATCTTTGTGGACACGGCAGTCTTAGACAACGGCAACATGGTCGAGACCTTTGATTCTTTAGTTGGCATTTCGCCTGGGAGTATCATGACACCGGGTATGGTTCCGAATCTTTTCTTTGACGACCCGCTTTCGCCGCCGGTAGCGAACCAGCCGCTCCTATCCCATGCCAACGCAGCGGGCATGGCGCTGTCAACGCTCAACACAGCAACTGGTGGCCCAGCGCTTTATGACAATGGACAATCCTTGGAAGGGCGATCCTTATCGTTCTTGCCAATCACTGGCTTGGGACAAACACGTTACAATTCTGTGCCAGATTCCATCCCAGACAGCGACCTGCAAGGTGCGGATATCAGCGCCATCAACATTCAAACGAACCTCTCCAATCCGGTAAACTTCAACTTAGTTGGCTACCTTCGGCACCTTTTCAGTTTCAATCCGACGCAACCGCTACCAACACTCGGGCTTGTTGAAGCTGCTACATTGGCACCAATCGCCACCATCAACTTTGTCAGTTTGATGACACCAAATGGCGGCGCCGATGCCGGCGGCACAGTCGCTGCACCGTTAACGATTCCGACAGCAGCTGGTTTTAATTCTTACCAAGGGGCGCTTGTACGATTGCCAGCAGGCTCATTGGTGGGTATCGCACCTGGTCTCTTGGCACGCATTAGGATTATCCTTCCCAATGGCAACATGATCCTGTCACGCGACGTAATCACGTTGATGTAGTCGAAGGAGTCTCGTCAGGAAGAACATTCCTGGCCGAACTCAAGCAATGAGAATCGCCATGGAGGCCGCACCGACAATGGAACATGCGGCATTGACGTAGGAACCACCGTGCCGTCCCAAGTGGGGTTCGACTGTGGCTCCGAAGATACTATCGGCAATGTTTCCAATCGCTCCGGCCGCGATCAGACAGACTGCAACTCTTCCGGGCTCGCTGACAAATGGTGCCACTGAACCCGCGATCAGCGCTGCCCCGAGCAAGCCGGCCAACGTCCCTCGCCAAGTCACGGCTCCATCACTCCCGATTTTCGCAGGTCGGAAATTTAATATGTTGCGCGGTTCGCCTCCCAACCATGTGCCCCATTCGCTGGCGCAAGTGTCGGCACAGACGGCACTGAGACTCGCGCTCGCCAAAAGAGCTGCCAAGCTCGGGCTGAATTGTTCTGGGAACAATCGACCGCCACAGACAATCAAGGCCCCAACGCCGCAATTAGCAATGGCATGCGACCAATCTCGCGGACCTTTTTCATTCTGATAAACGCCAAGAGATCGCTTCTGATGACGACCAATCCGTGAACTCAAGGTGCCGATGACCACGAAGGCCGCAAACGCGACAAAAGGAAAAGGACTCCATGCCAGACCGTAGACAAAAGTAAGCAGGCCACCGGCAATGGCTCCGCTGGGGCTCACACTTTTGCTGGCGTAAAACAGGCCACCCAGGACGAGAGCCAGAATGACGGACACTTCTATCGTCATAGGATTACCCTCATCATGGCCACAGCGAAGGAGACAGAAAGCCCAACAGCAAGATTGTCGGCAATCGTCCAACGCCAACTCTCGACGAGGGCGCCGACAATGGCGGCCAAGGCAGCGATCAAGATTGTCGCACCCCAAGCGACATCGTGCTGCAAGCATGCCACGACGAGAGGGATCAATGCGGCCAAGAAAAAGGCCCGCGTCCCGGCAAACGATTTGGCTTGATTCCAAGGGAGCCTCTTCGTCGCACCTCTTCTGCCCCAGAATGCCGCTGCAGGATCGCCAGCGGCCAAGGCCAACCACGCACAAGCGACCGGCAAAGTGTTCTCACGATAGATCAAGATCAGCAGAGCAACGGTCAAGGGATAGAGGACAATGCCTCCCAACCACCCTTCGTCCTTTCGGAACATGTGCTTGGTGGCTGCAGCTCGGCTGAGAATCTCAGAGTTCACAAAGAGTGCGCAAAGCGCTCCGATGAAACTGAGCCGCCAGTCACAATAGGGCAAAAGAAAAGCCACACTGCCGAAGAGCAAGTGCACCCAGCGTCTTGTGGCTTCACCTTTAGCAGTCAAGAGTATTCTCTCCTAAGGCAGCAAGCTGTGCCCATTCCGCTTATCACCGAGGTCTCGCGGGTGCCCCGCCCAATCCAAAATCGTTGGCGCAATGTCGACGACGCGACGCGGGCCCTCTTTTAGTTTCAAGGTCGTGAATATGACACCTGGAACTTGACCTGGGTCGACGCTGCAGTGGTCTGCGCTCCAAGCGCTGTCATTTTCGAAAACCACAGGCTCGTCAACACCCCCCAAGCAACTCTGCCAGGAAACGCGATAGCCACGGTTGAAGCCAACATAAATGTCGGCACGGCCACCAGGCACAACGTTAGCAGAGTAAATGTCGGCGCCACGATCCATGGACGCAACGACGTTCTTGCCGCCGTCCTTGAGGTTCTTCAGAGCGTTATCGATGATCTTCAAGATTCCTGGGGCTTGTTGATCATCGACGATTCCTTGAGGCTCGCGACCCTTCCGATTGAGATAGATACGGCCAAGGCCAATCGAATAGGCCTTGGTGTTGGCCCAATCAATCTGCGCCAATGAAACGCCTTCACGCATGCTGATATCTAACTTGCGTGGGCCAACGCGTGACTTGAGTTTGAGGAGTCCCTCTTGCACCAAGAGCGCATTCAAATTGACCGACCGCCGCCACGGAGCCATCCCGTGATCCGATACGATTAAGAGTTCATCGCCGTCCTTCATGTGACGTGCTCGGACCAAGCCAACAAAATCATCAACGCGCTTGTAAACGTTATTGATCTCATTGCGAAATCGCGGATCGAAGCCGTCCTTCGGCCCTGGGTATCCCTTGAGCTCGTAGCGCGCAAACATGTGCTGAATCCGATCTGGAACCGTCAAGATGCAGGTAACTACCTTACTGTCTTTTCGGCCCAACTCGTGAAGCGCTAAATTCTCTTGGTCCTCCCAGACGCGCTTGGCGTCTTGAAGGAAAGAGGTGTCATCCAGCACTCCATCTTTCAGGGCATTGGTTGCGCAAGCCCAACCGACTGTTTTGTAAGCCGAATCAAGAATCTTAACGAGTTCGCCAGCATAGTCATCGGGGTGACTCAGCTTGACTCCAGGTGGCAACCGAGTTGGGTCCAAGTTGATCGGGTCTAAATAGAGGCGAACGCGTTCGTCAACCTCCATCAGTTTGAAGCGCGAGAAGCCCCGAACGTTAACGTAGTTGCTCATCTTGAACGTCATTGGAAAAACTTCAGACCAGCTTCCGAGTGGGACTTGAATCGCTTCAATCCCATTGGTCACGTAGACCACACCGTTCTTACGTCCGAGCGTCACCGCTAAATGAGCCTTCGAGTTGCTGCCATCATCGGCAATAATGTCTACTGGCCCTTCAACTTCGATAGGCTCGAATTTACCGTCACGCAAACTCTCATCGAGATAGATAAGTGGTTTGACGAAGCCGCCAGTTTCCGTTGTATTCTCACGGACAATGTCATCGCGAAAAATGGTCCAATAGCCGAAGGTCCCGAGGGCGTCAGGGACGCCGAGGCCAGCCAGAATGCGACCGTTGGCCAATGTCGGTGCAGGAAAACTACAAGGTGCCAGCATCGTGGCTGTTGGCACGCCAGCGGCGTCCAGAGTTTCCCACCATGCCTCGCCAGATCTCAAGTTGTGAGCATAGGGGCGGCCATCGGGCAGGCTGTTCTCTGAGATCGAAATGACACCGCCTACGCCAGCTACGGCGATGATGAAGAGAATGAACTTAGCGCCCCAACCGCTCTTCCGATAGCAAAGGAAACCAAGCACAAGGAGGACGGCAAAGATGGGAAACAACACCATGCGGCGTGTGTTCTTCGACGCCAATCCCGAGTTGTCGATTCGCTTCTCAACGAGCGACGGACGGATTCGTACTTCGCCGTCGGAGAAATCTCGGCGCAGGAATCCATCAATGCCGGTGGCACCAGGATTGAGCCCGGTCGTCAACGCAGACCAAGAAACAGGTGAGATGGCCGGATTCGTCGTCGCCAACGGAGTGAAGGTTCCCTCCTTGGCCAAGGCTTGCAGGTTAGGCAGCTTTCCGGCGTCAATCATCTCCTGACAGCGAGCATGATCGAGCCCGTCGAAGCCGAGGACAATGAGTCGGCCAGGCTTCTCTTGAGCAAAAGACATGCTCAGAGTGAGCAAAAGAACTGCCAAAGTGAATAAGCCGCGACGGCATTTGTGAGCCATTACACTCCCTTTTTGAGTCGTGTGTCGATCCAGCCCCACACGCCCTTTTTGTTTTCCATGACGCTACGAGCACCGAGGTATTGCCCCATGTTTTGCCCGAGCGAATAGAAAGGAACTTTGATCCACCATCCAATCTTAGAAAGAATGGAAATGGGTGAGCGGCGAATAATACCGCCCAAGTGAGTTGTACCACCCAATGTGAAGCGAAGCACATCGGAGAAGCGCGGAACTAAATGCATGCCGACCAAATCGTGGAGGTTCTGGTGGTCCAGATAGACGCGCTTAAATTCGTACCAAATTGAGTTGTTGTGGCTGTGAATCACCACGGCGCTCGGATCCATGACGAGCTTGTAGCCGCTCAGTATCGCCTGCTTACCCCAAGCCACATCTTCGCCAAACTGCCGACGTTCGAATGGAATCTTGGCCATCGTTGATTTACGAACGCAGCTGGCGACATCGTCAAACGCAATCTTCAGGTATCGCTCCATGGGCGCCATGGCTTCGTATTCTGCACGATTCTCGATCTGCTTGACTGTTTTCTGCCCTTCGCCCTTGGTCCAGTCTTGGAGGCGATCCAATTGAAAAGGATTGCAATCGTCCCTTGGCAATTGATGGCAATAGGCGCCAGCAACTTCTGGGTCATCGAAATTTGCAATGAGACACTCAAGCCAAGTCTCGTCGTAGGGAATGGCATCGTGAGTCAACAAGGCAACGATGTCACCCTTGGCTTCATGGACCGCGCGGTTCCGCGTCAATCCGTGATTGAATTCTCGGCTCGGAATATTGATGAGCCGAACGTCGTACTCAGCAATAACGTCGAGCGTTCCGTCTGTTGATCCGGAATCAATGATCAGGACTTCATACTCAAAGTTTGTCTTCTGTTTGAAGACACCTTCGATGACTCGCTTGAAAGTCTCACCGCCGTTGTAGGTCGGAATAAAGACCGTTACCGGCACTTCTGATTCCCTATCGAGGGGTTCGGCAAGAATAGGCTTAAGTGGAACGGCGTCGACGACTGAAGAATTCTTACCAGCTGATTTAAAAGCTTGGCGATAGAGGTCGGCCGTTTCTGTGGCGCACCGCTCGATGCCTTTCACCACATGCCCCCGATTTCGCATACGAGCCAAAAGCTCACGATCGTGAATGAGCTGTTTCAGCTTAGCTGCCAAGTCTTGTGCGTTAGCCGGCTCGAACAGCAGGCCATCTTTGCCGTCTGCCAGAGCCTCTCTCATCGGGCCATGATCAGCTGCAACAACTGCACACCCTGACAAGAGACCTTCTCGAATCGTCAGACAGAAACTCTCCCACCATAAACTCGGAACCACCAAAACGTCGATGCCTTCCAAGATTGTTGACAACTCGCTTTGATCGTAGGCGCCAACAAAATTGACTCTTGCCCCATCTGTCACCATGGCCTTCAAGCGGTCGACATAACCGGTATCACCATGAAAGTTCGGAGCCTCACCATAAATACTGAGCTCGAGATTGGGGTCACCCAGAAGGTCGAAGGCTTGGACCAAAACTTGAACGCCTTTGGACGGGATTACGCTGCCGATGAAGCCGATCCGCTGCAACGGGGCCTTCGGATCTCTTGTTTGCCCCAAGAGCTCTCGATCAAGGCCGTGAGGCAAGGCGACGATTTTCTCCGCTGGAAGATTGAATTCAAGCATTCGCTCTCGGTGAAAAGCACTGGGAGTAATCATGAGATCGCAGAGATTCAACACCCGCTGAATGTGCGTATCCCAGTTTTTCAAACTCTCTGGCGCTTCTTCGCCCAGGTCCGGCAACAGCCCAGGATCCCAAGATGCAGGAGCATCAGGAAAGAAGTGCGGCCAAAGATTCGCTAAGCAGCTATGGCACTTAACGCGGTCGACCGTTTCGCAAATGGACAGGTCGGTGTCGATTCGTTGCCCACGAGGACACACCATCCAAAAGTCATGCAAAGTCATGACCAAGGGGATGTCATGATTCTTGACGACTTCATTAATGCTGGTCGACAAACACGTCAGATGATGGACATGAACGAGATCCGGAGCAAAGCTGTCTATGAGGCGGGAGAACTGAAGGTCGATATTCGGATTCTTGTAGATCCACTCGAATGAAGAAGCATCTTGAAAATTGTAGTTGAGCCTCTCAACCGGAACGCCGTCAACGACAATCGAATCGCGATCGTAGTCAGGCCGCTCCATGTCGCCGCAGCGCGTGAAGACTAAGACCTCATGGCCCAGCCTTTGCATTTCTCGCGCCAAATAAAACGCATGAAGTTCGGTGCCACCGCGACTATCTGGAAGGAACGCGCTCGTGACGTAGAGAATCTTCAACGACGCACTCCCTGCATTAGTTCACGATAACGATTCGACATTTCCTCAACATTCTCAGCGATCGGCTTCACGTAGCCGGGGGCATCACCAAGCTTGCGAATCAAGGTGCGGTCTTGGACGAAACGCATGAGCTTCTTGCGCAGATCGTTCGAGTCGCCAAGCTTGAAATGAAAACCGTTCACCCCGTCTTGCACCAGCTCTGCCATCCCACCGCGGTCAGAAACGACCAAAGGAACTTTCGCCAACCATGCCTCATGAATCGTCAACGGAGAATTCTCAAACCAAAGCGACGGCACGATCAAGACGTCAATCTGTGACAAGACTTCGGCAATCCGGTTGTTGTCAAATCGTCCCTTGATCTTGGTCGCAGAATTCTTGATGAGTGGCAGGAGCTGAGCCTTGTACTCGGCAAAGGTCTCAACGTCACCCCAAATCTGAAGCTCCACGTTGTCGGCAACAATGTCATTCATCGCCTCCACCAAGATGTGAACACCTTTGTATTCAGCGATGGTTCCGACAAATCCGAAGCGCAATGTCTCAGACGGCTGATGTTTGAAGCCAGCAAACGGAGTCAAGTCAAAGCCATTGCCTGAGTGAACGATCTGATCCGATCGAATCATCCCCGAATCAATGAACTTCTGGCGCAAGAATGCACTTGGGGAGATGAACAAGTCGACTTGTGCAATTTGTTCACGAATAAAATCTAATCGTGCTTTGATAGCAGCGGCAAACACGGGACGAGACTCTTCGTCAAGTGCCGCTGCCACGCGCGGTCCGGCATAACCTTCGAATGCGAGTTTCAAGTTTTGCGGTAGCAAGTCAGCAACGAGATCGGACGCGCGACGCGTTTGTTGCTGACCATAATCGCCCGACAATTTCTCGCCACGGATACAATCGGCGCATCGACTCGGCTCAGGGAACTCACAAATCTCCATGTCTTCCCGGAGCAACTGCCCACCTCGAGCACACATCAACATGAATTCATGCAGAGTGTAAACAACCGGCAAACCACGCTTCTTGGCCAATGGAATGAAGTTGAACGAGAAGTAGTGAAGGTGCTGAATATGGATTATGTCTGGCTCAAACTCATCTAAGACGTCGAGGAAGATCTCTTCCATTCGATTATCATGATAGGTCTCTTCGAAATTCTCCCACTGATAATTGTGGACGACTTCGGTGTAGGGTAAGCCTTCAAACGAACCCTTACTCACCGTGTAACGTGGCAATTCGTGCCGTGCTTCACAGAAGAGAAGGTGAACGTCATATTGCGACTGCAGGCCTCGGGCCAAGTTGTAAGTGTAGATTTCAGTGCCGGCGTTGTGCTTCGGCAAGAAATCGTGAACGACAAAAAGGACGCGCTTGCGTGCCGATTTGTTCTTGGGCTTCAGGCGTCTCGACAAGCCCCGGACGCGACTCTTCAACTTTCGAGCGACATCTGATGCGGAGGGAACGCTTGAGATATTCCTGATCGCTCCCTGCCCGAGCCTGGCCTCATACCCATCAATTCGTAAGACGAGATCGGAGAGCACTTCATCACGCTCACCAATCAGGCGGTGTAATCGGCCATGATTCGCCACCACCAAGTCCATCACCTCACCAGCGGGCGCGGCCTCAAGAGCATGAGGCGCAACTTCTTCGGCAATCGGCGCGAGCCGATGCCGAATGCCGTCGCTAAGACTTTCGAATTCATTGTCGAGTCGATGAATCTCAGAGAGTGCCTTATCAAGAGCATCACGCGTCAAGTCACCTTGCGTCGTTTGCAATTCGACTTCTTGCATCAAGTTATCGCGGAGCGATTTCAGTCGACCACAGATCTCTTCGAGTTCTTGTGCTTCTCGCTCATGCTCGTCACGTTCGTGTTCGGTACGTTCAACGAGCGTCGACATGGCGCTGGCACGATCGAGCGCGCCAACCTTCTCTCGCTCGAGGTGTTGCATCTCGTCACCGAGTTCGACAGATCTGTTCTCTGCCTTCAGAAGCGCTTGGCGAAGACCACGAACCTCCGCTTCTAAGCGGCCTCGACTTGACGCTTCATCTTGCAGGCGTTGGTTTTGCTCAGCACAAGTTTTGGTCAGAGCCTCAATTTGCTCTTCGCGTTCGGCTTTAATTTTAGCAATCTTCTGCTCGTTCGCTTCAAGTACGGACTCTTGGTCGGCGAAGGCTCTCGCAATTCTCGCTTCGCTTTGATCACGAATCGACGCAACGGCTGTCTCTTTGTCCGCATTGATCCTGGAAATCTTGGCCTCGCTCTCCGAGCGAACTGATACGATGACGGCGTCTTTTTTATTAGCAAGCGCCGCCAACTTAGTATCACCCTCAACCTGGACTTCCTTGATCGTCTGATTGAGCTCTTCAATCTTCGTTTGGTTACGATGAACCGTCTTCGTCAGGACTTGAATCTCGTCTTTGAGGCGATCACGAACTTTTTCGTACTCATGGATACTCTCCATGAGTTGTTCTCTCTGCCCCTCACCTTCTTCGGCTGCTCGCTGAAACTCGGCAAGATCAAGCTCATGACTTTGCTTCGCTTCGACAAGATTGGCGGCATGTTGATTGAGCTCTTCGATGCGCTCTTCCAACAGCGAGCAGCTTTGGCCAACCTCTTCAAGTTGCCTGTTGAGCACGTCCTTGCTGGCACGTAGGTCATCAGTCGAGAGCTCGTATGCCGCGAGCTGCTTCTTCTGCTCGTCGATGATTTCGACATTTTCATCAGCTCGATAGGAAAGGAAAGCCTCCCTTTCGACCAGATTCTTGCGAACTGCTTCAAGCTCCCGATCTTTGTCGTCAAGCGTTTTGGTCAGAGCGCCCAGGTTCGCATTGAATTCATCGAGGATCTCGTCTCGCTTGTTAATCAAGCGATCTCGTTCTTCGAGTTCTCGGAGAAGAGACTTACTTTGCTCGCTTTCACCATCAGCTCGACCGCGAAGTGCATAAAGGCGATCATCGCGTGCTCGAATGGTTTTTTGGATCAATGCCATCCGTGACAATCCACGGCGGAGTCGGCTCTTCGTCGGAGCCTCAAACTCCTCTATGCACCAATCGTAGATATCTAAGAGCTCATCGACATGGTCGCCAAGATCAGGCAATTCGGGAATGCTGGTGGCGAGTTTTTCGAGTTCAGCAGGGGTGTCCAAGAGAAATTGCAACTGCGAGCCGAGATCTGATGCGTCTTCAGTCTTGAAGATCGAAGAGCGATGCGGTGACCGCTCGGCTGGCGCACCTTTGTCAGGAACGAGAGTCGGAATGCCTCGCTCCCATGCTTCGTCTACAGTAAACGAGTAACTCTCGCGCGCCAGCGACGGAAAGACGGCAAGGTCATAATTTGCCGGGATGTCGCGCGCCTCGAAGGCACCACGGAATCGAACGTTGAGGCCTTCCGCCAATTTATAAAGTCGATCGACGTAGTCTTCAGGGGCCGCATCAAGCGCTCCCCAAACGTCGAGACTAAAAGATTGGGGCGTTCTGGTGCGATGCAAAGCCTCTAAGAGAACGTGAACACCTTTCATGGGCTGCAAAGCACCCCAATAGGCCAAGGCCATGGTGGACACATCGTTTCTTGGTCGGAAGGCTGGACGATTCGACGGATAGAGACGTGGGTGAGGCAAAACCTCAATCTTGCCAGATAACTGAGGCTGATATTGCTCGACCAAATCGACGAGGGCCTTGGATGGCGACAGGACCGCCATGGCCTGGTCGAGTTCGGCCGCCATTTCGTGGCGATGAGATTCGACCAGAGCACCAACTTCTTCGTCATCCTGAAACCAAAAACGGTCAACACATTTGTTGCAGTTCTCAGCAATCGGATCCCGCAAACAAAACGAATCATTCCTTACCCGGAATGTCTTGGCACATGTGACGCCGGTGTCGTGGAGCGTCAGGACGGCTGGAACCCCCAACTCGGACGCGACATCAATCAAGTTATTCGAGAGTCGGCGCCAATGATGGACATGGATGAGGTCAGGCTTCAGATCGGCAATGAGGTCTCCAATGAGGAGTTCGACCTCTGGATTTGAACTCTGGTACCAGGAGTCCAAATAGAGTCCGCTGCGATGAATGCGATAGACCGGCACCGGGCCATCGCCATTTCTTTCGATCTTGGCGACATCTGAGGCGACCTCAGAACCGGCCACAATGGCGACGGTAAAATCACGATCGGCGAGCTCTCGCATGAGGGCATCGACATACTGCTCCGTACCGCCACTATGGCGCGGAAACCAACCGTGAACAAAATGGAGGATCTTCATCGATTTGCCCTGCATACACACTCGTCGCTCAAGCCGTATTATGACCTGTCTGGGCCCCCATGCCAAACCCAGAAATCATTGCGTTGCAGGAAGATAGGGCAAGAAAATGGGCAGAAAGTCGCAGATCTGGACTATTCCCAGTTGGGAAACTCCCCTTCCCGTGCAAGTTCATCCACGGATTGCTGAAGAGCGTCCATAAAAGGAGCTCTTTCCCCCTCCCAGAAATGAGGTTCGCCAACAAAAACATCGCAAAAGAACGGCACAAGGAGCGCTTCTCCCTTGGGCATCGACTTTCCCAAGCCGTGAAGGAAGATCGGCGTGATTGAGCAACTGGGGAATCTTTTGGCCAAATGAGCGATTCCGTTCTTAAATTTGGACAATTTTTCTGGCTGCCCCCGACTGCCTTCCGGGAAGAGGAAGATAATGGCGTCATTTTCGAGCGCCCTCGCAACTTCCGCCAAAGGATCCTCACCATGCTTGGGCCGACGGCTCAAAGGGATGATCCCGACGATTTTCAGGGCAAACCAGGCCATGAAACGCGACCGAAGGAAATAGTCGGCCGCTGCAACCGGGCGCAACCGCCGTAGGTGGCGGGCCGAAAACAGGCTCATCAGGGCCATCGTATCTAAGTGGCTATTGTGATTCGCGATGATGATGGCCGGGCCCTTGGTCGGCAAACGTCCTCGATTACGCACATTGAGGCCAACAACGATCAATATGATCGGTTTCACCACCAACACAAAGAAAAGAAATCGCAGGCTATCGTTCAGCATCAGTAGTAGTAGCGCAAATAGTGGAAAAAGAGGGGCGCCGTGAACATCAGGCTGTCAATTCGATCGAGAATTCCACCGTGACCAGGGAGGATTGAGCCCGTGTCCTTGATGCCAAGATCACGTTTGATGGCGGAAATGACAACATCGCCCATGAAACCGACCAAGCCGATGCCAGCACCAACACCAATAGCCTCAAGTCCGGCAAGTGGTGTGAGATAGGGAGCCACAAAATACGAGATCGTGGCCGTGGTCAAGACCCCACCAGCGAGGCCCTCCACGGTCTTGTTGGGACTCACCATCGGAACGACTTTGTGCCGGCCAATCGACTTTCCCCAAAGGTATTGGGCCACGTCATTGAATTGCGTCAAGGCCACAATGAAAAGCAAAAGTCCGGCGCCCTGCGCCGGGGTCTCGCGAATGTCTTCGATCAAGAGATAGGCAAGATGACTGATACTGAAAACCGTCGTCATCAGGCCCCAGTGAATCGTCCCGACAGATCGCAAGAATCCGTCGGTCTTACCAATGAGGACCATTCGCATCGGTAAGAAGAGAAACATGAAGACCGGGATCCAAATTATGAACATCCCGTACCACTCAAGTGATACCCAATAATACTGGATGGGGATCGCCAAGTAGGCCCAGAACAGAACCCGACGATCGGCCCGTCTCGTTGGGATAACGGAAAAGAACTCTTTGAGTGCCAGGAAGCTGACGAAGCCAAAGAACACCAAGGAGTAGGCACGCTGAAGAATCACGGCGATCGCGAAGAGAACCACGATCACCCACCAGGACCGCACCCGCTGACAAAGTTCCGTGTGGTCTTTGTCTAGCTGCTTCACAGCCATCCACTTGGTGACAATCGACGCTAAGATCAAGATGCCAAAAATGACGCCAAGGCCGACGAGGACCGGGTTGGAGATGGATTCTGTTGTGATCATTTCAACTCGGCCAACCCACGTCGACTACGATTGAGGATGGTAATCGCGGTAAGCCCGATGAGAACATAGAAGAAAATCGAAACCCAAGAGCTGCCATCAACGCCGAGCCCCAAGAGAAGAGAAAGTAGGCCAATGGCAAAGGCACGATCACTCTTCCCCATCGGACCGTCATAACGCCTCGACGCTCCGATTTGTACCGATACGACGCCCATCATTTCACTCAAGATGGCCAAGACAACGAAAATCACAACTTGCCAAGGAGCGATGCCGGGAACGAGAGCAAAAGGAAGGTAGATCGCTGTATCGGCCACCACATCCCCCATTTCATTGAGGATAGCGCCAAGGTCGCTTTTCATAGCGTGCTCGCGCGCGAGCATGCCATCGATGGCATTGAGCGCCATACGAACAAACAAGAAACCGGGAACAACGAGAAGAGGCCAAGACTCGGTAGGTCGCCAAGCGATCAACAATCCGACGCCCACGGATAGAACAGTAGCCACGCACGTCACTGCGTTGGCGCTGACACCAGCAGATGCCAAGCCACGACAAATCGGCCGAAGCAAGTTCTGAAAGGCCGGCTTAAGATCGTAGACGCTTGGAATTGGTCACCCTCCATCAATGGCAGGTGAATCCTACCCGCAGCCCCTCTATTCTGGAAGCAACCAGAAAAGAGATTCCATCACCTCACGGTCAACGTCACAGGAATCTTCATACCCTTTGGAGTCATGGTGAATTCAATTTCATGCGCCAAGAATCCGAGCGCAGAAACAACGAGGCGATGATTGCCGGGCGCAATGCCCTCTAAACGAATCGTCGACTTCTTTGAATCCAAGTCAAATCCAAATTCATGACCGTTCAGGAACAACGTGATGGATGGCGCGAACTGTTTGCCCTCGGTGTCAACCTCAACAGGATAGGTAAACGCCAATTCAACAAACCCCTTCGGCCACTGTACAGTCCAAGGGCTCTTGCCAATCAACTTGGTACGCATCGGGACAATTCTGGCATCGTCTCTTTCATCTTCAACAGTGATAGGGCCTATCCATTGCCCCATGAGATCTGATTGCGTGTGATTCTCCGGCCACCAGTCCCCTTCTCCGTCGCATTGACCGTCGACCTTGAGGCCGAGCCTGATCAATGCTTTGCGCGCTGGCGTACCATTGGGCAGATCGACATGGACATAAAGTTGATCGCTCTTGCGGAAGGTCAAAATACCCGCTTCAATCGGCGGATCGCTGCGGCGAATCTTCGGAATGTAAATCCACAAAGGCTCGAACTGAGCGCTGATTGGCTTGATGAATGCCCACAATGCAGGCCCCACCGGAAGTCCATATTCGAATTTTCGCTCGTAGGTGCTTGCTTCCGGGTAAAGGCCGTAATCAATGATCTCGTCGATGGCACGCCGAGAGAGAAACGACACCTCGGCCTTCACATCAGTACCGTCTGGCGCAAGAAGCTTTTCAATACGAAATGGCACATCGTCCGGGGCATTGATCGACATCGCCGCTCGCTCTTTGGGCACTGGAAATCTCTCGACCGACTTGATCCAGAAAGGTGAGCCATACCCTTCATCGTCCTGCTGCCAATCAACACGAATGGCAGCAATCCCCTTCTCGGGCACCAAGATCTTGCCAATGAAAAGCTCATGCCCCAGCTTGGGCTTATTCGTCGTCGGATCTTCTTGAAATTCGAATTGGCCCAAAAGAGATGTTTCACGGCCTTCTATGACTAAGGAGACTGCTGACGGGAAGCGATCCACCTTCGTCTCGAGGCGAACGGTGACAACCGGATTCTTCTTGAGGGCGAGCGTAATAGAACCACTCTTGATCTCGTCTGCCGTTAGATCGCGTTCAACATCTTGCCACCGAAGCTTGGCATCGCGAAAGATGACTGTCCAACGATCTTCGATGGTCAGCATCACCGAGGCGACGCCCTCTTTGGTCGTCTCGCCCCGAAACGTCAGGCCATCTTTCTTGCGCACAAACTCGATTTCGACTTCCATGATCGGGGTGGTGCCGTCTAAGACCTTCAGCGCGACTTGATGTTTGCCAGCCTGCTTTTCAACATGACCGTCTGGATGAAGAACAATGGTGCAGGGCACGCCGCTCGGCGGACGCGGAAAGATGTTGATGTGATCGAGCAGATAACTTTCCTTGCCATCTGGAAGAACAACACAGACCTGCTGGTCGTCAGCCCTCACCCCGGGGATCTGAAAATCTCCGTTCTCATCGGTCTTCGTCCAAGGTCCGCGGTGGCATGTCGTGACACCGACAAGGGCCCCCACAACCGGCTCTCCGGCAGGATCAACCACACGGCCTTTCACGCCGATTGCCCAATCCATCTCAATTTCACCTCGTGGCTCAGGGAAGTAGATGTCGCTCCATTCCATGTATTCGGCCAAGAAGGACGGATGAGTAAACCAGACGTCAGCGATCTCAACGATGCGGTTCACGTCTTTGAAGACGCCAATGCCGACACCATCAGTGATTGTGTTGCGGACGTCGGGTGTGTGACCGCAGCCGATAATCAAACCAACATCCACGCCTGATTGGGGTCGCCCCAAGCGATCAATTAGACGAAAAGCGGCATCCTCCCCGCGATGCAGCTCCATGGGAAATTCGGCGTATTGAGTCATCTCGGCCCTGGGCGCATAACCCGGAGCATCGAAGTACATCCAACCGAATTTGAATTTGGGATCATCGCGGAGATCAATTCTCACCCAGCCGTTTTCGTCTGTTGTGGCAGAACGCAAACTCGTGAATTGACCGGGCAGCGGAAAGTCAGCTTCTTCAACCAAGGACATCGTGGCCCCGGCGATGGGATTACCAGTCTTCGAATCGATCACTTGAGTGACCAGAACGACGCTCTTCACTGTATTATCAATCGACTTCCAAACATTGCCACCTGGGTAGCTGTCTTTGGTTTCGACGTGGCTGCGTATTTGACTCGTGGCAGCGATTGACGACCAGATCAAGGCCATCAGAACGATTGCGTTCCGACCATAACGTTGCAACCTGGCATTGGGTGAAATTTGCATGGTGAAATCGTACTCCTCAGCTCTAAATGCACCCAGAGAATTTCTCTGCTCTGCCCAAATCCAGACGGTCCAGAGATTCGATTACTCCAGGAAATCGGCGATCAGTGATTCATGGTGATGGGAGGTGGCCTGCGTACCAAAAGGACGTCTTAGTTCTCTTGATCTTCGCTACTTTCGTCTTCGTTCGCCAGGTCGGTGAAAAGGTCGTCTTCTTCTTCCAACTCGGCGGCAGCACGCATCTCTTCGTAGTGCTCTAAGACGGCCTCAAAGAGCTGATCGTGAAAGGCAGCATCGGTTTTCATGTCCTTCAGCTTGGGGACACCTTGACGCAGTTGGTTCAGGAGATTTCGGTCTTGCTGTAATGAGCGTAGACAATCAGCGAGAGACTCGGGCGATTCGACTTCGAAGTTCAACCCTGAAACGCCATGTTCGACAAGTTCACTCATGCCACCGACGTTTGAGCAGATCACAGGAATACCCGCAGCAAATGCCTCATGGATGATCAGCGGTGAGTTCTCCCACCAAATGCTGGGCATGACCAAGACATCAAAGCTGGAGAGTATGCGCGGAACATCTTGAGCTGGGGCGTTGCCCTTAAACTTGACGCGGTCACTCATTTCCTCACTGATCTCTTGGACGTACTCAGGCTTGGCCTCGACATCGCCGTAGATTTCAACTTCGAAGTTATTCGGCTCTAAGTGTCTGAGTGCGGCGAGCAAGACATGGGCTCCCTTCACGGGTTGTAGTGACCCCATGAACCCGACGCGTAGCGGTCCCTCTGACTGAGGCGCGCGGGTGATATTCCGAAAGTCTCTCAACTCGGTGCCGTAATCTGACATCACAATGCGTTCGGCATCGACGCCAAACTCAAGGAAGCGGTCGCGTAGAAATTCCGAGGGCGCGATGAGACAATCAACATTGTCAATCAAGTCTCTGACGCATGCCTCGCGCATCAGGAGATTTTTCCTCATGTCCTCGAGGCGCCGATCGGAAGGCACGAAATCGTCATCGCTGACTTTGCGCAAACGCACCCTGCGTGCCTTCGCTTTGAAGTTCATCCCTGTCAGTTTTCTCACCCCGTGAATGCCACGCAACATCCACAGGTCAACTTTCGATCTGCCCCACATGAAACGAGACATACACTGCGCGCACTTTTCTAACCCGGGTCCAGTGCAGCGTTCATCCTTGGCGTCAAACAGCTGCCCATTCCTCGCGCACAACAACCAATACTCATGAAGAGTCATGACCGTTGGAATGCCATGCATCCGGGCAATAGCTGCGTAGTTCGTACTGTGATGAAGTAGGTGTTGAAAATGAACGACGTCCGGACGCTCGGCTTGAAGGATACGATCAAACAATCGCTCCATCGCAGGGTCGGCATAGCTGTGACTGAATTCGGAATAGCGTCGGTGATTCTCAACGTTGATCACCCGCAAGCCATCGACGTTTGAGATTCGACGGCTGTAGTTCCGATGCATGAGGTCATCATTAGCCGTAAACACGGTCACTCGGTGTTGCTTCGACAGACGTTGAGCTAAACGGTAGCTATAAAGCTCCGCACCCGTGTTATGCCGTGGCGGAAATCGATGAGTAACGGTGAGTATCTTCATTCAGAGAAACTGCTAACGATGCACTTGTCCAAGCTCGAATTGGGTCGGGGCCGAATTCGACGCCTAAAACCCACCCCCGATTCTGAAAGAGAACCGAAACGGATTGTAGAGCTTCCTCGCTTTTAGCCAAGGGGAATTGAGACGAAGTCATCTTTGCCGGAGAAACCAAAAACTGCGCGGTGCCAGGAAAAGCCAAGAACGCCTGCCTAAAGCCTCGAAAGGGCCTATTTGACCTCTCTGATCTTGAGATTTCGCCACTGAGCCTGAAGCGGCCTTTTTCGGCCGCCAACACCGTGGACTTGGAGCCCAATGTGCCCCTCGCTTGACATGGCGTCAAAGAGCCGAGACGCCGGCACACCATTCACCCATGTTTCAATGAGCGGGCCTCGAGTTTTCACCTGAATCTGATTCCAAGCGCCGTCCTTCCATGCGCGGCGGGAATAAGGCCGGTCATTGAGGGGCATCAGCCATCCGCGACGTCGTTCATCGTAAATCCCACCGGTGAAATGCCGAGATGAGGAATCGATTTCAACCTGGTATCCGCGGAGACCCGACCCAATATCCTCGGATCGAATCTGAACACCAGAATTAAGCTCTGGATCAACTTTCACATCAAACACCATATCGAAGTCTTTATACTTGGCCTTCGTCGTCAGAAATGTATTGCTCGTATTGGGCTTTGTAGTGCCGATGATGGTTTTTCCGGCCAGCCGATAATCGGCCTTGCCGCCGACAACGCGGAAGTCATCGAGTCCATTGTCGCCAACGAGATCACGCCATTCGCCTAACTCGTAGTTCGATTCGATGATCTCGGAGATCCAGATGTTTCGGTAACGGACCGGGCCTCGTGCGTTGCTCTTGTGATACTGCAAGAAGAGCGGTCCCAGTTGAATTGGCCGCGATGGATCTTCCCCATCTTTTTTGCGCGCCCCAGTTGCATGAGGGACGGCAACATCGTTGTGCACCAAGACACCGTTCCAGAAAAGTGTCATGCGCGCATCGGAGACTTTCTTCTTGTTT
>JBLINQ010000074.1:0-24391 GCA_047639315.1 Planctomycetota bacterium
CATTCGGTTGTTGGCGCGCTGCAATGCAGAAGCGTGTCGGTCCGACAACTTGGAGAAGGAATCGAGCATGTATTCCAGCTCTTTATTCTTGGAAATGTCGACCGCTTCCACGAGTAACCACGCAGATGCGTCGACCTCGATCTGCCGAACGGTCAGGCTGAGAGTCCTTGTTCGCGGTCCGTCCTGGAACGACGATTCGAATTGGAACGCTCGCCCTTTCGCCACTCTCTTCAAGAGGCGCTGACGATCTGCGTCGGCAAACAGCACATCAACAAAAGTGCTCTTGGACTCCGAGGGGAACCACTTTCTAATCTGAAGATTCGCATACTTGCTGGACTTTACAGTCAAGTCAATTACAGCAATTCCCTGTCCCAACAGGTCTGCTATTTTTGCCAAAGGGAATTCGACAAATTCAGACTCACTCACTTGATTCTTCCACAATGTACAAACGAAGAGCCTCCAGCGCTGTAGAGGCCGCCTCGATCTCGTCTGCTCCAATCCCATGATCTTCAAGAACCTCGACGGCGATTTCCGCCACAAGGTCAAAATGGCTGTCCTGTATTTCCATCCCCAAATGCACTAAGCGCATCTGATCCTGAGTGTAGGAAACCGGACCGCCCAGCAGTGACGCCCAGAATTTTGTCTGGTGGTCGATCAACGACTCCATATCTGTTTCGGCGAAGAAGGGTTGGACCTCGGCCTCGTCAAGTACTCGATCGTAGAATTCTAAAACGACCTTTCTGACAGTCGGGAATCCACCAATGCGTTCATAAGTTGACTGGTTCATAGTGTCCTCTGCGACTCTTAATCCTGGGGTTCGAGAATCAGTACCTGTAGCGCTGGGATCGTCAATGCATGTTTCACTCGCTACATGTTGTCGAGCAGCAAAGGTGCTGCGCGAGTTGCCGGTCGCAGACCCTTCCTTCAAGTAAGCATCATCCTACATGGGTGAACTACGAAGTCGAGCGATTCCGCTGCAGCCCATCCTATTAGTGGTACGCCCCAAGGGGGGAGAGCGTCTATTGGGATGTTCACTACGCAACCAAGCACGGCGCACTAAGGTCAGTGACGATCCATCAATGGTGATTCGATGACGCTGAGCTAAAAGCAGCTTACAGCGAAGTTTGTTTCGCCTGGTCCTAGATTCCGGCGAGAATGTGAATGACGCGATTGCGCGCGCCCTCTTCGATTCCAGCGACAAATGGGCCGGTGTGCCCTACCAAGCTAATGCTTTTGCCATTCAGATCGACGACATCGCCTCCAGCAGCCCGGAGAATGAGGCCTCCTGCAGAGAGATCCCATGGCTCAGCAGACCTCCCTTTCCAGGGATTCACATAGGTAAAGTGCCCCCTTGCCGCCTCAACGAGTGCCCACGCAGGTGAGCCCCCTGCAGATCGAACTAACCGGACATCTTTAGAACGCCAAGCATTGAGTACAACGTCTTGTAAAGAAGCAGATTCCCTGGTCGCTTGCAGATGCACCAAAATAGGTCTGTTCGTCGGACGATTGAGCGGCAATTGACGCGATGCGTCCGGCTCTCCAAAAGCGGCCAGCTGCAACAACCTAGCTTCGCCGTCAAGCACCGCATGCCCAATCTCGCCCGTTACAGGATTTGCCACCACGCCCACCAGAGGATTGCCATCGGAGTAGATCGTCAGCGCTGTCGCATAGCTTTCTGTGTCAGCAAGAAACGCCCACGTGCCGTCGATTGGATCGACAGCCAACGCATACCCCTCTTGGGGAAGAGTGCCACCAGTCTCCTCGCCTACCAGTACGGCAGTTGCATCGCAGGATTGGAGCAGTGACCTCAGATTTTCTTCGATCGCCTTTTCGCCCGCGACGGTCGGCGTGTCGTCACTCTTGGTTCTCTCTTGCCGCGCCGCGGAGCTACCTCGAAGCTCACGGAGAAATGCGCAGGTCTCAAGGGCGGCATTGAGAGTAAAGTACAGCCAGGCAGCATTCCTGTCTCCGCTCATTTGGAGGTCAGAGTCCGAATGGCTCCTAAAGTCCCTGAGTACATCTGCCTCAACCGCCGTCAGCAGTGAGATTTGCCTATTTGATTCGCGCAATGAGGTTCTCCGCCACTTTTGCTTTTAGATGGTCACGTTCTTCAAGCTTTCCAATTGCCAATCTGACAAAGGTTGCATGGGTACCAATCATCTTGTTCACCGTATCTGCATTCAGAGGATGCCACTTTGCGTCACCAAAACAGTCACCAATTTGAATCGTCGAATCTGAATCGTGGGGAACGACCAAGAGGTATACAGTGCTCTCAAGCCAAGCATGGTCCGTTTGGCGAGCGTCGTAAGTGTAACCTTCAAAAATGATGTCATCGGTGGCAGCACTTGCGATGAGCCCTGTCTCGAGTTCAAGCACGCGCGAAGCAGCCTGAGACTCCTCCTCATTGGGATAGGCAAAGCCTCTAGGTAACTCCAAACTTGCCGCCCCCGCTCTCTTGCCCAACAGAAGCTCGAGTTCTCCTTCGAGAAGTGAAGGACGGACAACAACGCATGCTATGGACGAATTGGCTCCCCACCGACCCAGAAGGCCGCGGCCAGAGACACCTGTTCGCCCTCGCGGATTAAGCGGCCGCCCCTGATCGTCTCGCCGCTTCGAAGAACCTGCGACAATAGCGTCGCCCAACTTGCTGAAGTCCTCGGGGTCGGCCCATCCGGACTCCAACGTCGTCAGGTCATTTGCAAGCACAGACGGCGCGACATAATAGGGTGGATCATAATCACTGGTAACTCCCCATGGCGCTAAGTCAATTGAGATGCGCCGCCTTGCAGGATAGGACGATGGTTTCTCGGAACGGATCTTCAGATGGAAGTCGTCTGACACGAGATTGTAGGCAAGTCCTTCTACCGAATACAGGGCAGCCATCAGTTGCTCCGGCTCACATTCACCGCGGTCGCGACGCTTGTCAAAGCTCAACGTGTGCAGAGCATAACGGAGCAATGCCACGCGATAGACCACCCAGTCATCGGTTGCTTTCAGGCTGAAACACGCCGTTCGAACTCGGCGAACCGTCTCAAGAATCTTCCTAAACCGAAGATCCCACTTGCAGAATCTGAGCGAAGCAGGCAAATGCTGAACGTCGGCTGGAATCGGATGGTCAAGTAGATACTCCTCAAGTTGTTTCATCCTTGGGAGATCGCTGATATCAAAATCTTTGCTCATTACGAATTTGACATCGTTCTCAAGTTTTGCGAAGTCAAGCTCAACAGGTGACAAGCCACAGTGTGTCCAGTCAATGAACCACAAATTGTCACCATCATCGCAAATGGCATTGGCAAAATTGAGGTCGCCGTGAACCAGACAAACCTCGCTTTCCACGACATCATCGTTACGAACGATCAACCTTAGAATGTTCTCGATGTCATCTACGTCAATCTGGTCAATCCCCTCTACCCCGCTCTCCTCGATGTAGGTTGGAATGATGCTCGCATTTCCCCGGAACCACTCGAGCTGTCGCTCCGATTGCAATCCAAATGTACGAAAGGGAGCCACCCACTGCTGATGACTTGTATTTCCATAAAGCCTCTCAGCCAAAAGTTCGAGTGCCTTGTCAGTACGACGTAGGAATCGAAACAGTGCTTCCTCGTCATCTGCCTCTTCGAAGTTGTCTTGAAGCGTCTGAGGGCGACCTTCCATGGCAGCGAGTTCCATGCCAACCCCGATGTGTTCGCCTACCGCGACTGGGTAACCGAATGTCGGAACGTGTTTGCCGAAAAAGTCCTTTACCAAATGATAGCCTTCGAGTTCTCGTCTCATCTGCGAGTAGTCGTCGACCTTCATCACCATCGGCTCAGTTCGAGCATCGCCTTTCCAACCTTCAGCCAAGAACAGGAGACTTCCGCTGAAGCCGCCAGCAAGCGGGCGAAGTTTTGCTCGAGTCCAGTGCATGCAAACAAGCTGAAGAATCCGAAGTTGATCCTCGTTCGCCTGTTCACAGTATTCGTCTGGCCCAAGGACACAGGGATGACAATCAAGCTCCTGAAAGTCCTCTGAGTCAATTCCACAATAGCGAGCTACTTCTTCCAGATCGAGAAGAACCTCAATGCCAGCAATCGGGAGGTTGTGACGCAGTGCGGCGTAGTGAGCCTCCTTTGTCGAGCTGCCGGTCAGATGCGCAGCCACAGCGACTTGCCCCCTCCCCAGAGCTTTGCGCAACAAGGTTGCAATGGCACTCACCTGCCTTTCGGTATGAGCTCCGATGACTAAGAATCTCACATCGTCGGTGTCTTGGTCAAATTCTTGTTGGAGCCTCTGCCAGGGCACCTCATCTATCCCGGTCTCGATGATAGTGGCCTTGCCGACTAAGTCTGCGAGTTGCGGAATGATCTGCGCACCTTTCTCATGCCCCGAGTCACGCAGGAGAATTACTCTTGCTCCACTGCCGATGGCATGTCGGAGGAAGACAGGTAGTGGGCCAGCCCCAAGATCACGCCCCTCGCCCATGAGTCGGCCAATGTCATGACACCCCAGACTCGTTTTTTCCATTGGAAAAGGGTACTCGGAACTAAGAACTCGGTTGCTGACTCCGGCGCTGATTATGATTGTCTTCATGGTCTTTTTTTTCGCCTCGCTCAGAGGATGATCCCGTCAATCAGAAGAGATGACATTTTTTCACTCTTCTCTGCAGAGACCGCTTTGAGTACATCACGGAACTCCGAATACTCAGTCTTAATCCTCTCGAAGTCGTCTCGACTCAAGACAAAGACATCGCAAAATGTGGTCGCTCGCACGGTAGCTGTTCGTCTCTCTCGCAACAACAGCGACATGTGGCCAAAATAGTCGCCGTCCTCTAATACGCCGTAGGCCGTTTCATCTTGTTCGCGAACAATTTCAAGCGTGCCTCGGCTGATGAAGTAAATTTCTTCGCCGCGTTCTCCCTCCCGAGCGATTGCGACACCTGGCGCGATGACCTGCGTTCTGAGAGACATCAGCAGGACATTCCTCAACGCTGGATCACAGTGCCGAAACAGCGGCACTTTCTCGATGAGATCTCGCGTCAAATGCAGAAGAACCTCAAGGCGAAGTGGAGCCGGAAGGTCTCCCAGCATGACTTCTTCATTCATACCGCGATGGCGAGCCCAGATGTACTCATAGTAGTCATCAACCTGGTCACTCAAATAATGAGGAATCTGTCTTGACCTCAAGTACCGACTAATCCCCTCTACCTTTGCCCAGAAAGATGCTCGCGCAAACCCAATGCTGCTGAAGATTGAAGCGATGTTTCCGATAATGAAAGCATACATAGATGCCCCGAGGATAATGACTATTATCGACCCCACATATTCGGCATCCATGTTGGGAGTGATGTCGCCGTATCCAACCGTTGTCATTGTGACAATCGTCCAATATAGCGCGCGAATGTACTGGCTGCTGACTGATGCTTCCGAGATCCCAGCATGCACAACCCAGCAATTCTCAGGAAAATCCAATGCCACAGGAATCATGAACCAAGAACACGCCGCACAATGCACGAGAACCAGCATGACGATTGTGTATTTTAAGATACGTGGATAGGCCGAAATCATGCCCCGAGAGGATTGCCAGCGGTTGAGAATTGAGAATACGCGGCAAATCCGTAGAAGTCGAGACAGCCTTAGCCACAACACGACTGACACAGACCAAGAAGTGCTCTCCGCAAATGCCAAGAAAAAGACGTCGATAGGCAAGGCGATAAGCAGGTCTGTGATAGCGCCCAACCTGTGTCGCGCCTTTGCTGGAGTCGCTCCGAAACGGCTGTTGGTTGAAAGGTCAGCTCTCCCCTGGTGTTTCCGGAAGAAGAAGTCTGCGATGAAAAAGAGATCAATTGCGTAGACAAACAGACTTCCGCCCAGAGTCACTGATCTGAAAAATGTGGCCTGAAAAGTAACAACGATACAGCTGATCGTTGACAATGCGAGGACAGCCGCCTCCCAAGCAATCGGAAAACGAGAATAGGACGAAGCCTTGCTCACCGACTGCTCATGCCCACGATTCCGTGGCGGCGGACTTGTTGGGGAAAACACTGAGGAGCATGCCGAATCCAGAGATGTCAAAAATCTCCTGAACAGTCTCGTTCAAACTGCACACTCGGAGCTCGCCGCCGTTGGCTTTCAGTTTCTTGGCTGTAGAGAGAAGGATTCTGAGTCCGGCGCTACTCACGAAATCCAACTTCATGAAGTCGACGATGATCCGCGATTCCCCGGCTTCAATGAGGCCGTTCAGGTGAACTTCTGCCTCAGGCGAAGTATTGGTTTCCAGTTTGCCGTCAAGATTGACAACTGTGAAGTTGTCACCAGATTCTGAGTTGATTTTCATATTACTTTCCGAGAATTGATCAGCCGTCGATGGCCGAGATCCCACTCCCTTCGACAGCAAGTCGTTTGAGGACAACAATTCGAACTTACGCCACAGATTTGAGTGCATCATGTGATTATGAAAAAGTGTACTCGACAGTTAAGATCTGGTCAACTCAGAGGAACTCACTTGTTTGGCAATCTGGGCTTCACGGTCAAGATAAAATCAGCTCTCACCAACGAATCTTGAGGGCGACCGCAAATTCATCGTGAGCTCAGCCGGAAGACAACATCTTCAACGTCAGTATTGTGACGTCATCAGCCTGTTCCGCGCCCTCTTCGAATCTGCGTACATCTTCGATCACAATGCGCAGCGCGTCTTCAGCGCAACTAAGAGTACTCTCGGCAATAAGAGTCTGAAGCCGCGAAGTCGAATAGAGAGCTTCATCATTGTTCATGGCCTCGGTAACGCCGTCGGTGTAGGCAAACAGAAGGTCCCCCGCGTTCAACTTCAGCATAGACTCGCCGTAGTCGAAGTCGTCGGCGACAGCCACGATAGGACCGTGCAACTTCGTAAGCGCTTTAACGGCGCCATCGGTGCGTTTTACGAAAGTGGGATTGTGGCCCGCATTGGTATACGTCAATTCGCCGGTCACAAGGTCGAGGATACCGAGAAACAGAGTAACAAACATCGACGCTTCATTGTCTTCGCAAAGCGTGGCGTTCACTTGCGTAACGATGCTCGCCGGAGATGAATCATCGAAGGAGCGTGCCTTGATGAGGGTCTTGGCCGTCGCCATGAATAAGGCAGCTGGCACTCCTTTCCCAGACACATCCCCGACGCAAAAACAAAGCTTGCCATCCTTTACTATCTGGAAGTCATACAAATCTCCTCCAACTTCCCGGGCAGGGTGCAGAGACGCCCAGAGATCAATATCAGGCCGATCCGGGAGTGCTGGTGACCCTGGCGGCACCATCTTCGCCTGAATCTGAGCCGCTAAAATGAGCTCTTCCTCCATCCTGTCCTTTTGTTTCTTGATGACCTCATAAGCACTCTGTAGGCGCTCCATGTTCCTCTTTAGCGCAAGATGGGTCTTTACACGAGCCTTGAGGATCGAGGGATTGACGGGTTTGGAAATGTAGTCCGCCGCACCGAGATCCAGGCCGGCTGCTTCGTCTTCCGACTCGTCTTTTGCCGTCAAGAAGATGACCGGTATGTGGGAGGTCAGTGGGTTTTTCTTCAATTCTCGACAAACATCATAGCCGTCCATTTCAGGCATCATGACGTCCAAGAGGATCAGGTCCGGCTGTTGAGACTCAGCAATTTTGAGTGCCATCTTGCCGTTGATCGCCGCTTTCACGGAATACTCGGGCACTAGGATGCCCTTTACGACGTCCAAGTTCTCTGGTGCATCGTCGACAGCAAGAATGGTCGCTTTGTTGGAAATCTCATCAGTCATTGACCGCCTCCAAGTAAGATCGCGTCGATTGCTGCCGCGGCACCATCGAAATTGTATTGCGCAAGCAATTCTTGCGCTTGCTTGAGAGATGACTTGATCTGGGAGTCTGCCGACTTGCGCAGAATATCCTCGAGAAAATCCTCCGCTTCAGTGTCGTAATCCCTGATCAGGCTCAAGAGCTGGTCAAGAGCTGCACTCATCTGTGAGGCATCAAGCTCATCGACTTCTTCCCCGCTATTGTTGCCAGGCTCGACTGACTGCATCGCACCCCGAATCCTGCTGATCAATGCCGCGAGATCATGATTAATATCAACGACAAGGCGTTTCAGCACGTCTTCGTCACTACTCTTGAGCGCATGCTCGAGCTGTGTACAGGAACGCCGGAGGTCGTCAGCACCTATCGTTCCGCAAAGCCCCTTAAGAGTGTGAGCGATTCGAACACATTCTTCATGGTCGCCGGACTTCATGGCAGCGCCGAATCTTGACATGGCATCTCCCTGGTTGTCGGAAAACTTCTTCAGCAGACGGAGAAACGCTGATGGATTGCCACCAAGACGGCCCAATGCGGTTTCAACATCGAGGCCCTCAACTTCAAGACGACGCCCTGCGTCTTCTTCCATCGGTTCGAGCCGAGTCGATGGTAGGGCTCGATCGCCCTCCTGGATCCACTCAAGCAAAGACTCAAACAACTCGCGCTGGTCGATCGGCTTGCTGATGTGTGAGTTCATCCCAACCTCTTCGCTTTTCCGGCGATCCGCTACCGGTGCATTTGCCGTCATCGCAAGGACCGGAAGATCAGCGAATTTCGGGTTCATCCTGATTTTCGTTGTCGCTTCCAACCCATCCATGACCGGCATTTGAATGTCCATCAGTACACAGTCGTAGAAAGTCTCAGCCAGGCGATCGATCGCCTCCTGACCGTTATTTGCCACGTCGACGAAGAATAAGGCCTGTTCGAGCAACTCGGTGGCAACCTGTTGATTTATGGCATTGTCTTCTACGAGAAGAATCTTCGCTCCCTGTATCGGCTTCAGCCTGTCCGAATCAAATTCTCTCGCTCCTCGGACTGACTTGCTAACGACCTCGTGGCCAAGCGCCTCGAGAATTGAGTTGAAGAGCAACGAAGGATTCACCGGTTTCATCAAACTGGAATCGATGTTGGCCAAGTTGGGGTCGTCCTCGTATTCGTCGGCCGAGTGCGCCGTAACCAAGATGATCTTCGGGACGATCTCTTGATTCAACCCCGTCTTGATGAGGCGGCTTGTCTCAAGCCCGTCGAGCCCGGGCATGACAAGGTCCATAAGAATCAAATCAACAGCTTGCTCTCCGGAGTTAAGAATCTCGATCGCAGCTTCTCCCGAGCTCGCCTCAAGAACATCGAATGACCAATGGTTGAGGTAGGACGTCAGAGCCTCTCGAGCATGCGGGTTGTCGTCGACAACCAGAACCCGAGTTCCCTGCAACCCCTCGGAAATCCGCTTGCGAGTGCCCTTGTCCTGGGTTCCATCGACCTCAAGGATCACCTGGAAAGTGAAGTTACTCCCCTCGCCTAGGACACTCTCAACCCAAATGGTGCCTCCCATCATCTCGGCCAGTTGTTTACAAATCGCAAGGCCCAAGCCGGTCCCACCGTACTTCCGTGTGGTTGACGCGTCAGCTTGATTGAAAGACTGAAAGAGACGACCGCATTGATCCTGCGACATTCCTATACCAGTATCGCGAACCGAGAATTTCAACGTTGCATGGGACTCGCTCCGAGCAACCAGGCCAATCTCAAGTACGATCTCGCCTTTCTCAGTGAATTTGACTGCGTTGTTTGCCAGATTGACCAAAATCTGGCCAAGGCGTAGCGGATCGCCGACGAAGATGTCCGGGACGTCTGGTCGACGCAAGAACAACAATTCGAGTTTCTTGGCGTTGGTCTTTAGCCCGACAACGGTCGCCACGCCGTCCAAGACCGAGTCAAGGTCAAAGGAGATACACTCAAGATCGAGTTTTCCAGCTTCGATTTTCGAGAAATCCAGGATGTCGTTAATGATCCCCAGCAAGGATCCGGCAGAGGCATAGATCTTCTGCAAGTAATCTTGCTGCTTGGGGGTCATGTTAGTGCGAAGGCAAAGTTCGGACAGCCCCATGACTGCATTCATCGGCGTCCTCAATTCATGGCTCATATTGGCCAGGAACGTACTCTTTGCATTATTTGCATCATCAGCTTCACGCCGTGCTACTTCCAATTGGTCGGCTGCCTGCTTTCTCTCAATGACGCGACTGAGCTGCTCCGCGACCTGATCAACCATTTGAAGCAGATCTTTGTTTCGTTCATGACGTTCGGTCGCGAAGAACTCGGCGACTGCAAAAACGTCCCCGCCGACCTTGATAGGGAATGCGAATCCACTCTTCACCTTCAACCGTCTGGCCAAGCGATTTCGTGGGAAGTTATCATCATTTTCGAGCTCAGAAATCCAGACCGATTCTCTCGAAGAGAGCACGCGGCCGGGTAGACCTTCACCGGTTTTGAATTCTGTTTCCTCTGTGACCATTCTGAAGTTTTCAAACCCCTTCGGATCGTTGAAGTACCAGATTTTTGAAGATGTCAACAGGGAGTTGTCGTCACGACTGACGAAGTAAATATGGCCCACAGGCCAATCGATCAAGGTGCAGATCAGGCCGATTGCTTGTTCCAGCGCGACGTTGACGGAATTCGTCGAGGCCGACATGTCTGCCACTTGATGCAGCAGTTTCGACTCAAGCGATTGACGCCGGATCACTTCCTCAGCAGCCTTGCGTTCGCTGATGTCAATGAGAACACCGATCATGCCGCCGAGCTCGCCGTCCGAGAGACGGAAAGTGATGCGCCAATGGAGCACTTCGTGTTCTTCGCCGTCTGCAAACTCAAACTGCGCCTCCTCACGAACGAGGCCTTCGCTCTTGAGCAGTTTCTCGTCTTCTCGTTGCAGTCGCTCAAGAATGGCCGGTTGCAGGAATTCAAGATCAAGCGCCCGAAGTCCGATCAACTGGTCGCGACCAACGGCGAACGCTTCCTCATAAGCTTTGTTGCATGCCGTGAATACCGTATTGGCGTCTTTCACGAAAATCGGAATGGGAATCGAATCAAGAAGTGTAGCCTGAAAGTCCCTTTGGCGTGCCATTTCGGAAGTCCGGAGCTCACTCTCTTTCGCTTGGTGCCGTTGGTTCTTGAGAAACAACCCGGTCAAGGCAACCAAGAGTATCGCCATGATGCCGGAAACAAGAAAGAACAGCCTGCGAGTCATCGCCAGGGCGCTATAAGCTTCATCCGCGTCAATTTCTGTTGCAATACCAAATCGGTGCGCTGAGTCCCATGCCCAGGCACCAATGACGGGAACACCTCTGTAGTCGCGATAGCCGACAAGGTCGTTGTCTGATTTACCGGCTGTTGCGGAACTTGCCATCGTGGTCAACGGTTGTGATTCCCGCAGGTTTTTTGGCTGAAAGCCTTCAATTAGATTGCCACCTGGATCGCGGATATCGACCGTAAGGATCGTTCGGCCGAGCTCTGGAACAAGCCCGATTTCCTGGAGCGATTCGACGAATCGGCTCTCACTGATCATCCGCGCCGCTTCGTTGAAGGCATAACTTTCACCGGACTCGCCAATACGGCCACGCTGGAGAATCTCGGTGAAGCCCTTTTCCGGATCGACCTTGAACGCGAGAACTCCGATCGCCAGCCCGGCAGAATCACGAATCGCAGATGCCGCAAGCATTATGGCGTGGTCTGCTCCCCCTCCATGCTCCGGCAAACTAACAGCAGCCTCCCGAGTTCCATCCGCGATTTCGCGAACCAGTAATTCTGTCTGCTTAGACTGAGTACGCGTTGCAAGATCCGTCGTGCGTGAGCCTCCAATTATCGTACCGTCGGGAGCGAATACGATGAAACCTTGGTATTGCCTGAGTGCCATAACGGGCTTAAGTCGATCGCGCAGCCTTTCTTGAAGTGGACTGCGAGAGAGTGCTTCGTAGGATCTTTCCAGCGACAACAGGCCCTGAGTGTTCGAGTAGACGTCTCGGTCCCGCGACCAGCTGACGACTTTTTCTTTCTGCTCCGTGAACCATCGGTCGACAGATCTCTGAGTCGTCCTGAGAATCGCAGTAAGCTCCCTGCTGGCCTCGCTTCTGGCTCTCTCGACTAAAGTCTGATCTTCCCAAACAACTAGAACACCCAGAGCGGTCAGAGCGAGCGTTAGACCGGCCAAGGCTGAGAAAAAGGAGGCTGTCCGCCGGCGCGCCTTCCACGGCGATTCGGTTCCATCAATGGAAACAAATCTGTGAATTGAAGTATCGCGATTACTCACAGCTCAAATGTTCTGAATTGGCCATCTTTCGAAAGACGCGAAAGAAAGACGCGTTTGAGCCCCTTGTGATCACGCGACGAATATCCGACGTTCGCACCAATCCCGGGGTCGAATCCGCTGGCATCCTCAAGAGTCTGAAGCAGCTGACTTCGGGTCAAGTTGGGACCGGCCTTTCGCAGCGCGTCAACGAGCACTTTCGCGTTGATATACCCCTCAAGCGCGACATAGTTGGGAGAATCATCCGGATAGTACAGCTCTGCAAGCTTGCGATATTCAGCAACTGCAGTAAGTTCGACAGAATAGGGCGATGGAACGACCTGAGTAACGATCAACTTTTCGTATTCGGCCTTCTCAATCTTCTGCACATCAATCAGTTCCCGGGCGAAGGCCTCTGAACCGACGAATGAAACCGTGTGAAAGTAGGGTTTGAATCCCCTCTCGTGAGACAACTTCGAAAAACGTGCGAGTGCAGCACTCGTCCCGACCATGATCACGGCCTGAGGCGAACTTGGAGCAATCGCATCGAGGGCTCGTTCAACGTCCATCGTTCCGCGTGTATATGTGCCAGTCGAAACGATCTCCTTTCCACGACGGCTCAAGGCGAGTTGAACTCCCCTCAAGACCGCCTGCCCAAAGGCATCGTCTTGATACATCACGGCGATCTTGTCGAGCCCGACATGGTCTACGAAGTAACTCACAGCGGCCTCTGTCTCCGCGTAATATGAACTACGAACATGGAACATGAACGGTTTGAGTGGCGTGCGGAGCTTCTCAGCGCCCGTTAGAAACCCAAAGGCTGGTATCGTGGCTTCATGCACGATCGCGATGACTTTCACTGAGGTAGGCGTACCGACATAGTTCATGAGCATGAATACCTTGTCGACCTCAATCAGCTTCTTGGTGTTCACAACCGTCCGCGGTGGATCATATCCGTCGTCGAGACTGATCAACCGGATTTCCCGCCCGTGGACACCACCTTCTCGATTCACCTTCTTGAAGAGAGCCAGACTTCCACGTGTGTATTGTGTTCCAAGAAACTCCGCATGACCGGTGAGTGGGCAAGATGACCCAATGAGAATCTCACTTTTGCTCACTCCTGGTGTACTTTCGGTGTCACTCTCTCCCGAACAAGCGTTCGTTAAGAAGATGGCGGCTACGCATGCAAAGAAGGCGCAAGTACTACTCCAGCATACGGATTGTCTTTGGTTCATGAATTGTGTTCCTCGAGTAGAACTGAGATTGAACATACCGGAACGGCATTGGAAAGTAGATTACAGGATTTCCGGCAAAAGCGAAGGTAGTGCGACTCTCGCTCCAGGGCATTCACGGTTTACTGTCCCACTTCCTAATAAGGGTCAATACGTTTCGCGCGCCTTGACGTTCGTAGTGCGACTCGGTCATGAGATTCCGAACGATGTGGATTCCAAGGCCACCAATCTCACGTTCATCCAACGTCAAGTCAGTTTGCGGTTGGGGGCGGTCAAGGGGATTGAATGGTTGGCCCTCATCACTCACGGTCAAGGTTATGCCAGATGCTCCAGCCTTAAGCGAAATTTGAATGAGCTGCACCTGATCATCTTGGGCAAAAGCGTGCCTGATGACGTTATTAAGGACCTCATCAACAACAATGCAGAGTTCGCGACGGATCCGGGTTGAGATCCTGTGTTTCGAGGCAAATGCCTCGAAAGAGGATACGACCGTTGCAACGCTCTCAATTTGATTCTTGATTTCAAGTTTCATTTCGCGACCATTCATGCGCCTGACGATAACCTATGACCAAAAATCACACAATAAGAGGAACAATTCACTGGAAAAGTGAGGGTTCCTGCCTCCCCACTCTCGTCGTATTGACACATATAACGCCGATAGTTACGTTCACCGTTAGCTATGCTTCATCCAGCAACTGGAGATAAGAAAATGACCATGTGCAAATTTGAGTATCTATGGCTCGACGGCCTTGAGCCTGCCCACCTCAGAGCTAAGACTAAAGTCGTGGAATTGGACGGATACGACGGCTCGCTTGAAGCGATCCCGGAGTGGAACTTTGATGGGAGTTCGACCTGCCAGGCCGCAGGAAGCGACTCCGAAGTCATCCTGAAACCCGTCCGAGTCTATCCAGACCCTGAGAGAACAAACGCCTATCTCGTCGTCTCAGAAACCTTGACGACAGAACGCAAGCCTCACGCCAGCAACACTCGCGCTCTCATGGACGAGAAAGCGATCGACGGATTTTGGTTTGGATTCGAGCAAGAATACGTCCTCATGAACGACTCGGGGCGCCCGATCGGTTTCCCGACGGGCGGCTATCCTGAGCCCCAAGGCCCCTATTATTGTGCCGTCGGTTATCAATTCGTGGCTGGCCGCGACATTGTTGAAGAACACCTCGACGCCTGCTTGGGGGCCGGACTCGGCATCACCGGCGTCAACGCAGAAGTCATGCTCGGCCAATGGGAATTCCAGTGCTTTGGTGAAGGTTTGAAAGCATGCGACGACCTCATCGTTGCGCGTTACCTTCTCTTTCGTGCTTCCGAACGTCACCGCGTCGAAGTGAACATGCATCCCAAACCGATCGCGGGAGACTGGAACGGATCGGGAATGCACACGAATTTCTCGTACCCTCATCTTCGCGAAGTTGCTGGCGAAGACTATATTCACAAGCTCCTTAAGGGCTTTGGAGAACGGCACGAAACTCACCTCAAAGAATACGGAAGCGGCAACGAACTCCGGCTGACAGGCAGACATGAAACTGCCTCTTTCGACAAATTCAGTTACGGAGTCGCTGACCGAGGAGCGTCGATCCGTATCCCCATATTTACCGTCCAAGACGGCTGGAAGGGGTATCTGGAAGACCGACGGCCATCGTCGAATTCAGACCCCTATCGGGTCGCGAATCGAATTATCCAGACGGTAGTGGACATCCACAAAGAGATTCTCTGAGTCACAAGCAAGACAGAATGCACTGCAATAAGGGGCCTTCGCCAGAAGCGAGGCCCCCTTTTTTTTGATTTAGAAAGCGTCGTCGCCTTTTTCTCCGGTCCAAATCGTCAAGACGTCATCGACCGGCAAGACGAAAACACGACCATGTCCTCCCGATTCCTTCGCTCCTTTCGAGATAGCCTCCATGACATTCTCGACATCAGGATCCTTCGTCACGATTTCTAATCTGACGCGCTTGAAGAGCGAGACTTGACGTTCGACACCACGATACACGAGCTGCTCGGTTTTGGGCGCTGTGCCTTGGATGGGAATTGCTGAGAAGTGCTGCACCCCGGCTTCGTGAATCGAGTTTTTTACAGCCGGCAGCTGTTCCGGCCTAAGGACGGCTATTATCATTTTCATCGTTCAACTCTCCTCGTCTCAATCTGTCGTGAAAATTTGGAAACCGGCATAAGAGTCGAGCCCATGTTCATCGAGATCGAGGCCTCGTAGCTCTGTCTCGTGCGAAACCCGCAACCCCACTGTCGCATCGATCAGCTTGAAGACAATCAACATCGCAATGGCTGTGAATCCGAGGCATGCCACAATTCCTAAGGCTTGAACGCCAAGCTGGCTGAAACCACCGCCAGCAAACAAACCATCGTTGGGTGCGCCGAGCGCTTCTTGGCCAAAGATGCCAACAGCGAGCGTCCCCCATATTCCACAGAGCCCATGTACTGGAAACGCTCCGACCGGATCATCGATCTTGACCTTGTTCAACAGGTCAATACCAAGAACCACGAGGACGCCAGCAATCGCACCAATCGCCAAGGCAGCAAGAGGAGTCACAACAGCGCAAGGCGCCGTAATGCCAACCAGACCAGCCAATGCACCGTTCAAGGCGATGGTCAGGTCCGGCTTACCAAATTTCTTCCACGCAAGCGCCATTGCTGCAATAGTACCGATCGCCGGAGCGAGAGTCGTGTTGATCGCGATTCGTGAAAGGAGCTGAGGATCTCCAGCGCTCAGAGAGGATCCGACATTAAAGCCGTACCAACCGAACCAGAGGATGAACACTCCGATCGTAACGAGAGGAAGACTGTGTCCAGCGATTGCATTGGCAGTTCCGTCTTTGTTGAATCTCCCAAATCGCGGACCAAGCAACCACGCGCCGATCAAAGCACTGATTCCACCGACACCGTGGACTACGGTCGATCCGGCGAAGTCATGAAAGTCCATTTCTGCGAGCCAGCCGCCGCCCCAAACCCAGTGACCAACCACCGGGTAAATCAGTGCTGAAATAAGGAAGGAATAGATCAGGTAGGCAACGAACTTCATTCGTTCTGCCACGGCGCCCGCGACGATGGTCGCCGCTGCCCCGGCAAATACCGCCTGGAACAGCCAGAATGCCTCCACAGGCACACCATCGGCTGCGGACTTCGCATTAATGAGCGCCCACCCTTCTGTGCCAAATAGGGGCCCGTCGCCACCAAACATGATTGCGTATCCGCAAAGAAAATAGCCGAGCGACGCAAACGAGAAATCCAGCACATTCTTCATCAGGACGTTGCCAGCATTCTTGGCTCGAACCAGTCCAGCCTCCACCATCCCAAAACCTGCTTGCATGAAGAAAACGAGGAAAGCCGCCAACAGAACCCACACCGTATCGAGCGTGTTGAATTCGGTTCCAACGTTATCCCCTTGCGCGTATGAGACACGCGTTGCGGCAGCAAAAATGAACAATATCAAAAACGTTAATCGCATGATCAATCTCTTTTCCTAATCTCAAAAATACCAGCCCTTGGCAGGTGGCTATTGAACATAGCAAAATTCCAGAAATAGGGGCTACTGAGATTGGCAGTGCTGACCACGCAGACCTATCGTTGATTTTGTGACGAAACTCGTCACTTGAGCCAAAGTTCTCAGGGGGCGATTCTGACGCAAACCTTGGCCATGACAGTGCAATCGTCTTCCTCGGGGCCGAGAACAAGGCCAAGGCGAGCGAGTTTGGTAATCTGATTGGGGTCGATTTCCTGGCGAAAACTAAACAGCCTCGATGCCCTCCTCGCAGATCCCGCACGACAAAGCGCGGTTTCGTTTGAGCCGATCCTGCTGAGCCTGTCGTCGCCGTTTCTTCAGCTCTTCAGGAACGTCTTGGCCGCGACCAAAGTACATCTCGTCAGGAGTCTGGCCGGAGAATGCTGTGTGCGGCAGATGGACGTTGTGCTCGTAGCGTGCAAAATTGGGCCGACGTCGATTCGCGGCCAGGTGTTGAATCTTCGACCTCAGCTGGCCGATGTGATTTCTCGACTTGCGCTGAGATTATGATGGTGACCGGCAATGGAATCATGTGGGCCGCGAGTCTCGACGGACCCCGAGCGCAGAATCGAATGAACTGATAACGAGACCGACGGTTTCAGGCAGCGCGACGGTAGAAGGATAGCAGGCCGCCGAGTCGCTCATCGCGAACGAGATTTCCTTCGCTGGGCATCTCTTTGGCATCGATGAGATCATTGCGGATGCCTTGGTGATTTCTCTCAGCATTGTAATGCTCAATGAAATTTCTAATGGCTTTGTCGAGTGCTCTTCGTCCGAAGAAAATCATCTTGTTCAAGCACTCATTCTTGATGCTTCTCACAAATCGTTCAGCATAAGGATTGCAGTTTGGTGACCGTGCTGGAATCTTGACTAAGGAGACACCGTTGTCGGCCAGGATCTCTTCGAACTCGGCCGTGAATTTTGTGTCGCGGTCAATGATCATGTGTGTAGAGCCGTGAAGGAAACCATCGTCGAAGGCCGCGAGATCGAGTGCGGCTTGTTTCATGAACACTCGGTTTGGGTGTGGTGTCGAACCAACGACGTGAACGCGGCGGGATTGGAGATTGATGACGAAGAGCGTGTAGATGGTGACAAGACCCTTGGCAGTCCAAACTTCGGTTGTGAAGAAATCGGAGGCCGCCATCGTGGACCAATGACTGCGCAGGAACTGGGACCAAGTGATCTTCTTTTCACGCTCGGGCGCGGGCTCGATCCCGTGATCTAAGAGGATGCGTTTGTCGGTATTGTGCACGACGACGTGGCCAAGATTTTTGAGCGCACCTTGGATTCGTCGATAGCCCCAGCTTGGATTGTCCTTCGCCATTTGGACGACGAGTTCCTCGATCTTCTTCATGACGCCGGGGCGTCCATTTCCAGCCGACTTCATCCATTTCCGCGCGATCAGCTTCCGATGCCAGCGGAGCAGCGTGTCGGGCGTCAAGATGGTTGCGTATTGACCGAGCAATCGCCGGCCGATTTCCCAACCTTTGGCTGCGAGTCGACGGCGCTGGGTATTAGTCAAGCGGAGCTTCTTTGTTCCGAGTTGTTCCTTGAGGACTCGGTTCTCCTCACGGAGGTAGTCCAAGACCTTCTGTTGTTCTCGATTGAGCCATCCAGGGAGGGCTGCGATGAGGAGGAGATGAGGTGTAAGTGCGTTCTTCATGAGGCGAGAACGGTGGGACTAAGGTCGTGCAGCCACAATGGTTTACAGTTCGGCTGACTTTTTGCACGCTACGAGCATTCCGTATCGCGGCATAGACATGCTCATGGTCAATGGTCTATTGTCACTTGATCCAACACACCAAGTAAGAGCAATCGATGAAATCTGACGACGAAGTGAACGCACCCGCAGACGGACCTGCCGACAGTCAGCCAACGAACATTGTGAAGAACGTCGATCCCGATGCGACCATTGGGGTGTCACGAGACGAGTCTTCTACGACGAACTCCACTCAGGTGATTGGCGGCTATCATCTCATCAAAGAACTTGGTGCGGGTGGTCAAGGCGCCGTCTATCTCGCCGAAGACCTAAAACTCAAACGCCAGGTCGCTCTGAAAGTGCTTTCCGGAGGTGCAAACCTCTCTGGCCAAGCGCGAATGCGATTCGAACGAGAGGCCGAAACCACCAGCCGTTTGAATCATCCAGGAATCGCCAAGGTGTTTGATCTGGGCGAAGACAACGGCATCCTTTTCATCGCGATGGAGCTGGTTGAAGGGCAGACTCTGGAATCGCGAATCTCGGAATCCAAGGATCTTGCCCGGCAACACAAGTCAATCTCGGAACTCCAGACAAGCACATCCAACTTCTCACAGAGCAGTTCAAAGTCAAACCCATCCTCTGCGCCTGGAAACGATGAACGCCCTTTTCTCGCTGCTATACGGTTCATGGAGGATACGGCTTTGGCCCTCCATTCGGCCCATGAAGCCGGCTTGATTCATCGTGACATCAAACCAGCCAATATCATGATGCGCCCCAATGGCTCGTCTTGCATTCTTGATTTCGGATTGGTCCATGACAACGAATCTCAAGAGATGACGCTCACGCAGACCGGTGATGTTTTTGGAACACCGGCCTACATGGCACCGGAACAGGTCCAGGGGCAAATAAGCAAGATTGATGCCCGCACAGACGTGTGGGGCCTAGGCGCCGCACTCTATGAGTGCTGCACACTGAAGCGCCCCTTCAAGGGGTCAACACGCCACGATTTGTTTCAGTCGATCATCCAGGATGAGCCTCTCGCCCCCTCGCGCATCAACCGCAAAATCCCCAAAGACCTTGATGCCATCATCTTGACAGCCATCGACAAGGACCCGGAACGGCGCTACGCGACCGCTTTGGAATTCGCCGAAGATCTGAGACGCTTACGGGAATACGAAGCCATCCATGCCAGGCCGGCGGGACGTTGGGTCAAGACCGTGCGATGGGCACAGAGAAATCGTGTAGTCGCGGTATCCGGTATTCTGGTGTTCCTCTCGATGCTGGTTGCTGCAGGAGTCTTTTACGTAAAAGGTGAGGAAGCCAAGGACTCGCGAGATGACGCTTTGGTAGCCCAGAATGATGCCGAGACGGCGCGTGACGAGGCTCAAACGGCGCGCGACTTGGCGAAGAGTGAGTCTGAGCAGAAGTCGATTGCGCTTGAGCGGGAACGAGAGGCACTGAAGGTGAGAACACAAGCCTTGGCCGCAGAGAAGGCGGAACGAGAAAAGAAGGAGTTGGCCCTCGCCAACTATGACCGTCTCGCAGACGTGAAGCGTCTTGAGAAAGCCACCGCTCAGTCGGACCTTCTCTATCCCCCATCTCCTGAGTTGGTCGCGAAGCTCATAGCCTGGCAGAAGCAACACAGCTCATTGACCGAGAAGCTGGCCGGGCACCGAGAGTTCTTGAAGACCCTTCGTACTCAAGCCCTGCCGTACTCCGATGCTGATCGCTCTCGTGACTTTGCCAAAGAGATCGCGACCAAGAAGAGGGTCGAAGAGAGTCTCGCCAAACTGGCGAAGGACGTGGCTGCCGCTAAGGACGATGCGGCAAAGAAGAAACTCAGAGCCCAAAAGAAGAACTTCACTGAGCAAGAAGAGAAACTGACAATGGCAATAGCTGGTCGCAGGACCTGGGACTTTGGCGATGAGTCAGCATTGTCTTTACAGCACGACATCATGGCGCAACTTGTCAACGACATCTCGGCCTTTGCCGAAGGCAAACAAGGCGCGGTAGCGAGCATTGCCAAGCGGCTGACGCAATCAAAAGAGATCGCAGCCAAGAGTATCGAACAGCACAAAGATGCATGGACTCAATGCCGAGAGCGCATCAAGAAAAGCAAGCACTACACTGATCTCGAACTAAAGCCCCAACTCGGCCTTATCCCTTTGGGGCCTGATCCAAAGTCAGGGCTGGAAGAGTTCCTGCACTTTCTCACTCATAAAAGTGAGACACCTGTTCGTGACACGGACGGCAAGATCACTGTCACCGAAGACCTTGGCATCATCTTGGTGCTAATTCCGGGCGGCACATTTAAAATGGGCTCGCAGAAGGAAGACCCCAAGAAGGCCAACTATGATCCGGGTGCCGCCGGCGGTGAAGGTCCAGTCCATGAAGTGAAGCTGGAAGCCTATTTCCTTTCCAAATATGAGATGACCCAAGCTCAGTGGCAGCGATCTTTTGCTGCCAACCCGAGCCGCTATCCTTCGGGCTTCAGCAACGCTGCTTTTAACGCTCCAATCACTCCGATGAACCCCGTGGAACAAGTTTCCTGGCTTGATGTCCAAAAGTTCTTACCTCGCATCGACCTCATTTTACCAACGGAAGCTGAATGGGAACGAGCAGCGCGGGCCAACCGAAAATACCTTGTTTTTTCAGGAACCTCCAAAGTTGGAGAATTGAAAGACTTCGCCAACATCAAAGGCTCAGAGACCAAGGCAGTCGGATTCATAGGACAAGAGCCCGGCCACACAGACGACCATGTCCTCCATGCGCCAGTGGGTTCCTATCAAGCAAACGCCTTTGGGCTTCACGACATAACGGGAAATGTCTGGGAATGGTGCTTCGATGGTTTCGTTGGCTACGGCACCCAAACTGGCGATCGAGGTAAAAGAGGCGAAGCTGAGTCCTCTGCGGTCCGTGTCCTCCGTGGCGGCGGCTTCATCGATCCGGCTGCGCAATGCCGAGTAACGATCCGCAACACGTCCACGCCTGGGCTCCGCGACGCCACGCTTGGTACCCGTCCTTCCAGAATTGTCACGTATTGACTCACAATACCCCCTTATCTACTTTTGTCATAAGTCGTAACTCCGTAAAGAAAAGTTGTTGCTGATCCTTTTGTCGATCCCCCCTTGGGAGCCCGTAGCGTGCAAAACGGGGCCGACGATGATTCATCGTCCAAGTGTTGTACACTGCTGTCCACGAAGACCTATCCACAATTCCCTGACGAAATCTCGTCACAGAATCCGTGACTGGTCAGTGTGGACAGCGCGGCGAAAAGGGCCGGCTAAGGACGCCCAGCCACAAGCGTTTAAAGACGGCTGACTTCTTGCGCCCCATGGTCGTGAGCAGAGCAAGAGAGGATCAAGAAAGGCCGAGCTCACGTTCGAACAAAGCTCGAAGAACCCACTGCAACTCATCAGTTCGAGGTTTAGCGCAATTTCCTTTGCACAAACATAAACCGTGGGTTAACGTTTGTGCATGGATGACAAACCGCCAAATTGGGACAAACTTTACGAGATTGCCTCGGCCCAAGACGGCCATTTCACAGCCAAACAGTCACAAGAAGCTGGTTACTATCCCCAGCTCCTCACCAAGCATATCCAAAACGGCAAGCTCATTCGCATTCGGCGCGGCGTCTACCGCATCGTCCACTTTCCTCCCAACGATCACGAGAACCTGACGGTGATCTGGCTATGGAGCGAATGCCATGGAGTCTTTAGCCATGAGACGGCTCTCGCCCTTCACCATCTTTCGGACGTGCTCCCGACCTTGGCCCATATGACTCTCCCAAGCAGTGAATCAAAACGCAGACTTAGGGTCCCCTCTGGAGTCGAAATTCACTTTGGTGACGTCGAGGAACACCAACGACAATGGGTCGGTTGCCTACCCGTTACATCACCTGCAAGAACTCTCAATGATTGCGCCGAGTCAAACTTTTCACCGGACCTTCTAAGCCAAGCCATTCAAGAAGGACTCTCACGTGGCTTGTTCACTTCTCGAGAAGTTTCCTCAGCCAAGAATTACCTTTCAGAGTTCAATGGGAAACGTCCGTGAGCCAACATTACGCAAGTCCCATCGCTTTCAAACAAGCAGTTGAACAGCGACTTAGAACCCAGTCCACTGAGCTCAGTGTCGATCTTGCCCGTACAAGACAACTGCTCATCTTCGACAGGTTTCTTTGTCGGCTGTCTTTACATTTTGGGGAGAGAGTCATTCTGAAAGGTGGATTGGCCTTGGAGCTTCGACTCGAACGCGCACGAACGACCAATGATGTTGATCTGCGAATGCTTGGAAATCCAGAAGCAACTCTAAAATCGCTACAGGAAGCAGGCAGAATAGACTTGGGAGATTTCCTTCGATACGAGATCGAGCCCGACCATCGTCACCATACTATCGACGCCGATGGCATGCTCTACGAAGGACGAAGGTATCGAGCGCACGCTGATCTCGCTGGTAAGATCTATGGATCGCAATTTGGGGTGGATGTCGCCTTTGCCGAACCCATCATCGGCGCAATTGACCAAGTCGAGAGCAGCCAATTCCTTGAGTTCGCCGGCCTGTCTTCGATCCCTTTGCGGATTTACCCACTTGAAGCACACATTGCCGAGAAACTGCACGCTCTGACAGTTCCTCGCAAAAGTCCCAATTCACGGGTCAAGGATCTTCCAGACGTTTGCCTACTTGCCACAAGTCGGACTATTGATGCCCAAGTCCTCCGTGACGCAATACGAAACACGTTTTCTTCGAGAGACACGCACCCCGTGCCAAGAAACCTGCCTGCGCCGCCCGAAAACTGGAGCGAGGTTTACGAACGAATCGCCTCGGGCAACCAACTGAAGTGGACCACCCTTTCCCAGGTCTCGAAATTTGCGGCCTTGTTCCTCGATCCGGTTTTGGCGGAAGTCGATGGCACATGGAGTCCTCAAGAATGGGTTTGGCAATAGAAGCAAAACACGCCACTTTCCATGAACTGGTGACGACTTTCGTCACCAATGATCTGGTCACCTGTTTGTTATGATGGACGTACTTTCGTTTCTTTCAATCCAAGCCCCCCACAGCCAAACGTCGCTCCGCCTGCCACAGCCAACGCATTGGACATCTGCGGGAACACTTTGCTGGGATACTCTTGAAAGATGAGCATGGATCTTCGGATGCGCTAAGATCCGTTATGCTGCCCTCAAACACATATCGTGGATTTGTGACGAGTCTGTTTTCAATGCCAAACCCGCCCTCTCCCATTCATCGGCGTCTTCGACTACGATACTCTCCCAAAGTTGAGAGGAAACCATGAACGAAGACGACAAGAAAACCACCCCAAGGGATCACGATTCTGATGAGGCGGCCCAGGAAGATTCCAATCCGCTCCAAATGGTGTCGGCTGGAAAGAAGATTGGGCGCTACCGGCTCATCAAGGAATTAGGGCAAGGTGGGCAAGGCTACGTCTATCTGGCGGAGGATGAAATCCTCAAACGTAAGGTTGCTCTGAAGGTCCTACTTGAGCGGGCTCGGATGTCTCCTGAATCGCGCCTTCGCTTTGAGCGGGAAGCAGAAGCTGCTAGCAAACTCGACCACTCTGGGATCGCTCGGGTTTATGAATTTGGTGAGGACGCAGGCCTCGCCTTCATCGCGTTCGAGTTGGTTCAGGGCAAGACTCTTCAAGCTCACATTAGTGAAACTGCTGAACGAGCGTCCGGTAATCGTGAAATCACGGAGATCTATTTCGACTTCGATAACGAAAGTGAACCACACCAGGCCACAGAGCCTGAGAGTTCATCATCGACATCAAGCGCCGATCGCAATGCCATCATGGGCGCCGTTTGCTACATCGAAAGTGCTGCCCTCGCTCTTCATGCGGCTCACGAAAGTGGGCTTATTCAC
>JBLINQ010000075.1:0-24247 GCA_047639315.1 Planctomycetota bacterium
TATACGAAGTTTCTCAACTTTTGACCGAACGATGTGCCGTTTTTTGCGCCTTGGTAGTGGCTGGAAAAGAAAACGCCGAAGTCGGAGCTATCAGGATGATCTTATTGGTCTCGCGCGATCAGGCTCGCGTGGGATCAATTGAGCTTGATGAGGAAGGTTTATGTATCGGCGGAAATGGAGCGGTTCAGGCCACTTGTCAACGGGAGTCCGGACCGTTCTCTTTTTCACCATGCCCCCAAAAAAAGAGGCTCTCTCCATAGTCTGGAGAGAGCCTCGTCGCTTCGAGGGAGAAGAGGCAAGGTTCACAAAGGCAAGAAGAAGGGTTTCTTGTATCGATGAGAAGGCGCTTTGACTGGTCTCTTACTGAACTGTTGTTTCGGGGCGGCCGCGCAAACGGTAGCCACACTCGCTGGTCAGGATCTGGCCGCGCGGACCGGCCAAACGTGCAAGCTTGTTGCGGAGCCGGCAAACGGAAGAACGAATCGAGCTGTCGACTGGCGCGTTTGGCAGCAGCGGCAGCACGTTGCTTTCCTTTTCCAACATGTGTTCTAATTCACGAGCATTGAGACCCGAAGGCGTCCCTGAATCTCTGCGTGCAACCAAGAGGGCGAGGATTCGTTCCTCAAGTGGGCCGAGGCTTTCGCTGCGAGCGAGGCGACCACGACGGACCAAAAGAAGCTGGCCAGTACGACCGGCTCTCTTCGTGCGAGCCAGCACGAGCAGGTTTTGATCGATCTGAACCAGGGTGTGGGCGAGATAAGACTCGCCATCTAGTTCCAACTCACGGCCATCAGGAAGAAAGCGGAAAGCGGATTTACTGGCGTCATGAACGTCGCGGGAGAACACGAGGAGTTCACGTTCTTCCTTCAGGAGGCGCACTTCTTCTTTCAACACCTCCATCTGAACGCGCATCTCTTCAACTCGGGAAAACAGCCTGAGGAGGGCTGATTCACCGGCAGAAAACTCGCTTTCTAGTGAGGAGACGTTGGGTGTAGATGTACGCAATGGGGCCATTTCGCTGCGAATAGCAGTTGTGCGAGCTCCCAACTCAACTGTATTGATGGATGTCTGCATGGATGATCTCTCTCTTTCGGTGCGCCGACAAAGCGACACAGACGGGGCACGTCCGGTCGGTCAGCGCTAATTCTCGAGGGCTACTACTTGTTGCTGGAGTCAATCGCGTTCGAGGCGAGGGTGTCGTTGGTCGACACGGTCGCAGGCTCTAACCACCACAGAAAGGACCCGGCGATCGACATGAGAGAGCCTATAGTTTTCACCCCCTCCTGTAAAGGAAGACATTTGTCCGCAGCGCTTGCCGCATCCGGCAAAAATTCACCATTCCTCGTCACGCTATCCGTCAATTTTCGACTTAGAGAATGACGTCGGCAACTCTTCGATTCTTGCGTGGCTTCATTCTCTGGTTGAAGGCAACTACTCATGCTTCAGAACAAACGTTGGTCTGAGGCAATGCCATCCTCGTCGTTCGGGCCCTATTCGAGGAGCTCATCGCGCAAGGTTCGACATCAATTATTGAGGACGCGGACACCGTCGAAGAGAGAGCCCGCATCTTGCACGAAGACAACATGCGGCTAAGTCCCTATCTCGCCTTTCATGGTGGTGTCGAGACTCTGGTGGATTCGCCTGCCGAGCTGGGTGGGCGTGCATTCAGGCGGAAACCATAGAAGATTTTGCCGAAGTCAGCTCGCAGTCCCAGATACGAGACAAGATCTTCCGCAACGAAGATTTCTTGCTCATCGACTTTCAAGCGACTCCGATCTTGGCCCTCATTTGTCGTCGGGCGTTCGCCTGCAGTTTCTCTTGGTGCCAGAGATCAAGGCAGCCATGATACGACGGGAGGCCCTGATGAATGTCACGCGACCCGACCACGAGCGGACAATTCCGGTCAGGAGCTGAGATCAGACCGAATATCCTGATCAATTGTGACCCTGATTCCGGAACAATCGAAATTGGGACGACTTCGATCTCATGTCCACGCCCAACTCGCGTATTTAGCACTGTCACAGTCTGCTCCAAGGCGACCTAATCGGGCTCCGTTCGTCGAATGGGGGCTGTCTTGCTCCGCAACTGAGAGGCTCTTGCCGTTCCTCCAATGGGCGTGGCATACTGAGCGCCCATGACGACATCGTTCACCGAAATCGAATCTACTTTGTTCAAAGAACTGAGCACTCACATGCGATCTACTTCTGCGCGACTCACGAGCCTCCTTTTTCTGTTGCTGGCCTTAGCGACTCCGATTTTGGCACAAGAGAAACTCAAAGTTGCTGCGACGTTGCCGCACCTGGCAGAAGTCTGTCGTGCTGTTGGTGGAGATCTGGTCGACGTGACAAGCTTGGCTAAGCCGGGTGAAGATCCTCATGGCATCAAGATCACGCCATCGATGACGGGCAAAGTCAAAGAGGCCCGACTCTTCATCGAGAATGGCATGACCCTCGAATCCTGGAGTTTGCGACTCTTAGAGTCGTCGAAGAATAACTCCATCCTTCCGGGGCAAGGTGGCCACGTCTACGCCACCAACGGCATTATCCCTTTGGAGAAACCTTCGAAGGCGCTTTTGGAGAGCGGGGCACATGTGCATGCCGCTGGCAATCCACACGTTTGGCTCGATCCAATGAATCTTAAGATTGCCGCACGCAACATCGAAATTGGATTGGCCCGATCACTCTACAAATCAAAAGATCAACTGCAGAAAAACCGCATTGCCTTCGAGAAGAAAATCGATGTCGCGATGTTCGGAGAACAGTTGATCAAGCTGTTTGGCGCCAAGCGCCTCGAGAGTTTGCACCGGACTGGTAAGTTGCTTCCGTTCTTGAATTCGAAGTCATACAAGGGCAAGAAGCTGAAAGACTATGCGGGAGGTTTCCTGGGGCGGGCCTATAAGCTCAAGAGCCGCAACATCATCAGTTATCACCGGACTTGGAGTTACTTCGAGAATGCCTTTGGTGTGAACATCGTTGCGACCTTGGAATCAAAGCCAGGTATTCCACCGTCACCAACACACTTAGACAAACTCAAGAAGGTCGTGGTCCAAGAGAACGTCAAGATCGTCACAGCTCCCATTTACTACCCAAAGAGCCGTATTGAGGGATTTGCCAACCAAGTGGGTTGCCCGCTCGTGATCTTGCCGACGCAGCCCGGAGAAGCCGGAGCACCGAACGACTTGATCAAGATGTATGACTTCATCTTCACTTCCATCGAAAAGGCCTTAGACAAATGAGCGAGGATTCCAAGGAGGCGTCTCCGCCATGCCTCGTGTCATGTGAGGATGCCACGATCGGATTTCGCGGCAAGACTCTGATGACTGATGTCAATCTTGTCGCTGAGCAGGGTGACTTCCTTGCCATTGTCGGCCCTAACGGTAGTGGCAAGACCACGCTCCTCCGCACCATCTTGGGCGTGCAGAAGCCACTTGCCGGCCGGGTCTTTCATGAGGGCCGACTCGGCTATGCCCCGCAACGCCAAGTTTTAGATCCTATTTACCCATTCACATCGGCGGAAGTCGTCGCCATGGGCCTCTTAGAGCCCCGTGACGAAGAAGAGCCTGAGATTGATCGCGCTGACGCTCAACGACGTGTGTTTAAGGCACTCGCCGCATGCGGCATGACCGAACATGCCGAACATTCATTTCGCGATCTCAGTGGTGGTCAGAAACAGCGCGTCCTTGTGGCCCGTGCCCTCGTATTCGATCCTGAGATCCTGATTCTGGATGAACCCACCAACGACTTGGACTTACGCGGTGAGCATGAGGTCATGAAAGTGGTCTCACGCCTTAACGACGAAGGACGAACCGTTGTGCTCGTGAGTCACATGCTCCATGTAGTTGCTCGCCATGCGCGCCGCATAGCCTTTATCCATGACCAGAAGGTCATGAGCGGTTCACTCGATGAAATGATGAGCGAAGAACGTCTCAAAGAACTCTATGGCATGCCAGTGGCCGTTCACAAATTTGGTCGAGGTCGGATGATTGCGCCGGGTGAAGAATCATGAATGAGTTCATTGCATCCTTAGAGAATCACGCGGCCAGTTACGTGGCGACGATGGGGATCGCACTTTTGTGCTCCTATCTTGGCGTTTTCACTGTGCTCCGTCGCATTGTCTTTACCGGCGTGGCCTTGGCGCAACTTGCCGCTGCCGGAGTCGCTGCGTCTTTCTTTGTTGCCGATTCAGCTTTCTTCTCAACGGGCATACGGACATTTGCCGCCAACTACGGCTCGACGTTGGGGAGTCTTGGGCTCACGGTCTTGGGTGCCCTCGGCTTGGAAGCACGCCCCGGACGTAGCCGCATTAGTACCGATGCCTTGGTGGGTATCGTCTTTGCCGCTTCTTCGTCGCTGTCGATCTTGATGGTGTGGGGAAGCGCCCGCGGCTTGGCAGAGTTGAAGAACATTCTGGCCGGCGATGTCTTGCTCTCACGACCGGAAGAATTGTTTCTTCTTTGGTTTGGCATCATCGCCGTCGCTTTGGTTCACGGCAAAATGAGGCGCCAGTTTCTCTTGGTGTCATTTGATCCTGAATTCGCCAGATCGATCCGCGTCCCGGTTCATCGCTATCAGATGATTCTGATGGCGACGCTCGCGGTTGCCATCGCCTTGGCGTTGCGAATTGCCGGACTCCTCTTGGTCTTCTCGTTCTTAGTGATCCCGCCAATCGCAGGATTGCGTTTAGGGAAGAAGCTTGGAACGTCGACCATTTTTGCCATGTCAGTTGCCATTGGGTCGACGTTGTTGGGTTACGCCATTGCCATCCTCGAAGACCTGCCGATTGCCGCCAGTGTTGCGGCATCCCAAGTGGTCTTTCTGCTCTTGGCCTTCGTCGCCCCAATCAATGTGGTAGTTAAGTTCTTGATTCAAACGATTGTCAGCCTTGCCGCCATTGCGGCGCTGGTCCTCGTTGTGATCGTGATGCCGATGCCAACTCTCGGAGAAGGGGGTGGCGCTAACGGCCATGCTCATGGCGGTGCAGCCCCGACCGGACCGTCACGTGACGAACTCTTGGCCGAAGCATTGAGCTTTTTGGCCAATGGCACGACTCCTGCCGAGCGCGTGAAGGCTGCTCAAGATTTGGCGGAGCTCTCAGACTCACGCTCGGTGACAGGACTGTGTACAGCTCTTGTTGATGAAGATGACGATGTGAAAGCTGCTGTCGGTAAAGCATTGGCTGCGATTGGTGATATGCATGGCACCGGCAAGAAGCTCAAGGAGCTGGTCGAAGGCAGTGACCCAGAATTCCGAATTCTGGGAGCTCGCGCCATGGTGTTGACCGGAAACAAAGATGGCATCACTCATCTCATCAAGGCATTGGTCGATGGTGAGGCGCCGCCATTCATGATTCAAGACACTCTGATTCCTTACCTTCAGGAAGTCACAGGCAAGAACTTTGGCTACGACATCTTCGGAGAAGAGGCCGCACAGAAAAAGGCGCTGTCATCATGGCAAAGCTGGTGGAAGAGTGCCAAGGATGTCTTTACCTTGCCTAAGAGCTGATCTTGATCGGGTTGGTTACGATTACGCCGACTTGGCTGACTAAGACAGCCACAAGTGAAACGCGAATCGTGAGCCAATGATCCGGAAGCCGCATTTCTGGTAGAGCGACAAGGCCGCCATGTTGCGAGACTGCGTTTCAACGAGGATATGGTCGAATTCGATACTCGCAGTCGTAGCTGCCCGGACCAAGGCGGTGCCAACTCCTTGGCCCTGCGCCGATGCCGCGACTCCGACGTGAAAGAAAGACCTGATCGATGGGCCATCCAGAGCATCGAAGTCAAGATTGTCCATGAAGGTCACGAATCCTTGAGCAGTTTCGTTGGCCATGGCAACAAGGAAGCTGTCGGCGTGGCCTAAGCAGCTATCCTTAACGCTGGCGCTCCAGAATTCGGCTGCTTTTTCATCGCTGATTCGTGGGTCAGCAAAGAAGCGACTTAATCGAAAGAGCTTGCCCATGGTCGCCAAGCCGGGCACCTCTTCTTGGCTTTTGGTCGAGAACTCGAGGCCCTCAACCTTGGCTTCTGCATCGGCGTTGCCTGAGAAACGCAGGATCATCTCGGCATCCATCAATCGGAAACCAGCGTCTTCCAAGGCATGCATTTTGGCGAATCGGTCACTGTAGATCTTGGTCGATAGGAACTGAATGTTCTCCATGCGGCAGTGCGTGAGTGCCTGGTGGATGAGAAGTGAGGCTGTTGCCTTGCGGGATGACTCGGTGCAACTTGTCAGGTGAAGCGTAAGAGATGCGCAGCTGACGCCGAGAATTCCGCTGTCCCAGTCAAGGTGCTTCAAGACCGCGAAACCGGTATGGGTTTCATCTTCCCGACCCAACCACATGCTGCTGCGGTCAGATGCCCAGTCGACTGCCAAGCTCTTATTGAGGGCGTCGATCTTCAAAGAGGTGCTTAAATTTGGAAGCTCGTCGAACGGCAGTCTTTCGAGATCGGCCGATACGTCGGTGAAACTCTCCAGATCGCAATTTTCCTGCTTGAAGATTTCGATGGTCAAGAAACTCTCTCCGAATCACAAAATGGTCATGAAAGACTATCCTGCTTCCTCTCTGTTGAGCATCTTGATGGCAGACGCACCTTGGTACAAGGCGTCTAGTGCCGAAAGGCGAGAAAGAAATGGAGTTTGTCCCTGATTCCATTCGGGATGGTGAAAGTCTTGCCACTCAACTGTGATGTCGTGGCGCGCGAACGGGTCGGTTTGAAGGTAGTCTTTCGCACCGACGCCAGTCAGATAATTCTGAGCGTTGTGAGCTCGACAAATGTCGACAAGCCTCTCTGTCGAACGAGACGAGAGGTTTAGTTCGGAGGCGAAACACACTTCAATGTCGATGTGAAACTCTGACAACAACCACGTGATGATGTCCATGTTGAGATCGATGAGACGTGCATGACGACGTTCATAAATCTCAGTCAGCGCACTGTGAGTCGCTGTAAACCCAGGTCGTTTGCCGTAAACATTGGCGAGTGTGCTTAGGTGCTTCCGCCGCCAGTCAGTACTTTCGTCGATCTCGACCTCACGGATTTCTTGCTCGTACCGGCCTTTTTTCAAGACGGGCACTGTGAGCCATTGGCTCCCACTCTGGCCAAGGATCTTGTCACGATGATGCCACCCACGACGCAGAAACTGGGCATCGTCGAAGACAACGTAGACGTCAGCCTCGATCAGGCGGTCAAAGAAGCCTAACCATGGCGCGAAGTCAGGCTGGTGAATGCAAATTGTCTTCATCCGTTTTTCTTAATCAGCCAATTTCCCATGGCCAGGGCATCTAAGCCACAAGAGAAGAACGTGCGGATCGCGTCGGTCGGCTCGCAAACGACAGGTTCACCATTCAAATTGAACGATGTGTTCAGAACGACTGGTACGCCGGTTTTCTCACGGAATGCCGAAACCAAAGCGTGAAAGCGTGGATTCGTGTCGGCGTCGACTGTTTGCAGGCGTCCGGTGCCGTCGGCATGGACGCAGGCAGCAATTTCGCTTCTCTTCTCGGCCCTCACTGGATGCACCTGTTCCATGAAGGGCACTAACGTGTCTGGGGCCATATCGAACCAGGAGGCGGCCTCCTCTTTCAAGATGGCCGGGGCGAAGGGCCTGAACTTCTCACGATACTTGACCGCCAGATTGACTTGGTCACGGGTTGATTCACATCGCGGGTCAGCCAGGATTGAACGGTTGCCTAGGGCACGTTGACCCAATTCCATGCGGCCTTGGAACCACCCGACGAGCTTGCCATTGGCCAAGAGATCAGCGCAGGTTTCTGAGATGTCATCGCATTTCTCAGCTTGCAGGCCATATTTCTTGATCGTCTCGGAAATCTCATTGTCAGAATATTCGGGGCCGTAGTAGTTATGCGTCTGTGGCGACCGAGTTCCGTGATGAAGGATGTCGTTCATGGCGAAAAGAGCGGCCCCAATGGCATTGCCCGAATCGTCTGGACAAGACGAGATGAAGACATTCTCGAATGGCGTATTCTCACGGATCTTGCCATTGAGAAGGCTATTCATGAAGAAACCGCCAGCAACGCATAGGTCTTTGGCGCCAGTCTCTTCATGCAACTTTTTCATCATATGAAATGCGATCACTTCCGCGCGGCGCTGGACAGCACCGGCAATCTGGTAGTGATGCATTTCGAGTGGCTCGTCAGTCTGACGGGGTGTGCCAAATCGCGAGACCATGTGATCGGTGTAAAGATTCTTCTTGTCGGGCATGAACCCTTGGAAGAACGCCAAGTCGAAGGTGTAGCTGCCATCGTCGTTGAGGCAAACGACCTCGTTCGCCAAGATTTCGTCGTAAGGATTCTGGCCGTCTTCATAGGCACCCAAGGCCATGACCTTCCATTCGTCTGAATTTGGGCGGAACCCCAGAAACTCAGTGAAAGTGGCATAAAACGCGCCCAAGGACTGCGGGAAGTCAATCGACTTCAGCTTCTTGATGCGGTCACCTTGGCCGTGCTGCCAGGTCGTTGCCTCATATTCGCCCTGAGAATCGGCGGTCAAGATCGCCGCATCATCAAAAGGAGAGAGGTGGTAGGCGTTGGCTGCGTGGGCACTGTGATGCGTCACGTAGAACACACGGCAGGTGTGGCCCATGATCGGAATCCTGAGTTCTAACCAAGGGGCGGTGTGATCGCCTTCTGGGAACATGTCGATGAGATGATCCGGGACAGCAAACAAATGCTCCGCCATGTGGCGCCGCTTGTCCGAAACCAAGGGATTGAACTTCCGGAAGTAGGCGCCGGGATTCCACGACGTGGCAACGGCGTCAACATCTTCAATCTTGATGCCAGCGACATCGAGACAGTACTGAATGGACTGCCTAGGGAAAGCGCGCGTCATCTTGTCACGGGTAAAACGCTCTTCAGCGACTGCGGCAATCACTTGACCGTCTTCGATCAGCGCTGCCGAGGAAATGAACATGTCATGATTAAGGCCAAGGATCCGCATCTTAGTGGCTCCCCACGAGAGTTGATTTGACTGCGTCGACGACGATATGAACCATGTCTTCGTTCATTCCTGGATAGAGCGGCAGAGTCACTTGCGAGTCTGAGACGGCTTCTGTGGTCGGCAGCATCCCAGGCTTAAAACCAAATTCACGCTGATACCAGTCAAGAAGGTGGATCGCTGGATAGTGGTGGCTAGTCTGCACACCAGAATCTCTGAGACAATCTCTGAAACCAGGCACATCGAGTTCGGGCGCTAGGACGGTTGAGAACACATGGCAAGACGATCCTTCTAAAGCCGGATTGTCCGCAAAAGGGACACTCAGCTCTTCGACGTCCTCAAGCAGTACACGGTAAAGCGTATCGAGCTCTTTGCGTTTTGAATTGTGCAGGTCGAGCTTGGCAAGCTGACAGATACCCAGTGCGCTGCGAATTTCGTCAATGCGATAGTTCATGCCCAAGTCGACGACGTCGTAGCTTCGTGCTTTGCCCGAGTGACGATCGCTGGCACTTGTTGTCATGCCGTGCGACCGGAGCGATCGGATCTTGTCCGCAAGGGCTTGGTCGTTCGTTGTGACCATGCCACCCTCACCGGTTGTCATGTTCTTATTGCTGTAGAAACTGAAACAGCCGGTGGTGCCCATTGAGCCACATGGCTCTGAACCTTGACTCGCCCCTGGGGCATGGGCTGCATCTTCGATCACCAAGAGGTTGTGAATATCTGCTAAGCGGTTGATGTTTTCCATGTCACAAGAATAGCCAGCGTAATGAACAACGATGATGGCTTTTGTCTTGTCCGTGAGCTTCTGTGCAATCGTCCGGGCCGAGATATTGAGATCGGTCTTACTCTCGACATCGGCGAAGACGGGCGTCCCACCGGCGTGAAGTATGGCATTGGAAGTTGCCGAGAAAGTCAGTGATGGGCAGATCACCTCGTCACCTGGTTTGATTCCGATGGCCATCAAGCTGAGATGGAGGGCAGCTGTTCCATTCGCTACGGCGACGGCATGGTCGACTCCGACAAAGGAGGCAAAAAGAGACTCAAAATCTCGGGTGATGGGTCCCATTGTCAGCCAACCCGAATCGAGGACCGCCATGACGGCATCCTTCTCTTCTGACCCGATAGTGCTGTCGAATAGGGGTACTTTCCACATCAGAGATCTCCGTAAACCATTGCAAATTAGAGAGATATGCTATTCTTAGCGCACCTCGATCAGGGCGATCAGCTGATAAACAACCATCCCTCTGCATAATAAATCGACAAAACACGGCCAGAACTTGGGTTTTCATTCATGGTTGCTGCCGAAAAACCCGAATTGTATAGAAGACGAGATTGGGAGTGGTATGCGAATACTTGCCATTGGTGCACATTTCGACGACGTGGAAATCGGTTGTGGCGGAAGCTTGGCGAAACATCGCGCTGACGGCGATGACGTCGCTATCTTTGTTGCGACACACTCCGGGTATCTTGGGATCGATGGCAGCCAAATGCGCGATCCTGACGTCGCTCGAAGTGAGGGCGAAGCGGCCGCAGCCATCTTGGGGATCGACGAGGTGCATTGTGGCGGGTTCGAAACCAACAACCTAGTTTGTGATGAGGCGCTCGTCGTCGCTCTTCGCCGTTTAGTTGACGACTTCAAACCAGACCTCGTCTACAGCCATTGGCTAGATGATGTTCATCTTGATCATCACAATTTAGCTCGAGCTGCTCTCTCAGCCTGCCGCCATGTTCCGTCGTTCTTGTGCTATCGGAGTAATCTCTATGCCTCCGCAGGCTCATTCGATGGCCGTTTTCTGAGAGACATTTCTTCGACCCTCAAGAAAAAACGAGAAGCCTGCCTGGCTCATGCGTCCGAAATCGACCGAGGATTGGCCGACTTAGTTGATGACATCTTGGCCAAGAACTGCGCTGACGCCCGTCCATTGGGCCTCCAGGCGGTCGAATGCTTCGAAGTGATTCGTTTCTTAGAAAAATAGCCTTCAATCTAATCTTCTTGCCGATTCCTGTGAATATTCATGCTGGGGCGGTCGATAACTTAAATCGTGAGACCGCATGAACATGCAACGATTGGGGATCGACATGACCAAGGTGAAGACGGCGATTCGGCCGCGTGAAGAGCAGTTGAAGAAGGATTGGCAAGGAAAGCAGGATCAGGTTCCTGTAAACTCTTCGCAATTCAGCTTCGACACAATGAGCCGTGAAGAGGCTTTTTTGGCCGCTCAGTTTCCCACCACCCAAGAACGCGAACGCTACGATCATTATCGTGCCGAATGGTATCGCCGTGCCAAGGAATTCGATCCCGGTCCGCAGCCCTTAGCTGTGACCGTCGAACTTGTCAGTACTTGCAATCTTGGTTGCAGCATGTGCTACACGATGACGGATGAGTTTCAGGATGCAGCCGTCGGTGCTCAGCGAATGCTGCCATGGCCGGTGGTGAAAGCTGCTATCGACGAATGCGCGGAACTTGATGTGCCATCCATGCTCTTTAGCTGGCGTGGCGAATCCACGATGTATCGCGGGCGTGATGAGGATGGCAACGAATTCCGTTTCGCCGATGTACTCAAGTATGCACGCGAACGCGGAATCTTGGAGATCACCTCACTCACTCACGGTCAACTCCTCGATGACGTGATGATTGATGCCATCGTCGAAGCAGAACCAAGTTGGATCAGCTTTTCCATCGACGGCCTCGACGATGTCTACAACAAGATCCGCACGCCGAAAAACAAAGAGGGCACGGACTACAATGCCTTTGAAGTTGTCGCGAGTAATATACGGCGTTTGACGGAAGCGCGTGACGCGGCCGGCAAGACGCGCCCTCAGATTCGTACCAACACCATTTATCCAGCGATTGCCCGTGACCCGCAGGCGTATCACGATTTCATGAAAGAAGCCGGAGTCGGCTGGATCACTGTCAATGAACTGTTGGACTTCAGGGAAGACGAATTGCCCGATGATGTCGTGCTGGAAGATTGGGCCTGCCAATATCCATTCCAACGACTGACCCTCTCAGCCAACGGTGTTCTCTTGCCGTGCACTGGTGCTCACAACGAAGAACAAGATCTTGTCGTTGGGCGCTATGAGGGTAGCACTGACAAGAAGGTGCGCGGCGAAGATGGCACCTGGCGAGTCATTGACAACAAAGAAACAACGATCGCGGATGCTTGGAAATCCGACAAACTCAATCAAATTCGTGACCTCCACAAAGACAATCGTCGCTGTGAATTAAAAGGATGCGACTACTGCCGTCATGGCGTTGAGAAGCATGGTGCCGAGTGGATCCCGGACGATTGGGATATGGAAAATATGGAATGGCAAGGAGGAGTGTGGCGCGAATAGCGCCGCATCAAGCAAGATAATGAAAATTGGAAATACTGAGATTGGGCAAAGAGCCTACGTGATCGCCGAAATTGGGTTTAACCACGAAGGTGACCTTGACCTTGCCTTTGCCATGATTGATGCGGCGGCCGAAGCCGGTGCCGACGCTGTCAAGTTTCAAACTTACCGTGCCGAAGATCTGGTTCTCGATTCGGTTGATCACTTCGAAGTGATTCGTCATGGCGAACTGGGTCACAAAGCGCACGTTGCTTTGGCAGCACGAGCCAAGGAAAAAGGCGTCGACTTTTTGTCGACCCCCTATGACTGTGAATCCGTGGACCTTCTCCATGCAATCGGTTCGCCAGCGTTCAAGATTGCCTCGATGGATCTCACAAATCTTCCGCTCTTGAGGCACGCAGCCTCAAAGGGCAAGCCACTCATTCTCTCGACTGGCATGGCCGTCGAAAGTGAAGTCAGTCAGGCGCTCGAAACGCTGGCAGAGGTTGGATGTAACGACGTTGTGCTTCTGCATTGCATCTCCAAGTATCCAACCGACCCAGCTGACGTTAACTTGCGTACCATGAATTGGATGGAACAAGAGTTTGGCACTCTGGTTGGCTGGAGTGACCATGTCTTAGGCAACGCCGTTGTTTTTGCGGCGACCACCTTGGGTGCCTGCGTCATCGAGAAACACTTTACTACAGACAAGACCTTGCCTGGTCCAGACCACGCCATCTCAATGGATCCAGCGGAACTCGCTGATCTCGTGAGCGGCGTGCGCACGATCGAGGCCTCCTTGGGCAAGCCTCAACTCAATCAAGATCGTCCAGATCGACCAGAGGGGCGCCTCTACCGCCGCGGGCTCTTCGCTCGTTCGGCGATCGCTCAGGGAACAGTCATCACAGACGATATGGTGGCATGCGTGAGGCCCGAGGCCATTCTTGCACCTGACCAACGCCCACTTGTGGTGGGTGCTGTTGCCCTTGTTGACATCGAAAAGAACCAGGCATTTGATCTAAAACTCGTGGGACAAGGGAGCCTCGCATGATGACCGATGGTACTACAGTTGGAGTCGTTCTTTCGCGTTTTGATTCGACACGACTTCCCGGAAAAGCGATGGCAGAAATCGGTGGCATTCCGCTCTTGGAGCGGGTAATCCGTCGGATGAAGCAAACTCGATTTCTGGACGGAGTGATTCTCGCGACGACGACGGACGAGTCAGACGACCAACTCTCTGATCTCGGAAACGCACTGCAAGTTCAAGTCTGTCGGGGTTCAGTCAATGACGTCTTAGGACGTGTTGTCAAAGCCATCGGCGCTTCGCCTTGCGATTCAGTTGTCGTTGCCTACGGCGATAATCCACTGATTGACCCACAGATGGTCGAGGTTCTGGTGTCTTTCCTCCAGCGGGAAAAATTAGATTACGTTTGGATGCCGGGGCTTCCCTTGGGTGCAGACATTGGTGTCTTCTCATTCGATGCCTTGCAGATCGCTGATCGCGAAGCAACCGATCCCAAGGATCGTGAACACCTAAACGCCTATATCACGAAGCATCCAGCCAAATTCCGTTTTGGCCGTATGACTCCGCCAGTGACGATTGGGAAACCGAATCTCCGGTTGACCGTCGATACCGAAGAAGACCTTGAGTTGATGCGCGATGTCGAGCGTGAGCTTTGCCGTCGCAATACACCACTCGATCTTCCTGAAGTCGTGGCACTTGCCAATGACATGCCAGAGCTCTTTCTTGTGAATGCTGACATTCAGCAGAAGTTTGCAACCGATGAATGGCAAAAGATGAGGTCTGGCGAAGTTCTGCCGAAGAAATAGAACATCATGTCGAAAGTACTATTTCGAGTTGATGCCGGACAGATTCTTCACGTTGCGATGGGGCACGCATTTCGCTGTGTGTCCCTCGCCGAAGACCTGAAAGACAAGGGAGAAGAAGTGGTTTTTCTCATGCGAGAAGACCCACTCGGCAATGACTTCGTTCGGTCTCGAGGCTTTCAAGTCCTCACGCTCAGCTCTGATCGGGATATCACTCAATCAACGGCGAAGATTCTCGATCTTGAACCGAACCTCGTCGTGTTCGACCTCCTTCACCTTGAAGAAGCTGAAACTCGGCTGATTCACGAAGCTAGGATTCCTGTCGTCGTGATCGATGATCTCGGCCAGAAAACGGTCCATGCCGATCTTGTTGTGAACGGCAACATTCTTGACAGTCATCACGAATATGCCGGCCATATTGGCAACAAACTCTTGGGGCCATCCTTCATCGTCTTAGGGCGACAGTTCGATGGTCGGCGCAATGAGCGGGTAAACCCAGAACTTGACAAGATCCTTGTCACCATGGGTGGTGCTGACCCCATGGGCTTCACGCCAACCGTCGTCAAATCACTGGTAGAAAACAACATAGGCAAGAGCATCACGGTGGTCCAAGGACCGGCCTTTGGCTCCCGCAGTGACATGAAAAACATCCATTTTGGCATGAAAACCCAGGTTAGAGTGCAAGAAAATGTGCCTGATCTGTCGATGTTGATGGTAGCGGCCGACTTAGTTGTTTCGGCTGGCGGCCGAACTGCTTACGAGTTGGCGGCGACTGGAACACCCAGTGTTTTGGTTCCGACCGCCGATCACGAGGTGGAAGTCGCTCAAGCTTTGGTGGCCTCGGGTGCGGCGAAAGCCGTCGCGGTCGCCGCAGAAGAATGTATTCGTTCTGAGTTGGCTGTGCTTGTTGAAGAAGCTGCTGACTTAGCAACGCGGCAAAGAATGGCGCAGGCCGGACTTCGGCTCGTTGATGGCAAAGGTCGCGAAAGAGTGACCAATGCCTTGATGGAGTTGGGGCAACGCAGCGTAGGAACAGGTTGGGGGAAAAGTTAGTGCACGTATTAATCACCGGAGGCGCGGGTTACTTGGGCAGTGTCCTGACTCGCCACCTTTTGAATGAACACCATGAAGTTCGTGTGTTGGATTGTCTTCTACACGGTCCACAAGATCATCTGAGCGAACTGGAAGATGTTGACGAATTCGAGTTCATCCAGGGCGATATCCGCGATACTGAAACTGTGGCGCATGCCCTCAATGGAATCGATGCAGTCGTTCACTTGGCGGGAATCGTCGGTGATCCTGCTTGCGCCCGAGAACCAGATCTGGCCCAAGAGGTGAACTACGATGCCTCCATCCGTTTACACGATGCAGCCATTGCAGCCGGCGTAAAACGTTTCCTCTTTGCATCGACCTGCAGCAACTACGGCCGCATGATGGATGCCAGTGGCTATGTCACCGAAAGTTCCGAGTTGCGCCCAGTCTCTCTTTACGCTCGATCAAAAGTAGAATTCGAACAACACCTCCTGGCTAAGTGCGAACACGGCATTCCGCCAGCAGCAGTTCCTATTTTGCTTCGTTTCGCCACCTTGTTTGGCATGTCGCCACGCATGAGATTTGACCTCACAGTCAATGAGTTCACTCGTGACCTTGTTCGCGACCGCCATCTTGTGGTCTATGGTGAACAATTCTGGCGGCCGTATGTCCACGTCTTTGATGCCGCTCGTGCCATTTTGATGGCGCTCTCGTCATCGGCCGAAGAGGTTGCGGGACAGGTCTTTAATGTCGGCGACACCACCGAGAACTACAAGAAGGGTCAACTGGTCACGATGATCTGTGAAGCGGTTGGCGGAGATCTCGAGATTGAGCGGGTGACGAAGAACGAGGATCCTCGTGATTACCGTGTGAGCTTCGACCGGATCAAGACCGTTCTTGGCTTCGAAATCACCAAGACTGTCCCGGACGGTATTCATGAAGTGATGAATTCCGTCAGCGAATCAGCCGAACTCGCATCATAGAAACCACATACGACGGTCTGATTGTCTCTGCGGTTCAAGTATTGGACCGATGCAGTCGATAATTATGCAGGGATGATCCCAGGAGCAATCGAGATGCGCAGCACCGGAATTAGGCCAACAATCACCAGGCTGACTTCGAAGGAGTCGGGTGCAGAACTCGAGCTCTCATGCGGAGCTTGTGGCCAGCCATTTGTCTCGCAGCAACACCTCGTTTGCGGCGTCCCCATGGGGGATCACCACTGCCCGCATTGTCGCCAAGACCAAGAAATCTGGCCAGAACACTATGAAGGAGCCTTGCATCAATTCATGCCCCGAACGGCGGCAATGAGCAACGGTTTTCCTAACCTCACTTTTCGCGCCTGTGCGCCGACTCGTTTCGAAACACTGAAACGTCCAGAGGCAAAGAAGAAGACGATCCTTTACGCACCGGCACATCCGAGCGGAGCTGGGTCGCTCCACGCGGAGCTGGCGCGGCGAATGATCTCTTTGGAGCGTCGCGTCTTGATGCTCGCTGATACTGTTTGCGACCGCGCCGAAATCCGCCAGAAACCTGACTCAGAAGAGCGTACTGGCCGGACGACCATGGTCGATGAAGGTAAGCTACGTATGTCTTTTGCGGCGTGGGCCAAAGACTTAGGCGTCCCCGTACCGAAGTTTGTCGATGGTACAATCGAACAAGCATTAGCGAATGCCGATCTTCTCATTACTCATGTCGGCGCACCGTGGATTGCCGCTGCCTTAGCGGCCGGCATCGAAGTGATGGCTTTACCGCACTTGCCGGGTAAGGAAGGCGAACGAATCGCGCCCGGAGCCATTTTGCTGCGAGATGCCCAACTTGAAGATGCCGTGCGCCACTGGCTAACGGAACAACAAGGGGATTTCGAGTCGACCGAGACAATCCCAGTTACTCCGGTCACCCCAGTAGCACCAGCTCGCTCAGACAACACCCTTCGTATTCTCTGTGCCTACCGCAATGACATCGATGTCAATGGGGGCGCGGGTATTGTGATGCGTGAGACCAAAGCTGGGCTGGAAAAGCGAGGCCATCATGTCGATGTGACCTATGAAGTCGATCCTGACTGCCGCGGCTACGATATTGTCCATTGTTTCAACGTGTGGTTGCCTGATACCGCAGCCCAGCAGATTCGCAATGTTCACCGACAAGGTGTGCCGATCGTTTGGTCGCCAATCTACTTGGATCTTGGTGAGCTTCTCTGGGCTGGCCAGTTCCTGTGCCACATGAAGCAGATGCCAGAAAATCAATGGCCCTTGCTATGGCAGAATTTTGAAAACGGCGTCGGTCAATTTGACGACTTCAAGAGATGGGCACCCAACGAATTCGAGGATGGATTCTTTAACACCCTTGCCGAGTTAGTCGGTTTGGTCGACCACGTTTGTGTCACTAGCCAGAGTGAAGTCAAGGCACTGTTCCAAAAGACTCGTGCCTCGTCATTCCCATTTAGCGTGGTGCCACATGGCGTCCATGCCGAGACCTTCAAGAATGCGACCCCTGAGCTTTTCGTCGAGCAATTCCAGCTAAAAGACTTCGTTCTCTGTGTCGGTTCGATCGAACGCCGCAAGAATCAAATCATGATCATGGAAGCGCTGAAAAACGAAGACCTCGACATTGTCCTGATCGGACCTTGCTTTGAAACCGACTATCTTGGTGCTTGCGACAAAGTGGGAACGACCCGAGTCTTCACTCTTGGCAAGCAACCTATCGAGATGGTTGCATCGGCCTTCAAAGCCGCAGCTGTCCATGTCCTTCCAAGTTTTGCTGAGGGTGCAGCCCTCGCCAATCTCGAAGCCGCAGTTTCTGAATGTCCTATGGTGGTCAGCAATCGCTCGTCCGAATTCGAGTATTTCAGCGATGCGGTTTACTACTGCGACCCAACGGATCGCGAATCGATTCGCCGCGCTGTCCTTCAGGCCATTGCCGAAAAAGAACAGCGCCAGGTTGCCCGCAGTATCATTGCCCAACGTACGGAAGTGATTTGCGATTGGGACCGAACCGCAGAACTCACTGAGGCAATCTACCGTTCCTTGGCCCGTGCACCGACCGCTTAGAGCCTGAGCTCGAGTTCAGCTGGCAACCTAAAACCACCTGAGGCGTCAATCGGTCTCTCACTGAACATCAAAAAATCCATGACGTTGTCATGGATTTTTTTTGCTATGTGGTTGCCGGTATCAGCGGTCATCTTAGATCACCGCTATGAGAGCAGAGTCTAAATGGCAATGTACGCCTCGGCTCGTTTGGTCTTAGTTCGCATGCGAACCGGCGAGATCAACAAGCAGTGCGCGCAATCTGGTACCAATGGTCTTGCGATCAAAATTTGTCAGGATGTCTTCGCGCCCCTTAGCTGCCAGGGCTGGCAAGTACTTGTCCCCGGCAACTACCCGACGCATCATGAGCCTGAGATGTGGTTCGTAACACTCGGCCCAATTGTGCCCTTTGAACCATCGGGCTTCTTTGATCGCTTCGGGTGAGCAAGGAGTCAGCTTGTAGTCGACTGGGAGAGAGTTCGTGTCATCCATGAATTCTGTGTTACCGCCCCAGTTGGTGGCGATTGTAATGACGCCGGCTGCCATCGCTTCCATGATGGGACGACCCCAACCTTCTCCGCGTGTGGGCAACACAAAAGCATCGGCGCCAGCGTAGAGTCGAGGCATGTCATCCTCAGGGATGTGATGATCATAGATCATGATTTCGGCGCATTGATCTGAGGTGATTCCCAAACTGTGGTCCAGAAACTGTTCGATTTCTTCACCGATCATTGAAGCGGGCTTGTTGAGTGACGACCAGACTTTGAGCACAAGGCATACGTCATCTTCAGGGCGGAATTCCGCCGCCCAGGCCCGGAGTAGAACGTCCCAGCCTTTACGGCAAGTCCAGTCGAAGACCGATAGGAAGTTGACTTTCTTGCCGGTGCCGAAATCGATCGGTGTGCCAATGTTCTGGAAACGATCAACATCCAGTGCTGGATGCAGAATCCGAATGCGGTGCGGTTCGACACCACCGTTGACAAAGGAATCTACATTGAACTGAGAAGGGACCCACACGCGGTTCATGGTGTTGCAACGCGTGACCCAGTTCGCTGGCAGTGAGTCGGTCTCAAACATGGTCCTGCCAGCGCATGGATGCCCGGCTCGGCTCGGTTCAAGAATCTCACCCAAGGTGTGTTGCACCATGACGGCTTGTTTGTCGTTGATGAGTTGTGTCGACTCAAGTTTAACGAGCTTGTCTTTCTCGGCTGCTGAAAGCTCCGCCGACCTCTTAGTCCAGTTCATTGGGAACGAAAGGACACTGATGCCATCGTCAATCAACGGGTGAAGGAAATTGCGGCCTTCATCAGCGTAGCCACTGGCGTCATAGATGGGGCCAGTCCACGCGACTTGTGGCACGCGCTCTTGGGAGACAATCTCTGGAGGTGCTTCTTGTTGTGCTTCGGCTAATTTGCGTTCTAGGAGATCTTGACTCAGGCGATACAGGTTCTGCACCATGTGGTCGCAAGTCCAATTCTGACGAACGTCATCCTGAGCTATTTGTCCCAGTGCCTTGGCTTGTTCTGGATTCGCGACAACTTCGCGCATGATCTCTTTGAGGTGACATGTGCTTGGTTGAGCCCAAAGATGGTCTGATTCATAAAATGGCGACAATCTTGTTTGAGCTGAGAAGACAGGGACCAGGCCTTCTAAGTCGATGAGATGGCTGTTGGTATCATTCATGAATTCCAACTGACCACTCCACCGTGTTCCAATGGTTGGTAATCCTGCTGCCATGGCCTCCATGTAAGGCAATCCCCAGCCTTCACCACGGGATGGCATGACAAAGGCGTCCGCAGCTTGGTACAGCGATGGCATCTGAGCTTCGGAGATAAACCGATCGATCATGATGATTTTAGGGGCCCGCAGCGGATCGACCCCTTCGGCTTTCATGAAGTCCTGGATTTGTTTCTCTATTGGGTCTTGGTCATCAATCGCAGCATAGGCGCGGATGGTCAGGCTGACATCATCATCAATGGTGAACGCCTCGAAGTAGGCCCGCAAGAGTACGTCCCAACCTTTACGTAAGGCCCAATCGAAGATACTTAGGAAGTTGAATCCTCGTCGCCCAGGGATTTCAAAGGGGGCCCCTGGTGTCGCGTAAGGCTCAGCATCGATTCCCAGCTGGAATTTCTTGAGCTTCTTCGGATCAACCCCGCCCTTGGTGAAGCTATCAATGTTGAATTGGCAGGGAACCCAGACCTCATCCGCTACGTTGCATTCCGCAGCCCAACCTGCTGGAATTCGATCTGTCTCGAACATGGTGACAGCCGCGATCGCCTTGAGTTGGGTGTTTTCGGTCTTGAGGAGTCGATAGAAGCTCTCACCATCAATGCGGAAGGGTGGGTGGAAACTGCAATAGACGCCGTTCTTTGATTGGTTTGCAATGACCCTACTCCAGTAGGCCTCCATCTCTGGATTCGCCTCGAGCTCATCGACGAAATTCTGATCAGCGCCGTGGCCGTGGTAGCCGAAATTGGCTCCGTGGCGATCCAGCGTGCTTAAGACATTGCGAGTCACTTTCGCGTATCCGGAATAATTGAATGCAGCCGCACCCCAACAGATCGAGATGTCTGGGGCAGTGACTTCGAGTTTTTCGCCTTGAGGCTCTGCAGTTTGAGGAGCGGTCCACGTGTTCTTCGCTAAGCGAATCTTGTCGGCCACGTGAGTGGGCTCGGCGATGACCCGTCGGAATACGCCAGCAAGATCTTGCGGATGCACACTAGGTACTTGCTGTGTGACAAGCTCGGCACCAACGCCGGCCAATACCGGATAGGATGTGCTGTGATCTAAACCTGCACTCTTCATCTCGGACTCGGGCAGAATGACTGTCACATTGTGTTCCACCGCTCGGCGCAAGAATGCTTGGTCTCGTGCTTGGTCACCCATACAGAAGATGGCATCGCATTGAGCCAGAACATCGTCGAATTCGTTCTTGTTCAGTCCGAAGTCGATGAGTTCGGCTTCTGGCGCCTCTTCTGAATCAAAGGCTTGAGCAAGCCAGGGAACATTCAATAATTCCGGATTTTCGGCGGCGGCTCCAATGATCAACGCGGCGTTGTCATGACGACCGAAGGCCCGCTGAAAAGCGTCGACTACAATTTCAGCCCCGGCGGCCACGGAAGTGCCTCCTAAGAATAGGAAGCGAAACGATTTATCCGTCTCCAGGGTAATGCGTGACGCTTGGGTCGGCGCCACAGACCCAGTATTATCTTTAGCGATTGTCATTTTTCCCGTCCTTGCTCAAGAGCGGGGAACAGCGAAGTCGCGATGCAGGTTCCCCTGCATATTTATCGTGTATGGTGACCCAGTGTCTTAAGCTGTTTTGGCTGTGATTAAGAGCCGTTTTGAAACAAGTTTGAGCGTTGAACCTAAGTCAAGGTAAGCGAAGAAGATGAGTGAACTCAGCAAACAAGATCCAGAAGTTTTTGCGTCGATCCAGCGTGAGCTTGACAGACAAGAGGACGGGATCGAACTAATCGCCTCCGAAAACTTCACAAGCCGTGCCGTGATGGAAGCCCAAGGCAGCGTCTTGACGAATAAATATGCAGAGGGCCTCCCCGGCAAGCGCTACTACGGTGGTTGCAAGTATGTGGATGAGGCCGAAGAGCTGGCGCGCGAGCGCGCCAAGAAGCTTTTCAACTGCGATTGGGTCAATGTCCAGCCACACTCCGGCGCTTCAGCCAACGCCGCCGTCTACTTGGCCATGCTCAATCCAGGTGACACGTTGCTTGGGCTCGACCTATCCCACGGTGGGCACTTGACCCACGGCAGCCCGGTCAATTTTTCAGGCATCCTCTACGACGCTCAATTTTATGGAGTCGAAGAGTCTGGCCCGAATGCCGGACGAATCGATATGGACAAGCTGGCTGAAAAGGCGCGCGCCATTAAGCCCAAGATGATCTCGATCGGCGCCAGTGCCTACGTTCGCGACTTCGACTACAAACGCTTCCGTGAAATTGCCGACGAAGTTGGCGCACTGTTGTGGATGGATATGGCGCACACGGCTGGCCTTATCGCAACAGGTGAGCTGAGAGACCCTTTGCCACATTGCCACGTCGTGACCACAACAACGCACAAGACTCTTCGGGGTCCTCGTGGCGGCATGATCTTGATTGGCAACGACATCGATAACCCACTTGGAAAAGTAGCCGCCAAGAGTGGCCGGGTTAAGAAGATGTCAGAGCTCTTTGACTCGGCAGTGTTTCCTGGCGTTCAAGGTGGCCCGCTGATGCACGTCATTGCTGCCAAGGCCGTCGCCTTTGCCGAAGCACTCAAGCCTGAATTCAAAACGTACACCCAGCAAGTGCGGAAGAACGCCAAAGCCATGGCCGATGCCTTCATCGCCAAAGACTACAAGCTCGTCTCCAACGGTACAGACAACCATTTGTGCCTGATCGATCTGCGCAACAAAGGCCTCAGTGGCAAGAAGGCAGAGCGAGTTCTTAGCGAAGCAGACATCACCACCAACAAGAACATGGTGCCTTTCGACGACCGGAGCCCGATGGTGACTAGCGGTATTCGCCTTGGCACCCCAGCCATGACAACGCGAGGCCTCATGGAGGCTGACTTTGTTGAGATAGTCAATCTTATCGATCGCGTGATCACGAGTCCCAACGATGAAGGCGTCATAGCCGAAGTGCGCGGTGAAGTGCTGGCCATGTGCAAGCGTTTCCCGCTTTACGGCTAAGCCGAACAACAGCATTCAGAGACAACGCCCCCTGTTCCTTAGCTGAGCAGGGGGCGTTTCCTATTGGAGCTGACCCTGCCGTGGATTTCTGAAACAAGGTATTGGAAGACTCAGTCAGAGCCCGAATCCCTATTTCACGAATGACTTCATATTTGTTTCAATTTGCGAACTGGTAAGCATAGAATCGCCGGGTGCGTACTCCTGATTCGAGGGAATCTTTCCAAATGATCAAAACTACCTTTCTGACTTTGTCGCTAATTTTCCTGACGTGGGGTGTTGGTTACGCCCAAGGTGTCGTTGGCGGAGCCTTTAACCAATATATGTCTGACGCCCCAGCCAATACTTCCATTGGAGAAGCGTCGCCGATTCTAAGAAACGCGATCACTGATTCGCCGATCGTTCTCAACATTCGCGGCTTTCCAGTTGTTGGACCTGTCGCCCTGATCTTCGGCGTCGCATCAAATTCCGGTCTTGTGATCGACATCAATGCGACCACGCTTTTCGGGATGCAAATTGACGTGGCTGATAGGGGAGCGCCTGGTTATGGCGATCAAACTCTCTTCAATGGTTTTGCTAGCTTGACTAGTAAGACGATTACTTCTGCGACTGGTGAATTCAGTCGCACAACAATGATGCCAACCTGTTTTCCGTCCGGCGCGTCCGTCGGCAATTGCTTGCCGCTCCCAGGATTTGGAGAGTTCGAAATCGGTAGCCAAGCGGTTGTTACCGACCCATCTAATGGGCCCTTCAATGTGAGTTCCACTCCCGCCATCCTCGGCAAATTTGTGAGTGGCTACCAAGAGTTTGCGCTCTCGGGTGACCTCTCAGGAACGTTTACTTTTAAGCAGGGATTTCAGTTTCAGTACTACGGCCTCAATTTCACGCAGGCTCATATCTCGTCCAATGGCTTCGTGTCGTTTGGGCAGGTGGATAATAGTTTTCCGAGTCCGACCGTTGCCAATGTGCGGCTTGGCGTCCGTCGTATCATGAGTTTCTACAATGACCTTGTGCCTGAAGCAGTTGCGCCGGGAGGCGGGCCGGCCTATGCCAACACGCGCATTTATGCCCAACAGTTCAAGGACGCCAATGGCTTGACCAAGGTCAAGTTTGTTCACGATCACCTCGCCGAATTCTCCAATCAGACGGGCCCACATGGTGGCGAGATTGTCATCACGGACAACGATGACATTGCGATTTACGTTCCCGGTTATAACGGCAATCCGTCGATCAATACGGTCGTTGGCATCACTCCAGGTAATGGCGTCGACCCAGTTGTCGCCGGCACGGGAAAAGATCTTAGCGCTCGTTTTGGCACACTCTGGTCACCAGCTGCTTTAGGCAAGTCAATCTTCGAGCTCTTCGATCATGGTCCAGGAGTGATCACAAATCCTATTGATGTGGTTGGAT
>JBLINQ010000076.1:0-24140 GCA_047639315.1 Planctomycetota bacterium
ATCCCGATACCTGCACGTGTCCCGCGTGATGATCGTTGGAATTCCTGCCACTCAGTCTGATCGTAACCCCGTGAATGACGATCGAGAACACTTGCCATGCCGTTGATGGCGCCGTAGATCAATTGATCTCGCGACACACCGGCGACTTGGTTCTTTTCGATCAACTGCATCACTTCTCGATAACTGTCTTCACCGATCTCGTGGTCGCCTCCGACTCCGACAGGTTGTTGACGAAAATAGATGACAGCCGTAATCGCTAAGCATGCGAGCAAAGCCGGCGAGAGATATATGAGAAACCAAGCTCGGCGAGGCGGAAGGGTTGGTAGTCCTTGATGCATTAGAATTCGATCCCCTTCGCGATATCAGACAACTCAGGCGAGAAGCGAACGGAAGATCCGGCGCCTAACCCATGGGCCTTAAACCACCCCTTGGACATCTCAACGACATGACGAGCCGGCCCCTGAGACTTGGCTCGTGGCATGTCGACATCTGCGCAATCTGGTGCCGGCGGATCTAATGACACGATTCGCGTAATTGTCATGTCATCGTCGACAAAGGCGACGTCCAATGGCACCCAGGTATTCTTCATCCAGAAACTACGATCTTCAGACATGCCGTAGAGAAAAACCATGCCTTGACGTTCACTTAGCTTCATACGTCCAGACAAACCGCGACCTCGGGAAGCTGAATCATGAGCGACTTCCAACCAGAGTTCTTCGTCACCAACCCACAGCTGACTGAGGCCTTCGGTCGCGCCAGGGTGCTCTTGGTCTGACGAAGGCTCCTTTGGCTTGTCAGTCCGCTCATTTCTCCCCTTGGTGTCACCGGGTTGAGCGTCTTGATTCGTCGCACAAGCCGATAGAGCAAAGACAAGTGAAAGTGCCAGCAGAAAGACAACTGCTTTACTTGTTCTCATCATCTTGCCCCTTTGTATTTTTTCGTTGTTGGTAGATCACAAGGTTTTGATCCTTGCCAATGGGATCCGACTTAACTTCTGCGTTTGTGCGTCCTAAGACGGGCCGAGCAGATTCGACATCGTCATCTGAATCCCAGAACAGCGTGAGGGCAAGTCCTAACACGACAAGGAATAAAGAAAGGTAACGAATGAATCGTTCGTCGGTGTCACACATGGGCCCAGTATACTCTCGACCGGAACGCCCCGCAGGTACAAATTTCAACTTCCGAAGCGATCACCCTTACTGCAGGTCAGTGTTAGAGAATAGGTGACTTGGAATCGCCGAAATCGCCGTTTATTCCTGCGGAATGCCAGGAAAGCTTGCGCTTTGGAGAAGCTCCATAACTAGAGCTTTTGGTAGACCTACAACATTGCTGTAGGACCCGTCACGACTTTCAATCAAGGCACCGCCCTGTCCTTGTATGGCAAAAGACCCGGCCTTTCCCATGGGCTCGCCAGTCGCGACATAGGCTTGAATTTCGTCGTTGTCGAATGGGCGCATTTGCAGGCGGGTCACGACATGGCCAGATGCGCACGCGCCGCCGTGGCCAATGAGGGCGACTCCGGTTGCCACCTCAACCGTCGCACCAGAAAGCAATCGCAACATCTCGGCGGCGTGTTGATCGTCTCGAGGTTTCCCTAAAACTTTTCCCTGGCTGGAAACCAAGGTGTCAGCGCCCAGGATCCAATTGGATTCAGTCAGTTTCGCGGCGATGGTCGTGACTTTGAGAATGGCCAAGAGCTCAGCTTGGACTTCACACAACTCTGATGCCCTGAGCGTTTCATCAACGTCAGCGATCATGGAAATGTACGGAATACCCCATTCCGTGAGTAAGTCACGTCGGCGGGGAGATGCCGAGGCTAGAATGAGACGTTGGGAAGAGTGGCCATGCGGCACCATGACGCTGGCTACTTCTTCTTCTTGCGAGCAGCCTTCTTCTTGATGGCTGCCTTCTTTTTCGTTGTCGCCTTCGGCTTAGTGGCAGCCTTCTTCTTACTCACGACTTTCTTCTTGGCAGCAACTTTCTTTTTAGTCGCGGTCTTCTTCTTGGCTGCGACCTTCTTCTTTGCAACTTTCTGAGTCGCTTTTTTCGTTGCTTTCTTAGCCGCAGATTTCGTGGCTGCTTTCTTGGGAGCATCCTTTTTCTTGGCGGCGTTCTTTGGCGTCACCTTCGTCGGTGCGTCCTTCTTCTTGCCAACCTTCTTCTTCACGGCAGCAGCCTTCTTCTTAGCCGTCTCAGCCTTCTTAACGTCGGACTTCTTCTTGGTTTCAGCTTGCTTCTTGGCTTCAGCCTTCTTCCGTGCGGCTTCTTTCTTCTTCTGTTCAGAAAGAACCTTTGCCGCTTCCTTCTTGCGCTCTTTTTCTGCCCGCTCTGTTGCAGCCTTGGCTTCCTTGGCGATCTTCTGGGCTAAGCGACGAGCTTCCTTGCGAGCTTTCGCACGCGCAGCCTCTTCTGCCTTCTTCTGCTTGTCCATCTCTTCAGGCGCAGCTTTACAACTGGCCATGAGCGGACAAACTTTGCAATCAGGCAGAGTGCGGTGACAAAGGCCTTCAGCAACAGCGTAGATACCGTTGACAAAGAGAAGTTGCTCTTCAATCGAAAAAGCTGATTCTAACTCAGCCCTCATCTTCGAAGGAGTTGTGCCCTTCTTGAACACACCTGTTCGTGTCAAAACACGTCCAACTGAGGAAGTCACTTGCACCTGAGCTTTGCCACCATTGAGGAAGCAAGTCATGAGGGGCGGCAAGAAAGGCGAACGTTCGGCGAAGTAGGCAAATAAGCGATCGCGCTTACGTGTTACTTGCTTGTCGCCTTTCTCCAGCAAGGCGTCGAGATCGACTCGATTAAATCGAGCATAGATTGTACTCAAAGCACTGCGGATCATCGCCGCCTTGCCCACGATGGCTTTAGAGCCAAGGCATGCGATTGCCAAGTCAACGTCATGCAAAGCAGTGACGCGTACCTCATTCCAATCAACAAACTCACGCCGCAACGAATCAAGAGCCTCTGCGGCTTTCTCTTGAGTCGAACCTGATGCCAAGATCAACATGATGAGTTGATCGAGCGGCCGTTCTTCGGTGAATGTACGGACACCGCCGTACTTCTTCTCGAAAACGGCAAACATCTTCTGCAATGAGTTCTTAGCTGCCACGAGGAGCCCCATCGTTGGTAAACGCAAGAGAACGAAAAGACAGCTCCAATATGGAGCTAAATCCGATCGATCAGAAAGTCAAACAAAGGCCGACAAGGATTACTTGGCGGCTTTAGCTTTGGCTGCTGCTTCGTGCTTACGTTTTGATTTTCCGTGAATCTTGCCGCTCGTCTTTTCAGCAGCGATACGCTTCGCGCTACGCTTCTTGTTCTTGGCAGTACGAACTACACCTGGGGTGTACTCGATCTCTGATTCAGCGAAGAAGGAAGTAACAGTCTCTGAAGGCTTGGCGCCGACGCTAAGCCAGTACATCGTGCGCTCGGCGTTGAGCTCAAGACGTGGGACCTCATTCTTTGCCAGTGGATTGTAAAAACCGAGATTCTCGATTGACGCGCCATCACGACGGGTGCGGGAATCAAAAACGCCAATTCGGTAGAAAGGCGCGTGCTGACGACCACGACGTGTAAGGCGAATAACTGTAGCCATGTTGGATTGCTCCGTTTGAAAGGATGCACCAATGTGCATCGGGACTATTTGCGTTTGTTCTTCTTTTTCTTGCCACCAGAGCCACCGGCCCCGGTTTTTCTTCTCATTGACTTAAATTCGGGCATGCCGAGTATGCTCTTGCCTTCCGACTCAAGATCCTCGACTTCCTTCATTTGGTCTTTCTTCAGGGCTTTCATCGGGTTCATCATTTTCCCGAAGAGTCCACCCTTGCGCATGTCCTTCATTTGATTCCGCATCTGTTTGAAGCCGCGGACCAAGTTATGGACTTGTTCAACTGACACCCCTGAGCCCTTCGCAACACGTTCCCGACGGGACATGTTCAGGATCTCTGGATGCATCCGCTCTTGGGGCGTCATCGAATAGATGATTGCCTCAGAACGATAGAATTCTTTTTCATCAATATTATCCAAGGCGGCGGCGTTCGCTCCCATCCCCGGCAACATCTTTAACATGTCCTTCATCGGGCCCATGTTTTTCATCATTTTCAGCATCTGGAGGAAGTCCACAAATGTGAACGTACCAGCCATGAGCTGTTTCGCAGCTTTTTCGGCGTCTTCGTCTGCAATCGCGTCCTGGGCCTTTTCAACCAAGGAAACCACGTCACCCATGCCAAGAATTCGGTCAGCCATACGTGACGGGTGAAACGCCGCCAGGTTGTCCAATTTCTCACCGATACCAATAAACTTGATTGGTTTGCCGGTGACCTTCTTCACACTCAGCGCGGCGCCGCCACGAGTTCCACTATCGAGCTTGGTCATGATGACGCCGGTCAGCTCGAGTGTTTCATTGAACTCCTTGGCCGAATTAACGGCGTCTTGACCCGTATTAGAGTCAAGGACCAAGAAAATCTCGTCTGGTGTGGTCTCGCGAGCAATTTCGGAGACTTCCGTCATCAAAGCCTTGTCGATGTGCAGACGTCCAGCGGTATCGAGGATGATGACATCGCATCCCGCTTTCGTTGCCTCAGCCAGAGCATTGCGGCAGATGACTGGTGGTTTGCCACCAGGCTCCGCGTGAACTGGCACCCCAACCTGCTGTCCGAGGACTTTAAGCTGCTCGATAGCTGCTGGGCGCTGGACATCAGCGGCCACCATCATCGGCTTCTTGCCTTCGGCCAGGAACTTCTTGGCTAGCTTGCCACAGGTTGTGGTTTTACCCGCACCCTGGAGGCCAGCCATGAGAATCACGGTGGGTTTATCGGTCTGCCAAGCAATTGTGGGGTCTTCTGGCCCCATCAAATCCACCAAAGTATCGTGAATTGACTTAATGAATTGGTCGCCTGGGGAGACTCCCTGGGTCACTTCACCACCGAGAGCCCGCACTCGGCAGGCGGCAATAAAGTCTTTGCAAACCAAGAAATTTACGTCTGCTGCGAGCAAGGCGACCCTCACCTCGCGCAAAGCTTCGCTGATATTGCTTTCGGTCAGCTTCGATTTTCCGGAGAATCGACGCCGGACGGAATCAAAGGTACTTGTCAGCGACTCAAACATAAACCCATTTCAGTACTATACTTAGAATCGAAAAATCAAGCCGAATCCGTTTCAGACAGACGTCGACAGCCCTCAGCTCAGGGCACCCGGAGCTGAGCGGCCATATTGTTGAGAGAAGCTAAGTTTCACAAGGGTTTGTGCTGTTTGAGGTGACCATGAATCCTGAAGAGGGAATCCCGTGGCCCCAGACTTGGGGGCCAGAAGTCCGAAGTTGAGTAAACCCAAGAAAAAATCACCTTTAAGGTCGATTCATCCGCCGATACAATCGCGCCCGAGGAATTCCCGAACACACGTCATCTCAGGCAGTTTGGTCAAAAGTGGCCCGCCGGAGATCGGAGGATACGCACGGATGGAATCCACCCAAGACCATATTGAAGAAGAAATCGCAAGTCCCGTCGACGTTTGGAGCTGGACTCACACCAGCCCCGACGCTCTGAATCTCAGCGAGATTCTTGAGTTCCGTCGCACGGTTCTTTCCAATCCAACGGCTCGTCGCGAACTGACCAACAAGTTGAGCTCCACCGAAGAAGGATCTGTCGACGGTGTCCAAGCTGGCATCGGTTGGTGGATTTGCAACGAGTATCGCCGATCGTTGGATCACTTAGAAAAGAATCACGACGGTCCAGTCGCGACTTTTGCCTACGCTGACTCAGCTTGGTTTGCTGGCCACTTAGGACTGGAGGGTGTCGACCCTCGCCCTGCTGTCGCTGCCGAATTGATCATGAACTCAAATCCAAGCCTGCCAGAAGAGCGGATCCTTGTGATGCGAGCCTTGATTGCGGCTGACAAGGCTGACTCCGCAAAAAGCTTCCTTGAGAAACAAGATGCCGCGTTCCGCGATTCTGCGGATGGCATGTTCTTCGAAGGCCACCTTGCAGAGATCGAGGGCGACTACGCCGCGGCCGACGCTGCCTACCAGAAAGCTCTGGAGCTGAACGAGAATCATGCCTTAACTCTGTTCCGCTTGGCACGCTGGCACGACTTGTCATGCGACGATGATTTGGCCATCGAGTACTACACTCGCCTGACGACACACAAGCCGCCTCACATCAACGCTCTGATCAATCTGGGTGTCTTGTATGAAGATCATGGCAAGTTCCCTGAAGCGGCACATTGCTACCGTAGGGTCTTGAGCATCTACCCACAGCACCCACGTGCGCGCCTCTATTTGAAGGATGCGGAATCATCCTTCAACATGTACTACGACGAAGAGCAAGAAGTTCGCCAGGATCGTAAGAATCAAATTCTTAAGATCCCAGTTTCTGACTTCGAACTTTCCGTTCGTTCGCGCAACTGCTTGTCGAAGATGAATATCGTCACCTTGGGCGACTTGGTCGACAAGACAGAGGTCGAGTTGCTTTCCTACAAGAACTTTGGCGAGACCAGCTTGAGCGAGATCAAGCAGATCCTCGACATGAAGGGACTCCGTTTGGGCATGCGTCCTGACGAAGACCTCGTTCCTCTGACCGGTGGTGGCAGCGCTTCGGCGGCTCCAACCAATCAAGCTGCGGCTCCTTCGTTCTCCGTTGACCCGGACGACGAACGCCTCAAGAAATCAGTGAATGAACTGAACTTGAGTGTTCGCGCTCGCAAATGCTTGTCGAACTTGGATATCAAGTTGATTGGTGACTTGATCGCTTACACGGCTGACGACCTTCTCGGTCAACGCAACTTCGGTGTCACCTCACTCAAAGAGATCATCGAGCAAGTCGAGCATATGGGCTTGGCAATGCGGACTGTCGACCGCTAAGACGAAAACCATCTAAGAAGCCCGATGCTGGCAACAGCATCGGGCTTTTTTTGTGCACGTATTAAGCGAGCTTGGTCCCCCTGCCCTTTATGATCACGCCATCATGTATGAATACTTACTTGGACAGATCGTCGAAAAGGGACCAACGCGAGTTGTCTTAGACGTCAACGGCGTCGGCTACGAGTTATCGGTTCCTCTCAGCACGGCAGAGAAACTGCCGAGGACGGGTGAAGCCAAAGTCCTCACGCATCTTCACGTCCGTGAAGATATCCACAAGCTATTCGGATTCGCGACTCATGGTGAGAGAGAGATGTTTCTCTTGCTCAAGAAAGTCTCCGGCATCGGGCCAACCTTGGCCGTTGCCATCCTATCGAGGGCGAGTGTCATGGATTTGTGCCATGCCATCGCCGAAGGACGCATCGACTTCCTCAAGAGCCTAAAGGGAGTTGGTCCGAAAACCGCGACAAGATTAGTGACAGAACTGGGTGACAAGATTCAGGGCTTGGCGGCCGGTCCAGGCCTTGGGGACATCACCAGAGTTGATCGAAATTCAGAAGACGCGATCCAAGCCTTGGAGATCTTGGGATGTCCGCCAAAAGCGGCACGTTCTGCTGTGTCCAAGATCCAAAAGGACGAGCCAGAATTAGAGGTCGAAGCCATAGTCCGGTCGTCACTCCGAATCATCTGGCCAAGTTAGAGACTAACGAGCCTCGATCTACTTGTTCTTCTCGGCTTCCTTCTTCAAACGCAGCTTCTCTTCCGCATCTTTCCGGGCCTTCTCGCGACGATGGTCAACATAAGACTCTGGGCCACGCTGCATGACAGCGAGGTAACTGGCAGCCACAGCATGCACGAAGTTCTGCTTGAGACGCCCACCTGGATGACGAACCTTCAAATAGTATGTTTGACTCCGGTTTGTTGACAACGGTGAGATTGCGCGTCGGGCGCCGATCTCCATGGTCCGGGTTGTTGCTAAACCGTTGTCCTTGAAATGCACGGTGACACGCACTTCCACCTCATCGGGATCGTCAAGTTTGTATTCTGGCCGGGTGCCGTTGCTGAGCACTTCCTGCGTCTTCATATTGAGCATAGAGGTGACCATCGAACGGACCATGAGGTCGCTCAACTCGAGGTCAGACTTATCCGCTGGCTCAACGACCTTCCAAGACTCTTCTCTCTTGGTCTTGAGGTCACGAGGGACAAACTCCATTACGAAACGGAAGCGCTGACGATTCCCGCGATTCTGAGAAGTCTCCCGCTCATAACCCTCCACTTCGACGCGGTGGGCTCCTAGCTTAAGATCCGTCACCCTTTGTTGATCTGCTGACGGGAAGTCCCAGACACCAAGGTCAATCCAGTTTCTGGGCACAACGCTGAAAGCGCTTTCGAGATTCTTGGCACGAGTCACAAAGACAGCATCTTCATTGCGCCGACGAACGAAAGTACCGCCGGAGTTGGCGACATCTCGTTTACCGATGACGAGATCTTCAATGAGTTTGCCACCCTTACCAAAGAGGCGGATCTTGGTGCCACGCTGCTCGTCGACCTCAAGATCGCGGTGCAAGAATGGTTTGGCATTGCGGAATTCACTCTTTGAAAGCGGTTGTATTTCCGTCAGGGCCTTTTGGACATTCTCTTGAATGGCTGGATAACCAAAAGTGTTCTCAACACACCAAACACCCTCCTTCTTTGACAAACGAAGGGTCGCCGTTGAAGCAGCTACTTCAATTCGTTCGACATCGGAAATCGGGACGTCATCGAGCTGATGCTTCGCGACAGTTTCTGATTTCGTATTCTCCGTGCTAAATGGATTATCGAGGACAAACCAAATCGCGCACTGAGACAAGAGGATGATGGCTAAAATAACATTGCGAATCATCGTAAGACTCCGTTCAAACTGAAACCGCGCCGGTTTTCATGCGCCGCCAAAAGACCATTCCGAAACACGCCAAGATGGTCAGTCCAGGGACGATGTAGAGGTTGACGCTTAGAATCTTAGTCATCAACTCATCCCCTTCTTCAATCTTCTTGAGCTCGCGGCTTTTGACTTCGCGGTTCAAGAGGCGGAACATGCTTTTTGAATCTTCGCCATAACAAAGAACATCCAAAGCATTAGAGGCAAAACGGACGGCCGAATAGACGATTTTCATCGCCTCTGGATCTTGAGCTCGGCTTTTCTTCCGCTGTTGGTAAATCCCAATCACTTGCTTCAACATATGGTCACCGATGAAATCGGCATCGCCCATCACGAAGATCTTGCCAGGCTCAGTGACTCGATCGCGACGTCCCTTGAGAAAGTCTTCGGACCAAGCGACCTCGAGGCCGTTCGGCGCCTTGACCTTCGGCGCCTCTTGACCATCGAAGAAGGAGCGAAATTCACCGCGAATGAGAGCCGCCACAATATTTTCTTGTTTCGCAGTTGGCTCGGTCCACTCTTCCGGAACTGGCGAAAACACCGTTTCCTTCAGGGCTCGGCTCCAACTTTGGGGCCCTGTTCTCAAGATAACGTCAGCTGTCGAATTGTTTTTCGTCAAGCTGTCTTTGTCCAACTCCAAGGGTGAAGCCCAGGTCAGGAGTAGATCGTCTGACTGGGCCAACAACGGCCAATCTTGACCAATCTGCTTGTCGGAGATTGGTTGGCCTTCCTCATTACGAGCTGGAATCATCACCCAGCTTGGATAAGGAGCATATTCGTAGATCGGCTTAACGTAGTACTGACGCCCGTTCGAGGCGACTTCTTTGGAGCGCGCGAAAGGCATGGTGAAGTTCGACATGTCTTCGACAAAGGATCGTCCCAAGCGCACGCCAAAATGGGCCAAGAATTCGGTCAGGTTGTGCTCGTAAGGAATAGCCTCGTAAGTCGGCATATCGAAATCACGCATCTGCGTATTGCCGATCGGCGTCATCTTCGTCCTACCGTTGTAGCTGACTTCCCCTTGATCCATGAAGAAGGCCATGTCGCCTCCTGCCATCAGATATTGATCAAGAATAAACAAGCCGGCACCCGAGATGTCACGAGGCTGGTAGCACACAACGACGTCGATTTCTTGAGGGATGGGGTCACCACGATTGATGGCAACCGGATCGATGAAAACGACATCGTGGCTTCGAGAGATCCAGCTCTTCAACAGGCTAAGGTTCTGGTACTTGCGCTTCTCGGAATTGGGATTTGCCCGATCCTGGGGCACCAGCTCGATTTTGGCAAGCACACCAATGGTCCGCCTTTCGGTGGTCACATTGCGAATGGCTTGAGTGGTGACGTATTCTAGCTGCGAGGCGAATGCTCCGGGGTCACGAAGCGTGGCAGCCAAATCTTGGAATAGATTGACAACGCTCTTACGGTCGCCATACCGAAACACCATGGTGAGGAAACTGCTTACGACCTTCCTGCGAGACGCGCCTTCGCGCTCCTCAAGAGGCACGGCAGCGATATTCATGTCCTTCAATTCTTGAAGAGCTTCTTCACTACCGATTCCGCCAGGATCAACAATTTCATACAGAACTTTGCCGGATGAAAGTTCTTCGTATTCAGAGAGTTTCTCTGCAACCACTCTCTCAACGTGGTTATAGGCCTTCGGCACGTTGGCCGAGAAGTAGCATTTGACGCTAACTGTGCCTTCAACTTTGCTGAGGATCTTGGCCGAACTTTCGCCGATCTCAAAGCGCTTGTCTTCGGTCAAGTCCCAACGCACATCCATCTTACTGGCAATTACATTGGCGACGAACAGATTCGCAGCAACCAAAAGGCCAGCAATCACGGCGTTCCAGAACAACAGTCTATTTTTTGGTTCAGACATCCAAGTGTTCCTACTTAAGGCGCCGCGCTTCGACGACAGTAATGTTCAGGAATACGAAAAGCACAGTCACCGATAAGAAGTAGAGCATGTCGCGCATATCTAAGACGCCACGCTCGATACTTTGGAACCGGACTGCAAAACCAACAAATTTGGCAATCGGTGACAGCCAGTCTGGGGTTGGACCTTCGACGTAAGCAGTGCCAGCCAAAGCCAAAGGCAAGCTGACGATGAAGGTAGACAACAGCGCGATAACTTGCTCCCGAGTGAAGGAGCTCATCAGCAGGCCGACTGCGCAATAGGCAGCCCCCATCAGGAAGGCACCGACATACCCACCAATGATGGGACCGATATCGATCGCAGAAACGGCAGCTTCATTGACTGACCAAGGTACGGTCAATGACAGGGCAAAAGTCACCGCGAGGATACTCAACATGGCAGCGAATTTGCCGCAGACAACTTGCCAGGCTTTCACCGGCAGGGTCATCAAAGTCTCGATGGTGCCACTCTTATATTCTTCTGGCCACATTCTCATGCAGAGCATTGGCACCAAAACGCCAAGGGCGATTGGGAATACCGAGAAGTAAGCAGTAAGCGAAGCTTCTTGGGTCACGAAGAAGTTGTCGCGAATTTGCCCCTGTGGTCCTTCTCCTCGTAGGAAGAAGAACTTCAATGCAGTCACCACTAGGAAGAACCACATGAAGATGTAGGCGATGGGCGAATTGAAGTAGCTCTTCAATTCTTTACGCCAAATAGCAAGCAAGCAGCTCACGCGTCTACTCCGTCATCCGAGTTATCGTTGGCTGAGTCTTCGGTTGGCGCATTCACTTTTGCTGTGGTCGCTGCCGCACCTGGGACTGTAAGAGATTTAAATACGTCTTCTAACGTCCTCTTCGGACGGACAAGCTCATGAAGATCCCAACCCTTCGATTGGGCGAGGTTGACGATGGACTGGGCTGCCCCCTCATGCTCGTTCAATTCTAATGAAAAGTGACTTCCAGTATCGGTGGCAGCGGCAGAAGTGACGCTCTTCACCAAGGGAAGAGCCTCGAACACGGGCTTGACCGTTTCGACTGGTGCCCCAAGTCCAACATGCATTGTCGGTGATTCGCCAAGCTCAGTTTCCAACTGAGCTGCAGTGCCGTTCGCGACAATGGCACCTTCATTGATAATCACGACCCGACTACACGTCGCTTCGACTTCGCCGAGGATGTGACTGGAAAGGACGACCGTATTCTTGACACCAATCTCATGGATGAGATTGCGAATCTCGATGATCTGGTTGGGATCAAGACCGACCGTTGGTTCGTCCAGAATAACCAGCTTTGGATCATGGATGATCGCCTGGGCCAAGCCGACTCTTTGTCGGTAGCCCTTAGAAAGCGTCTTGATACCAGACTTGCGCTTCGTTTGAAGAGCGCAGACACCGATAACGTATTCCATCCTCTCCGCACGTTCCTTGCCCCTCAGTCCTCGCACATCGGCGATGAACGAGAGATACTCATTGACTGTCATGTCTTCATAGAGCGGAGCATGCTCAGGCAGATATCCGATGATACGCCGGACTGCCATCGAGTCTTGAACCACATCGTGGTTGTCCACCATGATGGACCCAGAACTCATGGTCATGAAACCAACAGCAATCTTCATTGTTGTGGTCTTGCCTGCGCCGTTTGGGCCAAGAAAGCCCAGAATCTCTCCGCGCGCGACATCAAAGCTGATGCCCCTGACAGCGTGAAAGGCGCCGTAATATTTATGTAAGTCTCGTACTTCAAGCATGTTTTCCATCCACAGCGGTGTCTCGCACCATGAACCCGGCGGCTACATTCATTCTTTTCTCTTCACGGCATACCAAGCTATCGACTCTGGCAGATATCGGACCTTTCGCAAGAAAGGACTTCATGAGATCCATTTGCGATTGTTCTCCGTAAAAATACGCTTCAACGGAACCATCCGCAAGATTACGAACCCAACCATCCAAAGACAGGGCCTCAGCTTTCTTGGCTGTAAACCAACGAAATCCAACTCCCTGCACTCGCCCCATCACGATTGCATGATATCCCATGTCTGATCGACTCATTTGAAGGCGGTCATCCTTCCTTTGAAATCAGACACCAAAACCAAGCCATCGACGAGAACAGGTTGGCATCTACTACTGTCGCCAAATTCGCTTGCCCACTTGATATCCCCATTTTTCGGATCAATCGCATAGAGAGTCGCTTTACCCGAAGTCATATAGATGAGCTCGGGACCGACACAGGGAGCCATGGCACCTTCAGCAGACAGCTGGGTCTTCCAGGCCAAATCACCGGTGACGCCATGAAAGGCATAAAGATAGTGGCGCATGTGGACGAGGATATTGTCGCCACTGAGGGCCAAACTGTGTGACCCTGCCCGGACTCCGGGTTTCTTCCAGCGCATGGCTCCTTCGACTAAGTCAAAGCAGCACAGGCCATCACGTTCAATCGTGAAATATAAACATCCAAAGGCCACCAAGGGTGTCGAAGCAGAGATGCGCCCCAAATCGACCCGTTTCTTGGATTCACCGGTTTCGATATCGACGAAATGAAGCACCCGGTCATGACCGGGAAACACCGCAGTCTTAGGCCCCAAGAGCGCAACGCTCGAACCAAGCATCTTGGCCGATGTCCAATAGCGCCAGATTTCCTTGCCGTTTGACTTGTCGAAGGCAAAGAAATTTCCATCCGTGCAATTCACCAGGATCTTGTTGCCACAAATGCGCGGCGACGACATGACTTTGGCGTCAAAGTCATGCTCCCAAATGATCGCCCCATCTTTGAGATCAAAAGCCGTCATGACGCCATATTCGGTAATCGAAATGACTTGCTTTTCGTCCAAGACCGGATGGCTGTAACCGTAGTGGTCGTCTAAGTCTTTCGGCAGCGCACGCTCAACAAGATCATCTCCTGGGCCTGCGACCTCGGTTTTTTGGGTTTTGATGATACGAGGGCGGCTACGCCAAAGCTGCTTGCCGTCAGCAACGCGTATCGCATAGAACCCGAGACTGCCGTCGCCAACATAGAGGACACCATCGCGTGCCACTGGGCTTTGCCACAAGCGGCCACCAGCAATCCAAGTCCATGCCTCTCGACCTAGGGTGGCGTCTTGGCTGCTGTTCGACACACCAGTATTAAGATCGTTGGCTCGCGCAGAAAGCCAGCTCGAGTGAGTTTCGGGAGTCGAAGGGCGAAAACTTTCCTGATCGGTGGCTGATGACTTGGCACCTGGATCGCTGTCCTGGGGATTTTTCGATGTGGAATCACCACAGCCGAAAAGCAAGATTAGTAGGCAGCCGCTGAAGACTGCCAAGGGAACCTGGACTCTCGATGCTAACGATTTCATAAACCTATTCATGACAATATCTTCCGTCTGCACATGCGCTCGACTCGGCGGGCGAGTGTATCACAGTGCGTAGACGGAGCCAAAATCGTCGTAGATCTGGTTTTAGTTGAAATCACAGACCCTGGAATGAATACCCGGGATCGTCTAGGGAATCAGTCCTCGACCGGCAGGAAGTAGGTCAAAATGGCGTAAGAGATCAGTCCAGGGAAAAACCCCGAGAAGATGGTGAGCAAGACGACAGCGACACGGATCGTATCGACGTTCACTTCAACGTGTTCCGCCAAACCAGCGCAAATTCCGGCGATCTGCTTACCCTCGCGCTTACGGTGCAGCTTTGATTTACTTGCGGAGGACTGAGCCGAGAGGGCTTCAATACAATTGCGGCAAACAGCATGGTCGGCAACCGCGATGAGGTTGAGCTGGTCTTGCTTGCAATGATCACATATGGCCATAGTTGTAACTCCCATGGCGCGCAATACGGGGCTTGTGCAACGAGATTTCCTAATTTCTGACTATTCTCTTCGTAGTCCACCAGCGAACTGGCCGGAACTACTCCTTATTGTGCTGTAGCCGCGTGACAATCAGCGCCACTTCATCGTCTCCGACTCCAAATTCGGAGAGCAAGGTGTAACGGTCCGGCTTACATCTTACGTGGCCAGAGGATTGCCGCCAGTCACTTATTGGCAATGAGAACTTGTAGTCACCGGACAGGTAGTCGTTGGACTTGGCCTTGGGCCCCTGCGGCAAATTGATGTCGAACCTAAAATCGAGACCAAAAGCATCACCTTCAATACAAGGAGCCACACGAAGATAGAAACCAGAGAATCCGGTTTCGACGATTGGAGCGGCGATTTCAGCCCCTTGGGCCACATCGACGGCCGCCCCGCCGACGTAAGCTCTTTCGGCTCCATCCAGCCATTCCAAACGGCTTCCTGTCTCACCAGCACCAACCACCGTATGCAATCGTAGAGTATTCTTGTGGCGAAGAAGCTGGCGAATCCAGTCCCCTTCCCCTTCCGCACGAAGGCTCTCAACCAAACTGCGTTTCGCAAGCAAGCAGAACGAGGCCACGACCAAAGAGCGTCCTCGAGATTTCGCCAAGTCGTCCAGGAGTGCTCCGATGCCCTTGTGTTGCTCGGGGCCGGCCGTGACCCAAAGTTGATTCCCAAGAAACTCTAAGGAATAGAGATTATTTTCCCAGAAACGCGGAGTGACTGATTGACGTATGAGATCGTAAGCCGTCTCTGGCAGCAAATACTTGCGATCGGACCGGAAAATAGGATCCTCCCGATTCCAATTCTCGAACATCCGCGGTCCCATCGTCGACCAACCAAGTTCAATAGCGGGGGTTCCCAAATATGGACTAATAAGGAAGCCGGCGTCATAGACACGCGTTTGGCCACGCACCCCAGCAAAGCTCTTTCGAACACTTTGTTTGCCCACAACGCGAACGATGACAAATCGTGGACTGCCATCTGTGCTTGAGACACATCCAACAACCATTCCGTCTCCCAATGACACAGTCCCAGACGAAGTGAATTTGCGAACACGCATCGAAGGCAATTGTATCGTGGCAACGCCAGCCGATTCGGAAACGAAATCCTCGGTTTTGAAAGCACCAGAGATCGTCCCTTGAACACGTATGTTCACCAAACCATTCGGCAGAGTGGAAGGTCGAACATAAAGATCGATGCCTTCAGGAATCTTGACGACTTCGGGTTCCGTGCGGGTGGCGGATTGTGCGATTTGGGCTGACTGGGCGCCAACAACGTGAGCGATAGTCTGCGACCTTATCCGAATGCGTTGGCCATCAATGGCTTGGCCTGAAACGTTGTTCAGAATCTCAAGCCCTTGGTTCTTGCCGGACCGCAGCACCTCAAACTTCTTGCTTCCAACTTGATATCGAGAAACACCTAAACTGGCCAAGGAGCCGGCTGTGGCTTTGATGACCAGAATTTCGACTTGGTAGCTTTGGCGGCGCGCTATCGCGATCGACTTGAGAAAACGATCGACCTTCCCCAAAATTTCGGGGCTTTGACGAATGATGAGCCGAGTCCCAGACTCATTCAGTCTCATGAATGTGCCGCTTTGATCCCACGACTCAGGACCGACGGCGTCACGAATCATGCGAACCAGGAAATCGGCGCGGGAAACGTCGTCGCCGACTGGCTCGAGGCCACCCAACTCTTCATCCTTCGTCCGATAGGCTGTTCGAATCGGCAATTGCCAATGATCGATCGGCGCATCATCGTTAGATCGAGTAAATCCCTCGACATCGAAGACACGAAGCTCAAGGGTATTGGACTGAGGAAAGGCATCACCTTGAGTGACGGCCAAAACAAACAAAATTGCAAAGCAGATTCGCATCAGGGAGACTCCAGGTTCGCACGGCCTTTATCAGACCATTCGCGGGGAATTACCGCAAGAACCAGCTCTCAAGTTAGCGAAACCGCGCCATTTCCTTGGCATGGGCGCTAACCTAAGCTTCTTCAATCCGCGTTTTGCCAAACGACGAATCTCCTGGTTTTGGTCACGAGACATTTTCTTGAGGAAGTCAGAGGACGAGGCCGACCCGATGCGCAAAACCGCCCTCAAAGCACTCTCTTTCAAATCTGCGACCTCGGCAAAAGTGTAGATCAAAGGAAGAGTCTCTTCGTCGCCCAAGATGCCGAGCGCTCTCACATAGTGAGCGCGGAATCTGTGGTTTTCAATGTGAACGAGACGCGTCACGAGGTCCAAGCCGTCTGTTCCCATGCCTTGGATCGCAGCTTCAATCTGCGCCCGTTTCTTTCTATCTGCGGAGGACTCATAGTGTTCGCTTGCGAGGGACAACCGATGGACCACCTTGACCATCGCATCTTCTGTCCCCACTCTCGCCAGCGCCAAGATCGCGTCGTTGCCAAGTTGGGGGTCATCGACCAAATTCGCAAGGATTCCTTCACTCACGATGTCTCCCTTCTCGGCCAGAAGTTTCATAGCCAGTCGCTTGTGGCTGACTGATGTTTCTCCGGTAGAAATAATGGCGCGGGATCGTTCGATGACTTTCGTACGTTGAACAAGATGAGCCGTCAGCCCAGAACTCTGCATTCCACCCAAGTGCAAATCGAGGAGGAATGATTCGGCTCGCTCGTCTTCCATTGATGCCAAAAGGTCGACAACTTCCTTGGGGGCGACTTTGATGTGTCGCCTGCAGAGTGCAGACAATTCGGGCCAATAGTATTGAGATGGCAATTGACGCAAGAGGTCAAATGACTTGTCAAGAGGAAGACCGCTTTGAGACTCACGGCCAATCAGCCGGGCCGTTTCTTCATTTGGGAACTTGATGACAGCATCAAGAATGGCAAGACGCATTGGTGAACGCGGTGGTTGCCGTCTCAGCCGTCGGGCAAGAAGCGATTGCGCCTGCCTGCTCTTCGTTTCAGCCAAGATCGCGTAGAGGGCCATTTCTTCGGCCATGGTAGAGCCATCGAATCTCTTACTGATGTGCCCCACCAGGCTCTCACCATTCTTGGCAAAACGCCCCTGTACTTCACGCACTTGAGTATCGTCTGCTTTCGAATGAGAAGCGATCACCACGGCCAGAAGACGATCAAACGAGAGTTGCGCTATCTTTTTTTTCTGCACTGACTCGACGCCCGTTGCGATTTCGTGATCGTCGTTGGAGACATCAGTCGAGTCAAAGCTTGTTGCCAATTGCCAAGTCAGAAGCGCCAGGATGAAACCAGCCGCCAAGTAAACCAAGCGCTTGGTCTCTACGACTTGCCGAAACGTCCTCACTTCATTCGAAGTAATCGTGCGCGACAAGAGTGCCGTGCGAAACGACTGTTCAAAGTCATCGGGAAGATCCGGTGTTTCCTGGGCATGCAAACACCGATTAAGTCGAGCGATGCCACGGATCTCATCGCGGCAGCGACTACACCGAGGCAAATGTTCATCGATCACCAACCATCGCTGTCGCGGCAGTTCGCCATCAACAAAGGCATAGAGCTCAATTTGTTCGGGACAGGTGTTCACTTCTTTAGGTATCGATCTACTTGAATTCGAAGTCTCTCGCGTGCATGAAACAGGCTCATCTTAACGGCATCGGTGCTGATATTGAGAGTGCTGGCTATCTCCTGATAATCGAAGCCGGTTGCGCTAAAAAGGAGCAAAACAGTTCGTTGGCGTTCAGGCAATTGCATGGTCGCTTCTCGGAGCCATTCCGAGAGTTCGTGGGAGAGCGCTGCCTCTTGAGGCTGCTCTTTCTTGCCATCCTCGATGATCTGTTCTTCGATCTCTAAGACGGTTCTGAGGATGGCGCGTCGTTTGGGCTTGATCCAGTCATTGAAGTGATTCACTGCAATGGTGTAAAGCCAGCGACGGGTGGCACCAGCTTCTCGTAACGTTGATAGTTTTCGGAAGGCCTTGACGAAGACGTCTTGGGCTAATTCTTCGGCGTCGTGATGGTTGCCACACAGCTTGTAGAGAAAGACCTGGATCTCTCGGGAGTGCCGCTCCAGAAGCTCATCAAAGTTCTCAACAAGCGGTTTGGGAGCTTCCGTTTCAGGTGTTGCGCGCCGATCCTTCCGAATCATGAGAATCCCCAGTTCGTCCCGTTCCTCGTCCATCATAGGCGTAGACGGGCAAGATCACGTGAAGTAACGAGAAAAGCTCAGAAAGTTTGGCCAAAGCATGATTCTTAAGCTGTTTTCTAACCGTGATTTATGACTGGATCAGAATGAATGCCGGATTGCTGGTGTGATCTCGACAAAGGAACCACCAGAAAAAACTACGCACAACAGGTCTGCAGTGACATTACTGACAGCAGCGGCGGGAATCACAAATTGATAACGACCTTGCCCGTCCAGCAAGACGTGAAACGGGGGCACGCCTATGCTGACACCCAAGGTGTAGTAAGTCGCGTTATCGGGCACGAGTCCGCCAAAGAACCCACTCCCGAGGGGCTGAGAGACTTGGCCCGAGAATAGGGTTCGAATGGTGCCGCCAGGCCATGAAGGAGCCTCAGCTACAAAGAGCCAATCCCCGTTTGCCATGGGATCAATCCGCACTGATGCCGGCATCACAGCGGTTGGAATTGGCGTCCCTGGTTTGAATTCTATGTTGTCGAAATAGCCGCGTGAAGACAGCGAAGAGTCAACAGCATTGCCAACCGACAGGGTTAGGGTGAAAACAGTCGAGCTCGTAGCCTGGGGAAAGTGCGCCGGAACATCGACAGCACGATGCCGTACAGACGTTGCTTTCATCCCACTTCCAGAGATTGTCTGATTGTAGGCCGAGCTGGTTTGGGGCATTGGCGAGTTGATGTCAAGAACCACCAGATTCAAGGATTGGTTGCCATCACTGAGGTCGACGCTCAGAAAATCCTCCCAAATCGACCCAGGGGTCTCGTTCGAGAGGAAAACGACGTCGAGCTCCAGGCGTGTCTGGCTTCCTTCCAGAGTGAAGGTCTGCCCAACCGAAACGGCGTTGATCGGTGGATTAGTGAATCCATTCGGGCTCATTGGCTTGGTCGCATTGGACGATCCAAGCCCAGAGAAGGTGAGCCAACTCTGGCCCTCTTGAGGCATGCCCAAGTCGCCAAATTGATTCGACAGAATCTGGGCATCTTGAGCTGAGACCAATGGCCAATTGGGAATAGCCGTATCGGGCGGCATACTCGCCATCTCAAATCCGGCATTGCCCAGTTGAGGAACGGCCGCGAGAAAAATGATCAAAAGCCCTGAGAGTATGATCATGTATGAAATGAGCCGCATCTTGTGGGAACCCCGCCTGAGTTGCCTTCGAAATCCGCACCTCGTGCCAGAGACGCCTATTTCTGCCTGGAAATATATATCCAACATCGGAACAATCACTTATGAAACCTGCGTCGAATCCTTGAAACGACGTTCATCTCAGATCTTGATGCAGAGAAAAGTACTGCTATACTCCTCGGCCCTCAGTGCAGGGCCGTAAAACAAATAACTAGGGCTTAGTGGTCTAAGCTCTTTGTAGAAAAGGACTTCGGAACAATGAAAATTCGTATTCGCAAGAGCAACAGAAAACGCTCCCGTAAGGTCGGTTTCCGTGCCCGTATGAAATGTCGTGGCGGCCGTGCCATCATTCGTCGTCGTCGTCGTATCGGACGCCGTTTGTTGCCGAAATAGATAAGCGCTGATCTAACGATCTGCACAGAGCCCCATCCCGAAAGGGATTGGGGCTTTTTTCGTTCTACCAGCATGCCCTGTGCTAGGGCAAAACAGCCCACACCCCAAGAAACAAAAGAATCCCATTGGCACGAAGCGCCAATGGGATTCTCTTTTTAGCCGATTCAATCAGACTACTGCCTTACCTAAAGCGGAGTTCATGCCCGTCGGTGATCGTTGGAATTCCACCGCTATCCATAGCCACACCTTGAACCATCAAGCTGAATCCAGGGAAAGTGCTTGGCACGTCGAATGCCCAAACGCGACCATTTGGAATGAAAGACTCGCCAATCTCAAAGCCACCAGGAGCCAGCACGATGATTGGAGCTGGGGTGACAACTGAGGCGAGATCCAAATGCAGTTCAGGGACACCTGGATGCGAAGGAACCATGCCGGTGGCGAACGCTTGGCCAAAAGCGGCAAAGGTTGATGAATCGTAGGTTCCCATCGGTGAGATGATGCCAATGGAGAGAAAATCGCCAGCCGTTACATAACGTACAGAGGAGTCAGGGGACCCCCAGTAGTTGACGATTGTTTCCAACACCAAATCAGAATCGGCACCTGGGTAGTGACGGAAATTCGTTTCGTCGGCTCCCATGTCGCAGCGGTTGTCCATCAAGCGTGGATCACCATCAATGTCTTCAGCGCCAGGAGCTGGCTGAGCTTGTGGATCACCGACATTGACGCACGGAGATGTCAACTTCAAGTGATAGTCGCATCCGACACGATCAACAAAGTCAGGGTCGAGATCGATATTGCCGGACCCAGAAAAACCACCTTCAACGTCACAGAAGCTAACTAGGTAGAAGGCTGGTCCTCCGAGTTGATCGTCGTTGATTGGCTGAGGTCCGGGAATGCCTGGACCTCCAAGAGCCGCATTCTGGTTCGAGTTCGCCTCGAATCCTCGGTTACCCCACAGAATCGAGTTTTCGACCACAACACCGGGTTGGAAAGAAAACGACTTCACACCTCCTTCGGAGAAATCATCGGTGTCCATTCCACCTTTGTTGTCAACGATCGTCGACAGGTCAATCGTCAAGCTGGTGCCGAAATGCAAGATCGCTCCTGTGCCAGAGGTAAAATCAAAGCCATCCTCGTTATCTGGGAAACCAAAGAGATCGAGGGCATCACCACCCTCATTCCGATCAATCAATGTGCTTCGAATGATTCCATCAAAGCAACTAAGGCCACCAGTACCAGCCTCAAAATCACTGCCACCATCACCCGTGAGAATGAAAAGAAACAAGCTCTCGATATCGCCGCCAAAATTCTCTTTCACGCGGCAATCTGTCATCGAAACAAATGACCTGATAAAGAGACCGCCGGTACCAGCGCGTGTGTCGGCTCCTCCACTGCCGCCACCATCAGTCAAAGTAAAGTTGCCGAAATCGTCATTGACGTTACCGCCGTGATTTCCTTTGATGAAAGCTTGAACTATGTCGGCATTCTCGGCAAAGATTCCGCCATCTCCAGCAGCTTCACCACCAAAGTCGATGTCGCCACCCGTGTTGTTGATAATATTGCTGTCGCGGATGATCAGTTGGGAACTCTGTTGCCTCGCTGCAACACCGCCAGCGCCGGCTCTTCCGTTTTGGAAAAGGCAATCGCCTCCGACATTGCTGGCAATCACACTGCCTGTCATGCGGAAGGAAGCGAATCGACAGTCGATGCCGCCTGCGGCGCCATGAGAATCGACTCCGCTATCAGTGGATAGGGGCTGCTGTTGTGAAAAATTGTCTGAAACTTGCGAGCCGCCAGTATTGGCGAGAATGCGGCAACCTTTGAAAACAACTTGCTCGGCGAACTGGCCTGCATTCGATGAACTGAATTGGAACGGGGCTCCATTGATGCCAACACCACCGCCTCCAGCAAATGTACCTTCGCCATCGGCGTTACCACCTTGGTTGTTGACCACAATGCAGTGGCGGATGGTCGGTGCAGAATCTTTGATCCAGATGCCACCAGCAGTGCCGATGACGTCAGATGGATTGCCATTGGGATTTGAGTTGGTTCCGTCTACCCCAAGTCCGTTAGTCAGCGTGAGATCGGCCAACACCGAAGAGTTGCCCTCTCCAGTGACAAAACTGACGACTGGACCGTTCAGACCGCCGTCAATGGTCGTCAGCGCCGCACCCCAAGCTCCCCTTACTGTGATCAACTTGCCCTTGAAGTCGATGTTTTCAGAATAGGTCCCTGGAGAAATATGGACTGTGTCACCATCAACACTTGCGTCGATCGCATCTTGAATCGTGGAGTAGGTTGAAGGGACCGATCTAAATGTTTGCGCTGTCGATTGCAGCGCCAAGGATAAGATTGCCACCGCGATCGCGGGGAGCAGTAGTCTACATTTACTCATGATTATTTCTCCGTAGTTAGACGAGGTTCTCGCCTACTACTTATGTATCTCAATGTTGGGTGATCTTTCCATTCGACACGTCGTTGCATGAAAATCTAAGTTATTTATCGCGAGATTGGCGACGCCGTGGATTCATTACCATCTTGGGCCTGCCGTCTACAGTGTAGCACGGTTCCGAAGCAGTTTGGAGTTCGGAAAAATTACACCGATTTCGCGCAGGATAGCCCGAACGAAGTAGGGACGGACCCGTCCCTTCATCATGGAAGTCTGGGCTCGGGAATGTAGGAAGGTTCGGATGACGTTGTTCTTGCCCCCCGAATCGAGGGGCAAGAGAACATCAAAGCATCGGTTAGCTACCGACGTCGAATTTCGCCAAGAACTCGTCGTTGCACTCAGTTTTTTCCATCCGCTCAACTAAGAGAGTCATGGCTTCTGTTGGCTTCAGCTGGTTCAAGACGCGACGTAAGACTGTCACTTTTCGTAACGTCTCGTCGGTCAAGAGCTTCTCTTCTTTTCGAGTGCCGGAAGCGGTGATGTCAATGGCGGGAAAGACACGGTTATTTGCCAGTTTGCGTGACAAAATCAGTTCCATGTTACCCGTGCCCTTGAACTCTTCGAAGATCACCTGGTCCATGCGGCTACCAGTTTCGATCAATGCCGTAGCGATGATCGTAAGGCTTCCACCATTTTCGATCTTGCGAGCCGCGCCAAAGAAGGCCTTTGGTTTGGCCAGTGTCTTGGCGTCGACACCACCAGACAAGATGCGGCCACTATGCTTGGTTTCGTTGTTGTAGGCCCGACCAAGACGCGTGATCGAGTCGAGCAAACAAACAACGTCATGGCCTGCTTCGACCTGTCGTTTCAGTTTCTCAAGGACCATCTCAGTGACGCGCACATGATTGGCGGTCCCTTCGTCCAGGCAACTGGCAACAACTTCTGCTGTCGTGCTCCGTTTGAAGTCTGTGACTTCTTCTGGACGTTCATCGATGAGAAGGACGATGACTTTAGATTGGGGATGACTGGCAGCAATTGCGTTAGCCATCTTCTGCATGATCACTGTCTTGCCAGTACGTGGTGGCGCAACGATCAAGGCCCGTTGGCCAAACCCAATCGGCGTCAACAAGTCGACGATCCGCATGGAAATATCAGACTCAACCGAAGTTTCCAATTCGAATTTCTGGTGAGGATCACAGGCGACCAAGCTCTTAAATGGAGTTTCACCATCATGGAGTTCTGGATCTTTTGCATTGATCGTCAGGACACGATGGAGAGTCGGCTTTTGAGTCCGCTTACGAGCCGGCGCGACATCACCTTCAATGATACTTCCAGAGCGAATCCGGTATTTACGAACCAACGAGGTCGGGACGTAGACGTCCTTGTCATTGGGGAGAAAGTAGTTTTCGGGGAAGCGCAAGAAACCAAAACCATCTTTCATGATTTCGATTTGACCGGTGCGGCGTTCGAGCAGTTCTTCAGGAACATTCTGAGTGTCATTGCGTTCTTGGCGATTGCCACCGCCACCGCCACTACGCCGGCCTCGATTGTTGCTGTTGCTGTTGCTGTTGCTGTTGTTTCGATTACCGCTGCGG
>JBLINQ010000077.1:0-24012 GCA_047639315.1 Planctomycetota bacterium
TTTGCCGTCAGCCCCAATAACGGACTCTGCCGCCGAGCCATCATAGTGCCAAAGCTCAAATTCACGGAGAGCTTCTAAGGCAGGCAGGACATCGACCCAGACATACCAGATGCCGAGAATGGTCGCCACAACCATGAAGCTCTTCAAGAGTTGTCGACTTTGAGCGTCAACAACAAAAACATCGATGCGCTCTGTCGGAGGCGTGGAAGTTGTGGCTGCACCCACGGCGGTGTCGGCGACGTCGTTGCGGCGCTCTTGCGCCTGCTTCATGGCAATTTTTCGGCGACCAACAATGATGCTTCGGCTGATTAGGGCTTGGATCATCACCAAAACGAGCATCACACCGGCAGTTGCATCCAACCTCTTTAACAACTCCAACGCCGTATAGTGGTAACCCAAGGCTGTCAGCACGAGCAAAGACATTGGCAGGATGATGGCAATCATATACCACAAACCTCGAAACCGAATAAACCAATCTGTCTTCTCCGGTGGGGCATTTGCCAAGAGCCCTTTTGAAGGTTGAAGGATTCGTCCAAGGAAAACAGCCAATGCCCCTAACACGACCATGAGAGCAAGCCGCCCTGCCGAGGAATGCCATTGGTCGTTCAACGAGACGTCGAAGAAATTTCTAGTAAATACGGCTGGTATGAATACAGGTATGAACCAATGGAGATTCTTACGTACCAAGATGATCGACGGATTCTTCCAGCTAAAATGGGACTCGCCCAGCCCGCCCGGCCTCAGAAGACGACGCAGGAAATTGAGGACAAAGATCAAAGAGGCCGTCGACTGAAGGGCGTTTCCGACAGCCGTGGTGAAGGCAGCTGGAGCGGGAGCATTACTAAACCAACGCCCGACCGTCCACACGATGATTGGCACGAAGATCGCGCTCAGTGCTGAAGCCAAGAAAGACTGAATGGTCGGCACGAAGGAGGTCGCCTTGGCTGCCTGCAAATCGGCAGAGAAGACGTGATTCACGATCAAGAAGCGGGCGACGCCAAGAAGAAGTAAACCCAGGACACACAGCCCAGCCAAGAAACTCTGTTCTTCGACTCCTTGCCAAACGTCATAACTCGCTGCGCTCCAATTCTTCAGGCTGAATAAGGCGCCAAATGCCTGGCCAATTGTCTTGAAGTCTGTTTGCCAGATCGGGGTTGTACTTCGAATCCACAGAACCCGTTCGTCAATAAATCCGGCGTATTCAATGGATCGGGAAATGGTCTGTTTCTCGACAGTATCGAGGTCGACCATCGCCGCGACATAGTTGTCGCTTCTGGCTACAAAGTCATCGATGTGCTTGCGTCGTTCATTCAGATTCTTCCGCAAGAGAAATTCAATTCGAGCGCGCTTGGTAGGCGTGAGCGTCTCTTCGATCTTGGCAAAATACGATTTAACGGTCGACTCAATGTCGATGGTCGAGGCATTTTCTTCTTCAAGTTCGAATCGTTCGAGAAGGACCTTGGTGGTCGCTGCTTTTCTTGCGGCAATATTCTGGGCAAAGTTTCGCTTGGTCGGCAAACGACCTCGGTGTTGCCTAAGGAGAACACCGATTGCGTCAGTTAGGCCAACAGCCTGGATACGCTTCTTAGAATCCTCCTCATCGTCGGAGATAGACTTTAGATGTTTGCGCGCTCTCTCTACCTCTTGGTTGATGATCGTCGTGTTTTGGACAATTTCGACGGTGCGGCTTGTTAGGGCTGCATTGCGTTCCGCCACTTCTTGAATGATCGGATGAGCATCTTCTGCAACCTTGCGGGCGTTTTCTGCGTCTACTTTTGATTTTTCTGCTTCGACTTTCCGACGGTCATCAAGAAGAGTCTGCCAGACGCGCCCAATCGCCTCAGCACGTGCTTTGCGTTTCTCTTCAAGAAGAGCTCTTGCCTGCAGTAGACCGAATTGAACATCAAAGCTCTCTTGCTCCACTTCCAAAAACTTGAGTTTCTCTTCCGCTTCCTTTTTCAGGACGACCAAAAGAGTCTGTTTTGCAGACACGAGTTCCGGAAACTCGCCGGCCGGGATGGGCTTTTGGATCAGTAGTTCAAGATCGCTGACTCGTTTCTTTTCGTCGACGATCAACGCAGGCAACTCGGTCTTTCGCAGCGTGCGTTTTTGAAGATCTTTCTTGAGCTCGCTTAAAGACCTGCCGGCCACTTGTTCGGTCGATTGAGCATCCGCGAGCTTCTTCTCAAGCTCGGTCGTGGGCGTCGTTGGCGATCCGATCGGCAAAGATGAGTTTTGGTCGTTAGCAAGCTCACCCTGAATTTTCTTGAGTTCGAGCGGTGCTTTTTTTGCTTCAGCAATGATCGCCTCTCTCTCGGCAATGTGCTTCTTCGCTTCATTTAGTTTCTGAAGAGCCTCGTCATAAAGGAGCTTCGCGGCATTCTTCCTGGCTTCCGTTAGTTCCGAACTGGCAGCAAGACTTGCTTTTTGTGCCTCAATGTACTCAAGGCTCGGCACCTTTGTTTGGGCAAAACAATGCCCAAAGCAAAAGAGAAGTAAACCGATTTGCAGGAGCATGAAACGTTGTGGTCGCATGACGGCGTAAACTCCCAGATAGAAAGACCCGATTGAAGAGAGAGATGAACAAGGTATAGCCGCGACGAATCGGCCGATCCATTCGACAGTGTGTGCTTCATCGCGACATGAACCAAGTAAAACTGATCAGCAACAGATGTGAACTGAGCGACAATAAATTTTTACGGCGAGACAATCATGATTGTGCGATTTCGGCCGAACGACTACAATTGAGAGGTGATGGCGAAGATCTTTTTCACCATTCAGAGACTACCCTCCCATTGATACCTTTAGAATTCATGAGCCAAAAAGAACGAACAACCCTCGGGTGGCGGGAGTGGGTTGGGTTGCCCGAATTAGGCGTTGCCGCCATCAAGGCCAAAGTCGACACTGGCGCTCGAACTTCGACTCTGCATGCTTATCATATCGAAGAGTTTTCTCGCCGCGGCGTCACATGGCTTCGATTTGAATTGCACCCAGAACAGCGCAAATCTCAACCGGTCGTAAACGCCACGGCCAGATTGCTTGAGTATCGGTCAGTTCGGTCTTCAAGTGGCAAGGCCGAACGGCGCCCCGTAATTGAGACGAAATTGCAAATTCACGGCATTGAGTTCATTGTGGAATTGACTCTAACAGAACGCGATGCCATGGGGTTTCGTATGTTGCTCGGGCGCCAAGCAATCAGAGGGCGATTCGTCGTTGATCCTGGGACCTCTTTTACCAACGGGGATCGGCGGTCGCACAATTGTCCAACGAAGGAATCGAATAGAAAGAAAAGATGAAAATTTGCGTCTTATCGCGAAACCCAAAACTCTACTCAACGAGACGACTCGTTGAAACATGTGAGGTGCGTGGTCACGAAGTACAAGTCGTCGATTATCTTCGCTGCTACATGAATATTGCCGCCAAGACTCCGACCATGATGTACAAGGGCGAGCCACTACACCCCGATGCGATCATTCCGAGAATTGGAGCCTCTCACACGTTCTACGGCACAGCCGTCGTTCGCCAATTTGAAATGATGGGGGTCTTCCCTCTCAATGAGTCTCAAGCGATTTCCCGTTCCCGTGACAAACTACGATGTCTTCAACTGCTTTCTCGCCGAGGAGTTGGCATGCCTCGATCTGGCTTTGCTCATTCAACAAAGGATGTTGCAGGGGTGATTGAGTCCGTTGGCGGCGCGCCCTTGGTTGTCAAGCTGTTAGAGGGCACCCAGGGCATCGGTGTCGTCTTGTGCGAAACTAAGGGGGCTGCTGAGTCGGTGATCGAGGCCTTTCGCGGGTTAGATGCCAACATCTTGGTTCAAGAATTCATCAAAGAAGCCGGTGGAGCCGATATCCGAGCCTTCATCGTTGGCGACAAAGTCGTCGCCGCTATGAAAAGGCAAGGGGCGCCCGGTGAATTCCGTTCGAACCTCCATCGAGGGGGTAGTGCGGAAATGGTCAAGATCACTCCCGATGAGCGTCAGACCGCAGTGAAGTCCGCAAAAGCCATGGGCCTTCGCGTCTGCGGCGTTGATCTCCTTCGGTCCGATCGCGGCCCATTGATCATGGAGGTCAACTCGTCTCCTGGCCTGGAAGGAATTGAAACCGGAACGGGAGTTGATGTCGCAGAATTGATTGTCAAGTACATCGAGAACAACGCCAAAATTGGAAAAACTCGAGACCATGTCAAAGGATAACGACTCGGCGAGTCCGCTTGTCATTGGCGGGCACACCGTGAAGCCCGGGAAATCGAAACGATTCGACTTATTCGCGGCGCGGCTGCCAACCCATACAGAACTAGACATCCCTCTGTGGATCTTTAACGGTAAGCAACAAGGGCCAGTGATCTGGCTCAGTGCCGCCGTCCATGGGGACGAGATCAACGGGGTTGAGATCATTCGCCGCGTTGTAGAAAAAATTCATAGTCCCATTGCTTGTGGCGCAATCGTGGCCATCCCGATTGTGAACGTTTTTGGGTTCATTGATGAATCTCGCTACTTGCCTGATCGCCGCGATCTCAACAGATCTTTCCCTGGATCGAAGAGCGGTTCCTTGGCTTCACGTATGGCTCACTTGTTCTTGACTGAAATCATCTCGAAGTGCACGCATGGGATCGACCTGCATACTGCCTCGGCTGATCGCACGAATTTCCCGCAGATTCGTGGCAACTTGCTCGACAAAGAAACGATACGTTGCGCTCAGGCATTTGATGCTCCGGTCATGATCAACTCAAAAGAAAGAAGTGGGTCGTTGCGAGGATCCGCGGCGAAACGCGGGATCACGAGTCTCGTATATGAGGGTGGAGAAGCCCGCAGGTTTAATGAGCATGCCATTCAAGTAGGTGTTACCGGAGTCGAGCGCGTCTTGGGCGAATTGGGGATCATTCCAGAATACCGAGAAGAAGATCGTCGCTGTGTCCTGGTCGAGAAGACTTCCTGGATTCGATCGAGGAAGGGAGGCATTTTGAGATTGATGGTCAGCGAAGGAGAGATGGTGGAAGCCAAACAGACAGTTGGACAGGTGTCCGACCCCTTTGGCGATGCAAAGATTCTTTTGAAGTCGCCGTTTCGCGGCATGATCATTGGCATGACATTGAGCCCGCTTGTTCACGCTGGCGATGCTGTGGTTCATGTCGGCCGATTAAGCACGGAGATAACAGGAAAGTCTAACGTCTCTGACGACTAAGACCGATTCCGTAGAAATTCTCGATTCAGCACCTTGGCCTCTTGCTGTCAAAGGAAGATCACATTGCCGCGATTCTCGGAAAAAATTCAGCGGCTTGATATGGCCCTCGTCAAAGAAGCCAAAGATATCAAAGTGCTTTCGAACATCGAATGGCCTCGTGCGATCCGGGATGAGTTCATCAAGAATTGGCACGGCGGAAATCCGAAACTTCCTACCGTCAATTATGACGCGTCGAACTTGAGCGACAAAACGGACGGGCTTCAGTCCATCATGAACCGTTGCGACCGCGCCCACCCGATCGAGAGCTTTCTATTCAGAAGCGCGCGCAGCTATTTACATGCGGCACATTTGATTGAGAGTGCGGGTACGCCAAGATTCGTTAGATTGTCGGTTAAGATTTATGGACAACCAAACGAAGTAATTGCCGAAGGGATGCCCACGACTCGGAAGGCCGCCGAGCATCTCATGGGCATCACCCAGGATTTTGCCGACTCTTGTCAGTACAACGAATCGGATTTCTGTCTCATGCCGGAAACGATTGCCCAGGCGCTGCGAGACGCCACTGTCCTTTTCAAAACCCAGAAGATCACTGTTGTTGTCGATCCAAATCTGACGGCCAAAGCGGCAGCCGGTGCGTCTAAAATTCGCATTCGCGGCGGGACGTGTTTCACCGAAGAAGATAGCCTTCAACTGATCAATCACGAATTATATGTTCATTCACTGACAGCACTGAACGGTCGATCGCAGGCAAACCTGCAAACGTTGGGTCTTGGCCCGCCACGGACCACATTGACGCAAGAAGGCCTAGCCATTTTTGGCGAGTTAATTTCGAATTCGATTGACGTCAATCGGCTCCGAAGAATTGCTTCTCGGAGCATCGCCATTGCCATGGCAATGGAAGGTGCCGATTTCCTCGACGTCTTCCGTTATTTTCTTACCGTTGGCCAGAGCTTAGAGGAAAGCTACTCGTCTGCTTCCCGCGTATTCCGAGGCGGTGACCCGAGGGGAAAAATCGTCTTTACCAAAGACAACGTCTACTTGAGCGGATTTGTTCGGGTGCATTCGTTCATGAGAGAAGCCATCAAGAAAAACGACATCAAATCGATCGACTTCTTGGTCGCCGGGCGCTTGGCGGCTTCAGATGTCGAGGCCCTCGCGCCTTTCTTTGAGTCTTCTCACTTGTCACCACCTTTGTATCAACCACCGTGGCTCAAGAGTCCAACCCGCTTGGCGGCATTCTTGCTACACTCCGCATTCACTTCTCAACTAGAGCTTGATAACCTCACCTTTGCCATGACCGACAGAACCGAAGATTTCCTGGATGACGACAGCAAATAGGGCCTTCCCAATTCATCTTCCGCGGAGAATCTCTACTCCCAATGTGGCAAAACATTCTGCTCGGAAAGTGCTGAGACTCGGAATATCTGAATCGGATTGGCATCCTCTTCTGCCTGATCCACTCTGCCACCTTATTGGGTCTTAACCTCGCAATCTTCGGTCCAAGCCAGCTGGAATTGAAGGTTACCGCCGAAGGTTGTGACACAAATGCCGAGAAATTCCTGGCCTTGGGACCCGAATCGAATTTCTTGTTGACCACAATCTTCTGGGGCAATGTCGCGGCGAACTGCCCCCTCCTCCTTTTGACCGATTCCGTTATCACTGGGGTCTACGCCTTTGTTTTCTCATTCTTCGGCGTCACGTTCCTCGGGGAGATCATTCCGCAAGCATGGTTCTCGAGAAATGCACTCAGCATGGACGCAAAATGTGTTTCCCTCATTCGGCTCTAGTAAAAGTTACTCTGGCCGGTGGCGAAGCCCTGGGCAGTGCTTCTTGATAAATGGTCGTGAAAAGAAGGGAGTTCTTATCTTCGAGAACTCGATATCCGGCGAGTCACAACCAAGCACACGGAATCTGACGCCGCCGATCTCGGAAAACATGAAGGCCAACGCATCCCCAATTTCTTGGCATTGAATGATTCGCCGATTCCTCGAGAAGGCGAGCCGATCGACCCTTGCTATGTCATTCAGCTACCTTCCAAGATTGATTTGCCGCTCATCCCCACCTGTTTGCCGTCCGCGACCGGCCCATTTGTCGGCTAAGTGTATAGATCGAAACGCTAGTGGGTGGTGTTGGCGGAGCTCCACGAGAAGCCGCTTCTCGTCTTACCGACGGATAAATAGTCCGCGACTCCACCCTTGCTCGACGGCATGTCTTCTCTCGTTACAGTTAAGGTGACTTTGACCCTATTCAGCTTCGCCTTCGGGGGTCGATTCTATCTATCGACTTGGGCACCGATTGACAGTTCCGAGAGAGCATAGATGTGTCTTCGATTTATAGAGATTCGTTGTCTCAAAGAAAGTCGATCAGGATGCAGATGAGGTTTTTGAGTGATGTTCATCCTTAGCTATATCCATATTCCCCATTAGTAATGAACCATCCGACACCCTTTGCCTTGGCTGAGGACATACTCCCGGAACAGGAACCGCAAGCTCTATACCGGCTTTTTTCGTGTCGCCCCATCCATACCCAAATTGATGAATAATGTTTCGCCGACCTGGGCGAGAAAGTGGAGGTATGATTTTTGGTCAAAGTCGTTGTTGGGGGAGGTTCGTCATGGAAAACTTGGTGCCAAGTGTCTCAGGAGTACCGCAAGTCCGAGCAACGGAAGCGGGTATGACTCTTCTTGAAATCGTGATGACCCTCCTTATTGTCTTCATGTCAGTCCTCGTCATGTCAGTGAGCAACCTCTCTATTCAGGGGCAGAGCACCATGAATCAGGATCGTGCGACAGTCAACGACCACATGGAGGCCCTCCTTGAGCAGTTAGGCGCCACTCCCGTCACCGGAATCGGTGATCTATTTCCACATGAGCAAGAGATTGAGGCCTTCAATGACCGAGAAGTAAGAGGGCTCCGGATCAAAATGATCTATGCCGATGGCAATTCCACGACCCGACCGCTTCGTTATCAACTCGTTGCGAATTGGTTAGGAGCAGTTGGAAGGCCATCAAAAATTGTCATTCATGGAATCAGGGCGCGCTAAGATGAAGCTGTCAAACATGATCGGAAAAGTTCGCAATGACAGCGGACTGTCGATTCTGGAAACCACGGTCTCGATGTCAATCGCAGCATTCATTGGTGTGACTTTGACCGTTGCCCTGTCGAGCACCATTGACTCTGAGGCCATAATCGGCGGCCGATCGGAGATGGAAAGTCGGGGGCGCAGCGCCGTGGGTTTCATTTCTAAGCAATTGTCCTTGGCCGGCCGCATGAAGGACGGAGTGCTGAATGAGACGTTTCCAAGAGTGTTCACCGCCGACAATCCTCCAGCGGTGGTTACGACTTTTGGATATGACGAATTCTCTGGCACTATTACGACTCAATCAGATCGACTCGCCGATGAGTTAGTGGATGCAAGACTTGCCGGCAAGTACGTCGGCGAGGAAGTGGTCGAGACTGTTGAAGATCCTCCGGAGGCTTATGTGGCACCCCGGAACAATCCGCTCCCAAACGGTGTGAAACAGATTCTCTTCAAGCGGCCAGGTGACATTGATGGAGACGGCACCGTCTTCTCCAAGACGACTGGGCGGTTGGAATGGGCCGATGAATTGGTTGGTTTCCTGATGGTCCCAGGCATCGATGACACGTTTGAACTCGTCTTCCGAACTTACAATCTAAGTGACAACAAGGTCACTGATAAAGTCCTCTGCCGCGATGTCCTCGCCGTGTCATTCGACATGACTGAAACGCGGCCGACACTGCCGCTCAATGCGATCGAAGTCCACCTCTACCTTCTGGGCGCCGATAAAAAGGGCAATGCGATAAAGATCCACCAGAGCACAACTGTCCTAATGAGGAATTCGTGATGCGAAGCGACTCAATGATCAGAAATGAAGAGCGTGGGTCGAGTTTGGTCATGGCAATTGCCGGCTTCTCCATGGTCACAGCCATGTTTGTTCTCATGTTCTCAACCGTTAGGGCAGAGGGCGTGCTCATCGAACTTGACGTGAGTCGATCTCAAGCATTGCGCTATTCTGAGGGTTTGGTGGAATTCGCAGAGAACGGGCTCATCGACGCAACCGCATCATTCAAAAAATTGCCGCCTCCTCCAGTTGGCGATCCATTCTTGGGGATGTCGGGTGAGGATACCGTCGGCAATGTTACCGGAACATGGACTGTACGTCGCATTTCAGAAAACGGAATCGCCAGTCCCGCCATCAACAGCACCGATCCTGACACCGGGCTCAAGAGCGTATTAGAGCCTTGGGTAATCCAAGGAGTCACAAGGTTTCGCGGTAGCAAAGTGACCGTCACCAAGCAGATCATGCTGAAGAAGACGCCCATTTTTCAATTCTTGGCGTTCTATGATGCCGACCTTGAGATTAATCCCGGGCCAAGAATGAACCTCAACGGTCGCATTCACAGTAACGCCGACATTTACATGACCGCCGGTAATTCTCTGACGGTCGAATCGAACTACTTCCGTTCTGCGGGCAAGATCAACCGGCGACGGAAAGACAGCGACGCGAATCCCGATGGTGACGTCAGGATCAGGAATATGGAGACTGGTGAGCTTGTCTTATTGCCTTCCCAAAGCGACCTCGACAGTCTTGGTATTCCGAGCGAATCAGGAATGGACTCCAATTTTCTCGGGCATGACATCAACGGCGACGACGAATATCTCGACCCTGGTGAAATGGCACCCTTCACCTTAGAAGCCCTCGATCTTTTCGGCGGCTCGATGTTAACGGGTGAACATGGCGTCTCCCCGGTTGGGCACCCATCCATTCAGAGCATTCAGTCATTCGACCAAGCTGGTCCTGGAGCCGATGGGAGCTATGTCCCTGACGGTTCTGGCGGTTACTCGGAAGTAGCGCCAGGAACTGGAACTCACAACAAAGGTTACTACAACGAGCGGGCCGAATTGGTTGTGATCGACAACCAAGTCTATGGCTCGCGTGGTGAAAACATCACTAATGATATGCCGAGTGGATTCTTGGAAGAAGAGTCTTTCTATGACGCTCGCGAGGGGCAGACCATCAAAGTCACCGTCATCGACATGGCTCTACTTGGAGACATGGATGGCGACTCCTCTACTTTTGATCCATCACCCTTTTATCCAAGCAACGGGTTAATGTTCGCCACTCGCTCAGACAACGAGCCAGGCATGGCAAACGGGATCGTCTTGACCAACGGATCAGAGATCAACATTCCGTCGAAATGGGATGCCAATGAGTACCTTCCTGGTGGTCTGCATGAAGGCGAACTTAAGCCCGCGAAGGCAAGGACACTCGAGGAGCATGAGATACAAGGCATCACCGTTGTTTCGCCAACGCCTGTGTTTGTGAAAGGTGACTTCAACACACAGAACAAGAAATCTTGTAGCGTCATCACCGACGCTGTGAGTCTTCTGAGTAATAATTGGGACTTCTCCAAAAGTAAGTCGTCGGGTTTGCCCAGTGCTAGTTCGACCAAATACAACTTGGCCTTCATCACTGGCAACCAAGTCACAAGCCATGGATCGTACAATGGTGGCTTCGAAAATTTGCCCCGGTTCCACGAGAACTGGTCTTCGCAGACTTGCAAGATCCGTGGCTCGTTTGTGAATACTTGGCGCAGTTCGATTGCCACAGGAAGCTGGTTTTACGGCGGCAACAATTACAAGGCGCCTAGACGCGATTGGGGCTTTGATGAAGACCTCGACTTAGAGTTGCCACCATACACACCAATTGTCGTCGACACCGTGAACATGGGAACCATGATCAACGGGTAGTGGCCTATCTCACTCGTGATCAATGGGTTTAAGATGCGTTCTTACTCTCAATGAACATGGCAGTCCTCTTGACGTGTCCGTAGTCACTTTCAACAAGACTAATCCATGCGAAGACTGAGCCGAGCAAAACGAGGCATGCAATCGCGTCGAGAAAAAGAAGCGCTGGTAAATCGCCGCCAAACTCCCGCCAGACGTGCCACGAACCAGCTGCGGCAAGAGCGATTGAGTTGAGTGCCCAGCCCCGACAAATGCGAATGCGCGTGCGCGTGCAGGCGTATTGACGAATGGCGTAGAGTTGGGGTGAAGCCAAGGCAATTGTTCGCCTTGCGTTCTGATGATCTTCGACGCTCTTCCCAAAGTACTTCTTGCGAATTCGACCTTCCGATAACTTGCAAAAGACACGATCTGCGATGCGATCAATCAAAATTCCCAAGACGTAGTTAGAACGAGATGGGTGCGCGAGGTTTTCAGCTCGCGCACATTTGTTTCATGAGCTCGTTCATGATCAAGATCGCGTGACGACGAGGAGGCATGCTTCGTCGGCCCGAGGCGAAGACTACGCCGAGCAGTATGCTATCACTCTCGTCGAGCCCTTGTGGGAGTCCTACTTTGAGGTGTTTGGTTGGTGATCCCCTCGGAGTTTTGACGTTGAAGCATTTCCCATTGACGGCTTCCGAATCAAACTCGATACTGGATTCCGATCAAACAAGAAACAGGCTGAGCCTGCTTGCTCTTCTCGGCAAGAGGGCATTCTCTCCACCGGCAGCGGTCATTCGGAACGAAAACTCTCATGAGTTCACCAGAAGACAAAGAACCACAACGTGAAAGTGAAGGTCTTAATGATTTCCTTCGCGAGACAACTTTGGGTCATGGCGAGCAACAGCCACTGGTTCAAGCCGGAGCGGCCGCCAAGCCCTCAAATCAAAAGACCGTTCGATTTGAAACGGTTCTGGCGAAGACGATCGCTGTTTTCGGCGATCTCGAGAAACTCAGCCCTTCGGATACGATCCGTGCGACAGGCCAATCGCCTGAGGAGCGAGATAGTTTCTTTTGGGCCGATGAAGGCGAAGAACCAATTGAGATTCCGGAGCATGCTCCGACGATCCTTGTCAGTGAATTCAAGATGCTTAATGTCATTGGCAAAGGTGGGATGGGTGTTGTCTTTCGCGCACTTCAACCCAATCTGGGGCGGGAAGTCGCGGTCAAGACAATGCGTTCTGAGCTCAAGAGAAGACCAGAGCTTCAAAACGCATTCATTTGCGAAGCGATCGTGACGGCTCTGCTCAATCACCCCAACATCGTCCCAGTGCATTCGATGGCAACGAGCAAGGAAGGGCTTGTTTCTTTCTCGATGAAACTCGTCGGCGGCAAGCCCTGGTCGTCTCTGATTCACAACAAAAGCGACAGCGACAGTCCGACACTGTTAGGCCGGCACATAGAGATTCTGAGGGCTGTTTCGCACGCCGTTGATTTTGCCCACGACAAAGGAATCCTTCATCGTGATCTTAAACCTGACAATGTCATGGTTGGTTCATTTGGAGAGGTCTTGGTCATGGATTGGGGTCTTGCTTGCGGCTTTGGCGACCGCGGCGCAACGGCAGCCGACATCTTGTCACAGCGCAGTCAACACGCTCGCGATATCGACCACATTGCCGGTACGCCTTCATACTTAGCGCCCGAAATGGCTTTGGCAATGGGCTCTGAGTTCGGCCCCTGGACCGACGTCTATCTCTTGGGCGGCCTCTTACATGAGATCCTTGTGAAGCGCCCACCTCATCAAGGCCCATCGATCCATGTCATCCTCGCGAGTGCCGCAGCGTCAGTGCCGCCAACATTCCCAGACTTAATCCCAAGTGGCTTGCAGAAGATCTGTCAGAAAGCGCTCTCATCGAACCCGGGCGATCGATACCAATCAGTCAATGAGTTCTTGGCAGCATTGGACGAGTATGAAGGCCATCACGAAAGTGAAGAACTTGCCACCATGGCCAGGGCTGATGTCACTCGAGGGCGAGAGGCTAAGCGCGGCAAGAGAGCCTACGGTTTTTATAACCAAGCCATTGCCGGTTTCCGACAGGCCCTGGCAGTGTGGCCACAAAACGCCGAGGCAGCTAAGGATCTGGCCGTTGTCCATCGTTGCATAGCAGAGATCGCTTTGGAACGCGGCGATCTTGGAATCGCCCAGATCAACATCGAAGAGTTAGAGGACAAAGAGAACCTTCTTGAACTCGTCCAAACCAAGGAAGACGATCGAGGCGAAGAGAAGAAAGCAAAGAGGCGTCAGAAGGTCGTGCTGATTGCCACGGTTGCCATCGTCGTGGTTTCTCTTTTGGTCGAGTACATCTTGGTATCCATCCAGCACACAAAGGCAGAAAAGGAGAGGGCAGAGAAGCAGCAGGCGCTTGACGATTTTGAGCGCATGTCCGACATCAAGCAACTCGCAAGTGCTCGAAGTGATGCCGCGCTACTATGGCCACCAAGCAAGAACATTGTCGAAGGGCTCGAAAGTTGGCTCGACCGCTATCGCCCGCTTTTTGAGCGGCTCGAAGTGCACGAGGCAACTCTCCTCAAGATACGAGAGTTTGCCAGGCCTTATGACCAAGATCAACGCGCGGCGGACTATCAATCAGAATATGCCGAACTGAAGCGGCTGAAAGCGCGGCGCGGCGCACTGGTGGCAACCAGCCAAGGGGCTATGCTTAAGGAATTCGACCAACGCATTCAAAAAGTCGAGCAGGCGGTCCAAAAGCGGAAGTCTTGGGATTTCGGCGAAGACATCGACAAATCCTTCATGCAAGAAACGCTCAGTCGGTTAGTGGAAGACCTGACTTTGGAGTCGGGCAATTCCGGACTACTACAGAGCATCAAAAGTCGTATCCAACTCGCCATCGAAATTGAGTCGGCTACGGTCGGACGCTTCGCCACGGCTTGGGAAGAAACCTTGACAGGAGTCCGGGCCAGCTCCAACTATGAGGTGAATGTCACGCCTGTCGTTGGACTCATTCCATTAGGGAAGAACCCGAAGACGGGTTTGTTTGAATTCCTACATTGGCTTTCCCACAAACGTGGAGCGCCATTGCCCGTTCGCAATTCGGCCGGCGATTTTAAGGTGATGGCTGAGACTGGGGTCATCCTTGTCCTCCTTCCTGGCAGTAGTTTCCATATGGGTTCGATCCATCCATACAAAGCTGCGCTATCAGATGTCAACATCGACATCCATGCCGCCAAGGATGAGCTGCCGGTTCATGAGGTAAAACTAAGTCCATTCTTGATCGGCAAATACGAAGTAACACAAGGTCAATGGCAGAGACTGTTCGGCGCAAATCCGAGCTTTCATTTGGCTGGAACAAAAGTCAAAGAGACGCTCATTGATGCGACTCATCCAGTCGAACAAGTCGATTGGAATGCCGCCAACGATTTCGCCAAGCGGATGGGCCTGAGCTTGCCGACGGAATCCCAATGGGAATTCGCCTGCCGCGCCGGCACGAATTCGCCGTTTTCGACGGGTGTGACTCTTGAAGCACACTCCGCCAATATCGCCGACCAAGGGTCGAAAGATTTCTACACGTCGGGATGGCGTTTCGAAGAAGACTATGTCGACGAATATCCCGTGCACGCGCCCGTCGGATCAATGACGCCCAATGCCTTTGGGCTTTTCGACATGCATGGCAACGTTTTTGAATGGTGCCAAGACTGGTATGGGCCCTACGCCTTGGACAATATCGATGAGGGCACCGGTCTCCGCCACCCTCTCCAGAGGAAGACTCGCGTGCGACGAGGCGGGTCATTCTTCGACGTTGCCGTCTACGCCCGCTCGGCCAATCGTTACCGATACTCACCAGAGTATCGCTTCGATCATTTGGGGTTTAGGGTTACGGCGGCGCTTCCTTAGCAACCGTTTCGCGCCGAGGATTGCTTGGTCATCTTGATTCAGAGTCTCTTGAGAAAGGTCGTTAATCGTGCAAATTGCCATCAAAGCTGTCGTCTGTGTTTCACTTCTCTTTGTTAGCGGCTCTTGTTCTTCTTCTGTGGCGAGACAGGAAAAAGAAGTGTCCAGCACGATTACCAAGACCAAGGCTGGCGAGACGATCCTCACTCAAGACATCTGGATCAACGCCCCCGTGAAAGATGTTTGGGCCGCCTTCACAACGGGTGCGGGTTGGATTCGTTGGTCGGCTCCGGTTGCCGAGATCGACCTCAAGGTTGGCGGCACGATCAAGTCGCACTACACCGCTAATGCCAAGATTGGCGACGAAGGGACGATTACTCTGCACATCCTCAACTACGTCCCAGAACGTCTTCTGACTATTCGCGCTGAGCTACAGGACAACTGGCCAGAAGTCATGAAAGTGGACCATGAGAAACTCATGAACGTCCTCGTGTTTGAGAAGGTCAACGAGAACCGCACCCATGTCATTTCCTACGGCCTTGGGTATGGCGACGCACCGATCTATCAAAAGCTCTTGAAGTTCTTCGGCCCGGCCAACGAGGGGCTCTACAAGAAGCTCAAGGCGGTGCTTGAGAAAGATGCGGGCAAGAAAGCCAAGAACAAGTAAGTAAATCGTCGACCTTGTTCTTAGGAAGGCTCTGCAGCCAAGGCCGCGTGCACGTGATAGGCCGTCTTATATGGCCACATCCAGGTGATCTCTTCTGACATGGCCGCCCGCTTCAGGCGGTAAGGCTCTGTTGTTTGGGGCAAGTTAGCACCGCAAGCCATGCTCACCGCGCAGATATATCCAGCTCTTTCCGCTCTTTCGATGCAACGCTCGTCGTTGTCGCCATTGGGATAGCAGAATGAAGTGACCTCGTGATCTATCAAGCCTTCCAAGTAGGGCTTACTGTCGACGATCTCATGATCAAGATCGGCATCACCCAAGGTTGGCAAGATCGGATGAGTCCAGGAATGGCAGCCCACCTCAAAGGAGGCATCAAGCAGGGTCTTGGCCAGGTCGGGTGTCATCATCATGTCCCGGGCTTCTTCGTCGCTTGCTGTCACTTTGTATTCAACCTGAAGGTCTTTGACCAAACCATGAGTCGTGGCGTCAAAGTACTTCTTCATCTCGCGTGTGATATGCCAGAACACAAATTCTCGTTGATCGACGGAATCGGGGATTTGGAATGAGAACGTGTGGCCCTTCATCTCGAAATTGAGCGTTCCACCCTTCATGCGATAAACCAAGCGTCCAAGTTCTTCGTACCACGGTAGAGTGCCGTGTTCGAGGGCATCAACAATGATGTAGCTGGTCCCCACCAGTCCCTCCGACTTCATGATCGGCATGACGCAGTTTGCGGTGTCGGCGTAACCATCATCGAAGATGAAAGCGAGCATCGGACGATCAGCAGGTACACCTTCCTGAACGCGGCGCATACCTTCACTGACAGTGACAACGTCGTAACGCGACCGAATCGTCCGGCAGAGCTTGCGAAACCGCCCTGGGAAGTCCGGCGACAGTTGCGGCTGCGAGAAGGTCGGCGTGATGTTATGGAAGCCGAGAATAGCGAGAGCCCCCTTGGGGGCTCTTTTCAGAATCGGATGCATCAGATCTTAACTTTGTGGTGATTCGAATCGGTCGGCAACGGCGCTCATCGACTTGAGCAACGCCACACCACAAGCGATCTTGATCAACTCAGCTGCGATGAATGGCTTGCCGCCAAACTCCCAAGCCTGAGAAAAACCAATCGTCATGGCTAACCATGGGATACCCACGACAAAGATGGCCAAGTTAGCAACCGAACTGGCAAAGAATGCTTTGAGCCAAGTACGACCGTGACCAAGTTGGTAGAGATGTCCAGCAATCGAAGCGGCAGCAACAAAACCAAGAACGTAACCACCAGTCATCGTCATGGGGCGCGTCGAGAAGCCTGGGATGGCCCAGCACTCAACGAAGTAGAGCAGCGCAGCGGCGGCAGCCCGTTTTGGCCCAAGCACCAAGGCCAGCATAATGGCGGCAATGGATTGCATGGTGACGGGGACGGGGCCAATTTCGACCGACATCCGGGATGAAAGGAAGAGAAGCAAACTCGCACCGGTGACCACGGTTACGTCGAGTGCCAAGGCACCGGACTTCTCGTGCCTGGACAAGGAGTTACCGACTGCCAATTCAAAGACTGTTGACTGACTCATTTACATTCATCCCTTCTCGATCAACCTGGCTTTATGGTGGCCAGAAGATCCATCGTAAGCGCTACAGCATAGTGTAGCAGTATACCACCATAGAAGGAACGGGTCTTCAATGCCATGTAACCCAAGATTACGCCGGCAAAGATGGCCCCGAAGGCCTCAGGCATCGGCTTGTGTAGATGGATCATAGCGTAGGGTATGGTCATCACGAAGATGGCGTGAAGGCCGAATCTACGTTCCAAGCTAAATATTAGGAACCCGCGGAAGAACATCTCAAGGGCGCAAAACTGGAGGAAATAACACAGTTGCCAACGCCAAAACCAATGAGGGCTGCCTTCAGCGCCCCAAGAAAGCGGGTCTGACTGGGCGGCGAGACGGGCAAAAGGATAGGCCTCACGGAATGCCGGGTCCTTGGATGCCAACCAAATGAGCGGTGACATGATTAGGAAGAAGACCACATAGACCGCCAAGTGCCTGACGAAGCCGCGAGTGTGAAAGCCAAACTCAGAGGGTCGCATTCTCAGGACGAGTGTCGCCACCAGAAAGGGGACGACGCCGAAGAGCACAACAGTCGTCGCAGCCCAGGTAACTTGCCCAAAGAACTGCAACTCGGCCATGTTCTGAGCCAAGCCTCGGACGTATTCGGTGCCCTGCCAATAACTCGACCGACCTCGAAATTGCAGCGTGATCAAAACAAAGGCGGAAGTGAGCAAGGCTATCGTCGTTCTCTTATCTAGAGAACGGATATCTTCGATAACACCCTTTAGAACCTTGCTCATTGCGCGCCTTAGCTGATGCGATCCCGCATCCACGAAGAAACTTCGTCAAGAGTGATGTCCGCAGTCTCGCCAGTCCGGCGACACTTGATCTCAACCTTGCCTTCTTTGAAACCGCGGCCAAACAGAATGCGGAAAGGAATACCCATTAATTCGGCATCCTTGAGTCGCGCACCAAGCCCGATCCCACGATCATCCAAGAGGACGTCTTGCCCTTCATCCTTGAGGCGCTCGTAGAGTGCATCGCAGGCCTCAAGGCCTTCTGTGTCTTTCTTGCCAGCAACGGTCAGAACCACATGGAATGGTGCGATGGCGTAAGGCCAAACGATTCCGTCCTCGTCGTGATTCTGCTCGACTGCAGCCGCGGCAATGCGCGTTGTGCCGATGCCATAGCAACCCATCAATGCTGGATGTTGCTTGCCATCTTTGCCCATGAACTTGGCGCCCATAGATTCGGAGTACTTCGTGCCGAGCTTGAAAATGTGGCCGACTTCGACGCCGCGTATGACCGTCAACTCTTGCGTCTCATCGAGGACACACTTGTCGCCAGGCTCGGCGACCATGAGCTCGACGTACTCTGGCTCTTTGCAATCACGTCCTAAATTGACATCCAACAGGTGGAAGTCAGTTTCATTGCAACCACAAAGAACGTTGGTCATGCGACGAGTCGACTCATCAGCCAAAACCAAGACTTCGTCTGCCAAGCCCACAGGCCCAGCGAAACCAGGGGCTGCGCCGGTTACCCGGCGAACCGTTTCATCGTCGGCGAGATGCAACGCCAAGCAGCCCAATCGATTCTCGACCTTGACCTCATTGATTTGGCGATCGCCGCGCATCAACACGGCCACAACTTTTTCGTCTTCAGCATAGACAGCTTTGTAGATAACCGTCTTGACCATGCTGGCCGCTTCCATCTTGAAGAACTCGCACAGCTGGTCGACGCTCTTAATGTCGGGTGTCGATTCTTTTCGCATCGGGCGTGGCTCACCACCGTCGGGAGCAGGCGGAATGATACCGACAGCTTTCTCAACGTTGGCACCGTAGCCGGCAGATTCGCACAACATCAGGGCATCTTCGCCCGAGTCAGCGGTCACCATGAATTCCTGCGAACCACTCCCACCGATCGCGCCGCTATCGGCATCGACAACAACGTACTTGAGGCCCAGTCGCTTGAAGATACGGTGATAGGCGGCTTTCATTGTCTCGTAGGACAAGTCCAAAGCCTCTTCGTCCACATCGAAGGAATAAGCATCCTTCATCATGAATTCGCGGCCGCGCATCAATCCGAAGCGAGGACGAATCTCATCACGAAACTTCATCTGCTGTTGATACAGCAAGACAGGAAGATCCTTGTGTGACGAAATCGAGCGTCGCACCAAGTCAGTAACGACTTCTTCGTGAGTCGGGCCGAGCGCCAACTGAGCGCCTTTGCGATCCTTCAGATTAAAAAGGATGTTTGCCTTCATGTATCCGTCGAGGCGGCCGCTCTCTTTCCACAAAGCGAATGGCTGCAAGATCGGCATCATGATTTCTTGTGCCCCAGAACGATCCATCTCTTCACAGATGATGTTCATGATCTTCTTGACGGTGCGCCAAAGGAGAGGCGTGAACGTATAGATGCCAGCGCCAGTCTTGACCATATAGCCGGCACGAGCCATGAGTTTGTGACTGACGATCTCGGCATCTGCTGGATCGTCGTAGAAAGTCTTAAAGAAGAGATGGGAAGAACGCACGGGAGTCTCCTTGGAATTCAGTTCGCTCGGAAAAGGTACCCACCGGAGGACTATTGATCAACATGGACGATTGAATGGCCAGTGATTTGGCCTATTCGACGATCCTGCGCCAAAGAGAGCGGAATTGAGGGGTTTCCTGGAGTTTCGGAAAGAGCCGGAAATCTAAGGTCATGGACGTCTGACGGAAGCCCTGCATTGCAGCAAGTTCCAAATTCGAGATCGACTCGGCAAATCGGCCCATTTTGGCCAGAACCCAGGCCCGAGCAACGACAATCTCCTTGCCGGGACGAAGTCGTTGATCAAGGAACTCCAAGGCTTGCGCTGCCTCGCCGGCCTCAGCAATCAAGACGGCAGCCGCCGCCCCCACTCGACCATCCACATCATAGTGAGCGGCATCTCGAATCTCGTCCAAATGCAAATCAATGGTGAAATTGGACAAGGACCTGAGCGCGGCTTGCCTGGTGCCAGCAGAGAGATCGCGACGCGCAGCGCATTCAATGAGCACACGAACCACCGCCTGACGAATAACGGGATCTCCCCAAGCCTTGTCGCGACCGATGAGCGCTAGGAATCGGCAGCGCGCTGCGTTTACATCTTGATTGATGAAAGCCGCATTCTGCTTGGGTTGCTTAGCAATTTCTTGAATGACTTGGCCAAGGATGAGACTCTGCGGACTGCGGCCCAAAATATCACGTAACAAGCTACCGGTTGAGTCAACCTCGTAGGCGGCGAGATCTTTGGCAATCAAGACAGCAAATTCTGGAATATCTAATCGCGCCAGAGCATGAAGGGCCCATGATTTCATTAGGTCGTCGTTACTTTCGCGGTAGACCTCGAACAAGGAGGCCACTCGCTTCAGATGGGCTCGAGAGCCCTTAGTGAATAGGCCTGAATCCAACCACAAAGACAACCCCACCAGGATGGCATCTTGGTTGCGGAGAAGGTCGACATCCTTCAGAAGCTTGAAGAGTTCTTGGGCCCCGAGTGATAAGCCGATCTGCACGCGAAAGGCCATGGCTTCCTGCGAGTCGAAAAGAATCTTTCGGCTCCACTCCTCCCTGGTTGTTGGATGGGACAAGAGGCTTCTTCGTGCGATGCGGCGCAGGCTCGGATCGGGGTGATCTACGTTTTCCCGGCTCCATGATAAGGGGGCAATGTCCGGGTGTTTTTCAAGCGTCGCGGTCAAGCGGTTCCACAAACCGCCCCGCGCCTCAATACCCTGCTCTATCCAAGACCACGGCGGCTTGCCTCCGAGTTGGATGTAAGGCACAAGAAGTGGTTGACGCTCAACTTCGTCCATCAGAATGAGGCGCGCACCAAGCGTGTCGACATAGGCTCGTTCTTTCGTCTCCCCCAGAACTTCAGCGAGCACCTGCAAGAGATTCAGATCAGCCAACGGGATTTCCCTCTCGAGGAAACGCCTTGCTGCCGCAGTGGGGTTCTTCAACGCCGTCACCAAGCGCAGGGCGTCTCGGGTTCCCTTAAACTCTGGCCACCAACGAATCAGCGCTTCGTGAGCGCCAACATCCGGCTGCGTCGCCCAGAAGGCAACAAGGTCCCCACGCAACTCAGGGGTGCTCGACGATTTCTCAATGAGACCCTGAGTCATTCCGATCAGCCCAATTCGCTCTGTTAGGCGCAAAATAGCGATAGACTCGGCCAAGTCGGCCTCAACCAGGATTGCCTGGAGCCAGGCTCGAGAATGGGGCCAAGGAAAGCGCATAAAGGCGTCGCGGTCAATAGAGCCGAGCACCGATGGCCATGGGTTGAGGACAAGGTCTTGAGTGAACTCTTGCAAGCGTGCGTAGGGGGTCGTGTTCCAAATTGCATAATTCTTCTGAGGGAATCCTGCGCAGTCGAGCCCCCAACGCTGAGCTCGATCCGATATCACAAACGCAAAACGAAAGTCAAAGGCCAGTAGCGCTTGGTCACAACGAGCCGACAACAATTGGGCCCACTGTTTGTTTTCTTGTTTCGATTTGCCCGTATGCAGAGAGTTCCAAATAGAATCCAGAGCACCTTCATCAAACCCATAACCGCTTTCCGTGGCGACTTTGACCAAGGATGCTGAAAGCTGAGCGTCCATCGACTTCAAGTCAAGGGTCGTGCCTTCAAGTTGGGCTGAGGCAATCCTCATTTGATGCGCCACACGCAAGGGAGCGAGCCCTGCGTTTTGGTTTAGGGCAAATTTCGTTCTGAACTCAAATTCAATTTCTGATCGAAGTGACCTAGCTTTGTCCCCGTCACCAAGTTCAACTTCGACTTCTTCCGCGGCACGCCAAGCCGCTGCCCACAGCCCTTGGCCCAAGAACACCTGACCGTCGGCGACTGTACGACTCGCTTCTTCGATACGCACTCGTTCATCTCTTTGGTAGACAATGAACAGGGTTGAAAGAGCCACGAGAACAAGCGCAACGGCGGCTAAGACACCCCATACGACTTTCGGATGCCGCCGCATTAATGAGCGGACATGTTCGCGCGGAGTCGGTGGCTTGGCCTCAATTGGTTCGCCGCGAAGGAAGAGCTCAATATCACGGGCAATGTTGCTTGCTTGCGAGTAGCGGTCGTTGGGCCTCTTTGCCATCGCCCGCTTGACGATCGTGTGAACGGATTTCGGTAGATGCGGATTCAGCTCAGCCAAATCTCGGGGTTCGTGCCGTGCGATTTGCTTAGCAAGGACGGCAATGTCGGTGGCCGAGAACGGGGAGTTCAGGCCTAAGGTCTCGTGGATCGTTGCCCCCAAGGCATAAATGTCAGACTTCGGTCCGATGCGGTCGCGATTGCCGGCAATCTGTTCCGGCGACATGTAGAGCGGCGTGCCCAAGACATCTCCAGTGAGAGTCAGAGTGTCGGCCCCCAAGTCTTGGACAAGTCCGAAATCGGTGAGAATCATCCGACTATCGGAGTCGATAAGAATATTGCTTGGCTTGATGTCGCGGTGCACGAGCCCGGCATCATGAGCCGCTTGCACAGCATTGGCAATTTCGGCGAGAGACTCCAATACGGCTCGTTGAAACGCCGACTGCCCGATCACCGGATCTGGTAGGCCAACGAAATCGGGTCGAAAGTGGGAGAGCGCGTCGCGCCGACCTCGACGCAGTTCGAAGATGAGGTCTTCCAAGGTCGGGCCATCAATGAGCTCCATGGCGATGAAGCTAAGGTCGCCGTCTTGTCCGACATCGATAATCTTGATGATGTGCGGATGGTTCAGGCGTTGAATAGCCTCGCCCTCGCGCAGAAAGCGCCCCAGGCTCCGCTCGTTGCGGCTGCGTGCGGCATCGAGGACTTTAAGAGCCAACCGCTTGCCCGCGGGGTCTTCCACCTCGTAGACGATTGCCATACCACCACGACCGATCTCACGGAGGATCTTGAAGCCACCGATCATTTTTTCTGCGCCACTCCCCGGCAACGCCCGCCCCCTCGATTTTCTTAATTTTTGAAAACGTAAATACCAAGCAACCGTGTCTCAGCACTAAGCTTAGTCTATGATTCCCCTAATGATGGAAAGCAAATCAAAGACAAGTCGTGGCATGAGCATTCTGGTTCTTGGTGCCCTTCTCATGAGCTTAACCTGGGCCTGCCAGGGCGACCCTCCTGAGTCTCAAACCGAGAGCCAAAATCAAGAAGCCAAGCAACCGCAACTGGCCCCTACGGAAATCGAGAAGGAACTGGCCCAGGCTGACAGCCTTCGCGGTTCGGGCCGATATCCCGAAGCTCGCACTCTCTATTTGAAGATCCTTGCCAGTCAAAAGAACAACCTCCGCGCCATCCAAGGGGCGAAGTTGATTGCGGTCACGCCAGAAGCCTACGCCAAGGCTCAGTCCCTCAAGAAACAGGCCAGGAATGAAAACTTTCTGGGCCGGCCAATGCAGGCCTATCGGCGCATAAGAGAGGCCTCCGACTTAGACCCCAATAGCCGAGAAATCGCGACCCTACGGGGTAGCAGTGCCCTTCTGGTTCACCGATTTCATGAAGCGGCCCGAATCTTCCGCGGCCAATTCGAGGCCGACCGGAGTCTTGTTGACAGCCTGATTGGCTGGTCGGAGGCGGCTTTTGGCGCTCGCGATTTCGCCCAGTGTCTCGAGGCCTTAGATCATATTGCGCTCATCGAAGCCCGCGCCGAAGTGGACGAAAAAGTCGCGCGGCATTTGTGTGAGTTGTGGTACACAAAAGGACTCGCAGCGTCGGCGCTGTTCCGCTACGACGTCGCCATCGATGTCTTAAATCGTGCCGCCAAGCGGGAACCAATGAAACCACGCTATCGAGACGCCCTAGCGGCCGCTCATTTGGAGGCTGGTCATTTTGACCATGCTCTATCCGAACTGAAAGAGCTTGAGAGGCTTGCCCCTAGCACGAAACTGCTTCATTACCGACAGGGCAAAGCCTTAGAGCGGATGGGGAAGAAACCAGAAGCGGTGGCTGAATACCGA
>JBLINQ010000078.1:0-23739 GCA_047639315.1 Planctomycetota bacterium
TCTTGCGGTTAAGGTTTGAAGAGCTTGAGGCTTAAGGCAGAACAGTCTTTGGGCAAACCGTTAGCGGGAACAAAAAAAGGGCCCGTGTCTTTCGACACGGGCCCTTTGTGATTCTTAGCTAACTAAGCTTTACTTCAGAGCGATGAAGTAACCGTCCTTGGTGGCAACCACCAAGTTTTCAGTTGCTTCGTTGCTGATGAAGAAATCGAAGTCGCCGAGTTCGCGGTCTGATTTGATTTCGCCAGTTTTGGCGTCACAACGGATGACCTTGTTGTCTCCATCAAGAAGATAGACGCGGTCGCCGTTCGCAGCCAAGGCGCGATCAGCGTGCTCGTATCCTTCAGGAGCGCGGAACAATTGAGTCTTTTCGAATTCGCTAAGACCTTCTGCGGAAGGTGACCACCAGCTGCGAGAGCCAGTGACTCCATCCAAGCAGAAGAAGCGATCAGCATTCCGAGCGAAAACGTGACCATTCATGACCTGGACGTTTTCGGTGAATGCCTTGTCAGTGCGAAGGACCCAACGTGAACGACCGGTTGCTGGCTCAATGCCGTACAACCAACCATCTTCGCAGGGAACGATGACTAAGCCGCGCATAGCATCGGCTTCACCAACCATTGTGAAGGTGAGGTCAGCAGAGACAGCACCGTTCAGGTCGGTTGTCCAGCCAGCGGTCGTAGGAGCGACTTCGTTGTATCCCTTGGCAGGCAAACCATAAAGCTTGCCGTTGTCGGTTCCGAAGACGAGCAACTGCTGTGCAAGTCCACGTGTCAATACGGGAGCTGAACGGCAAGTGCCATCAGTGCGGAAGTCCCAACCCTTGATGCCATCGGAAGCAGCTAAGGCTGCCATCCGTGTGGAAACATAGTTGGAGACATAAACAGTGTCGCCCATCGAGACGGCATCACTTGCAGGGACAACGCCGACGCGCGTTCTCTTATGGAACATGCGACCGCCAGTGGTTGCATTGACGACAACCATCCCGCCATCTTTTTGGGTGAGGAAGGCGACTGTGCCGTGGCCGATGCGAGGTGCCCGTGACAACGGGTGCTCACCGACAACCAAGACCCACTTTCCACGCCCTTTGTTAATATCGATGCAGTGGATGCTGTACTCACCGCTTTGAGCATTATAGCTCTCGGCGAGAAGCCAACGTCCACGGGCCCAGGTGCGAGTGAATTGCTCGCCCTCTCCGGTCTTGAATGACCAGATAACTTCGTCGGCTATCCCGAGAGCTGCTGCCTCAAGATCGCGTTGACGTTGAATCATGGGATCAACAGGTTGATCCGTCATGCTCATTGAGGTGCCGTGCTCGGTGTCATCGTTCATCATGCTTGGATCAGTCGCACATGCGCCCAAGGCAAGAACGATTACCAGAAGGGCCCAGCTGGAATTACCCTTGGTCATCTAATTGGCTACTCCGTGTCCACTTACAGACCCGAGACGGGTCCGAATTTTATTCCCTAGCGACGGTTTTGTGTCGCGTTGCGTTGTCACTATATTGGGGCGCGAAAGCCTGTCAAGGCTTTCGAATATAGTCTCCAAAGGAAGGAACTGCCGTTTAAGGTAGCCGATGCAAGAACTTAGTGATGAAAACCGGCGTACAATCAGCGCGAACTTGGCCAAAGTCCGAATCAAAATCGCTGAGGCCGCCATTCGGGTCGGACGGTCTCCCGATGAAGTCCAATTGGTAGCCGTTACCAAGACCCAATCCGCCGCTGTGATCCCACACCTCCTTGCTGAGGGGATTACAGCCATTGGGGAAAGTCGCCCGGAGATCATCGTAAAGAAGCAAGAAAGTCTGGGAGAAGATATATCATGGCATATGATTGGGCACTTCCAGCGCAAGAAGATTGCTAAAAGCTTGCCCCATTTAGGGGTGATTCACTCGGTTCACTGCCTTGAGCTCCTGTCGAGTTTGGACCATGCGGCTGGCCAACTTTCCGACGAGAAAAAGCCCGTCGAAATAATGATTCAGGTCAATGTGGCCCAAGAAGCCCAAAAACAGGGCTTCCATGTCGGTGATATCCAAGATGTCTGCGACTTGGCGGGCGCATTCACTCGCCTGAAACTGCGCGGACTTATGACAATGGCTCCCCGTCAGGTAGAAAAAGATAAGGCGCGGCAGGTTTTTCGGACTTTGCGGACCATTCGTGACAAAATAGGCGTCGAGAATGTACCGGAATTGTCCATGGGCATGTCAGATGACTACGAAATGGCAATCGAAGAAGGGGCCACGATTGTGCGAATTGGTTCAGTACTTTTTGACGGACTGGACATGGATCGCTAATTTCTTTTGACCAACCGAGTCAAAAGGCGTCCCTATTGATAGAACTATCGCCGCGGGGCTCATTGATCAGTAACTTTGCCGATTGAATCGAGTAGCCGTCTAACAGGAGACCAGGGCCAAGCATGCCCATTCTCATAGTTGAAAAAGGGCCAGAACAAGGCCAGACCGTCGATTTGCAGTTGGGCTGTCGTTGGATTTTCGGTCGTGACGAAAGTTGCGACTTCTCGACACAAGACCACTCTTGTTCGAGAAGGCACTTCGGCATCGTCGAAAAGAACGGCCGATTCATCGTCAAAGACCTGAAATCAACTCACGGCACTAGCGTCAACGGCAACGCCCTTGAAGTGAAAGAACTGAAAGACGGCGACACCATTGTTGCCGGCGAGACAGTCTTTTCATTCGGCGTTGAAAAGGAAAGCGGCAGCGGCCGGGGCTTGGTCGGCAAGACGATTGCTGGCTACCAAGTCTTTGAGCGTATCGGGCGCGGCGGCATGGGCACCGTGTTTAGAGCCAAGCAAGTCGCACTTGATCGCGATGTTGCTCTCAAAGTTCTTTCGGCGCGATACTCCAACGACAAGACATTTATCAATCGTTTCTTCAAAGAAGCGCAAGCGGCTGCACGCCTTAACAACCCGAACGTTGTTCAGGTGTTCGATGTACGCGAAGAAAAAGGCCTCTACCTCATCTCCCTAGAGATGATGGATGGCGGAACCGTTCAAGACTTGGCGACCAAAGAAGGTCAATTGCCAATCTCTCGAGTTCTCGAGATTGCTCGAGAAGCCGCGAAAGGTTTAGCTTACGCTGAGAAGAAGCACATCGTTCACGGCGATATCAAGCCTGACAACTTGATGATGAATCAGGATGGCCACATCAAGATTTCTGACCTTGGTTTGGCTCGCGATGTCGGAGAAATTGCACACCAAGGTGAAGAAGGTGTCTTTGGCACACCTCACTTCATCTCACCCGAACAAGCTCAAGGTAAGGCGGTCGACTCACGCTCCGACATCTACAGTTTAGGCGCTACCATCTATCGCTTGATCGCAGGTACCACCCCATTTAGCGGTGCAAGCGTGCGCGAAATCATCTTGAAGCAAATCAATGATCAGCCGCCAACTCTGAAAGAAGTTCGGAGTGATTGCCCCGAAGACCTCGCAGACTTGGTGAGTGTGATGATGGCAAAGGATGCAGAAGATCGCTTTGAATCGGCGGCGGCATTGCAAACTGCTATCGAGTCCTTGGGCGATACTGGCTCACTTGATGCTCAGTCAGGTGTTGGCAAGAAAATCGGCATTATTGCTGGCCTTGTGGTTGTCTTGGCTGTGGTTGCGTTTGTCCTGAAGGGCAAAAACGAAGACCAACCAGTCGTCAATCCAAACAATGGTCAGAACCTTCCGCAGAAACCTACAGCAGAAGAAATCGCAGAAGCGGCGAAGCAGGCTAAGGAGCGTCTTGGACTTGAAGTTCGAGGGCTGCGGGCAACAGCTGAGCTGACTCTCGCTGGATTTGTGGGTAACGGCAAAGGCGAGGATCTCCCGTCGCTCAATAAAGTTCTCGGCCAACTTGAAACGGCTTTCGCCGCTGGCCCTGAAACCGAAGAAGGCAAGCTCGTTAAGCAGAAGATCGATTCGCTTACGAAGAAGATCAAGAGCATTCAGGCTGCCTCGGCGACGGCAACGGCTGAAGCAGCAGAAAAGCGCAAGCGTGACGATAAGGCGTTCGAGGACCTACAAACCGAAATTGACGCGAGCGTTAAGAGTCGCCAATTTTCGAAAGCGTTGGCTTCCCTCGTGGGGATAAGCGAAGAGCTCAAGACAAGTCACCGTGGTGCTGACCTGGCTCCTCTCAAAATCTCAGTGATGGATGCACTCGAATCGTCCTGCAAAGAATTTGAGTCCGAAGTAAGCGCAAAGCTGCAAACTGGTGACTTTGCCGCCGCCAAAGAGCTCGCGAAGACTTTCAGATCTGATCTGAAGAGCGGATCGTCGGCCGACGGCATAGACGATCGACTGAAGATTTTCATGGCGCGTATTACAGCCAAAGAAAACGAAGTCACGTCGAGCGAAACTGCCAAGCGTGAAGCCGATCGCAAGCTCGATCAATCAACGGTCTATTTGGCTCTCCGTCCCTACTACGAGAAATTCGGTTCGAACTTCGACTTAGAATCCAAGAAAGCGAAGATCGACTCTGTAAGCAGCTCACTGCAAACCAAGATTTTTGAGCCACGCGTTTCAAGGATCACTGAGGCATTGAGTGAGTGCTTTGCCTTGCGCCAAGCGCTCTTTGACCAAATCAAGGACGCTCCCGGTAGCATCTCAACCCAGTCGGGCTCGAGGGATATTCCGGCAGGGAAGATCGTCGAGATCAATGCGACTGAGATGGTCATTGAGAAACGGAGCGGAAAGAAAGAGACGGTCGCTTGGAGCAAGCTCGAAGCCGACATCTTATTCCAGACTCTGTTCCGCCGTTACGAGGCGAATATCAAGATTCGAATCTCATTGGCGGCATGGTTGGTCGAATGCCTCCTGATCGATGAAGCCAGCGAAATCATCGATGAAGTCAGAGGGAATTTGGCTGGCTCTCCAGATGACGTGAAGAATCGCTTCTTGACGGTTGAGGCTGAACTCAACAAAGAGAGAGTGGCTCGACAGATCATGCAAGATGTTCGTCAAATGCGCGAAGATGCTGACAAATCAACGACCGTTGGCCACTGGACGCGCATTAAGGACAAGCTTGACGCGTTCTTGAAACAACACCGTGGAACACGAACTTACCTGTTGAACAGCAATGGCACTTCGCCGCTTGAATAGCAGGGCTTTCGTTTTCAGATTAAGCCTGATTTCGCCCACACAAATCGTCAAAAACACAGATGAGGCCCTTCGGGCTTAGTCGATGGGAGTATCGATGAATTCCATGATCAATGAAGCTGTACAAATTATTGCCAGCAAAACGAATGGCTTCAAACCCGACGTTGCAATCATCTTCGGGACCGGGCTCTCAAGCCTTGCCAATGACCTTATTGACCCAATCAATATCCCCTACAGCGAGATTCCACATTTCGCGGCATCGACTGTTGAATCTCATGCTGGTGAGCTTGTTTGTGGCACTTTGAACGGCAAGAAGGTCGTTGCCATGAAAGGGCGCTTTCATTTCTATGAAGGCTACTCCATGCAACAGATCACGTTCCCTGTTCGCGTAATGCACGCCATGGGAGCTGAACTGCTGATCGTTTCGAACGCATGTGGCGGCATGAACCCCAAATTTGATGTTGGCGATATCTGCATTCTGGAAGACCACATCAACTTGCTCGGTGGTAATCCGCTCATCGGCATGAACGACGATTCTCTGGGCCCTCGCTTCCCAGACATGAGCGCCCCCTATGACAAAGAAATCTCTGATCTGGCCGAGTCAGTGGCGATCAAGGCTGGGGTCAAGATGCCGCGCGCCGTCTATGTCGCTGTGCCCGGACCATGCTTGGAAACTCGTGCTGAATATCGCTTCCTCAAAGCGATCGGCGCCGACCTTGTTGGCATGAGCACAGTTCCTGAAGTCATCGTGGCAAATCATGAATCGATGAAGGTCTGTGCGTTCTCCATCATCACAGACTCATGCTTGCCTGATGCGTTGCACCCCGTTGCACTGGCTGACATCCTGGCGACGGCTGCTATTGCCGAGCCAAAACTCAACGCTATCGTCAAAGGGCTCCTATCAGAGTTGGCATAAGAATGAGCGATCGCCGCGTATGTATCCTGCTCTCGGGCTCCGGAAGAAGCTTAGAGAACCTGTTACGGCATATCGAAGCCAAAAAACTCAACTGCGAGATCAATGGTGTGATTGCATCGCGGCGTGGAATTCGAGGGATCGAAGTTGCTCGCGAAGCAGGCATCCCCGTCGAAGTGATTCGACGGCGTGATTATGAAACGTTGGAGAGTTTCAGCGATGCGAACACCAAGGCCATTGAGAAGATGGAACCGAATTTGGTGGTCATGGCTGGTTACCTATCGTTCTACCATTTGCCGGAATCATTGAAGGGCAAAGTCATCAACATTCACCCGAGTCTCTTGCCGCTCTTTGGTGGCGAAGGATATTACGGGCATCACGTGCACAAGGCAGTCTTAGAGTCGGGCATGCGAGTCACTGGCTGCACCGTTCACTTCGTTGACAACATCTACGACAATGGTCCGTTCGTGTTACAGCTGCCGGTGCCCGTCAAACCCAATGACACGATCGATGATTTGGCGTCGCGGGTTTTTGAGACCGAATGCCGTGCCCTTCCCCAAGCGATTTCTTGGATACTGAACGGTTCCGCTCGATTCGATAGCGGCCAAGTTCACTTCAAATCCGACGCCACTATCTGGTAAGAATTCGCTCAAATGTTGAGTGCAACACATTCATACCAGACGCTTCACCATCACTTGAGGCCCATCAAGAGGCTCTCTGCCTGGGCATAGTGGCTCACTTCCTTGGCCTCATCGAGGCGAAGAGCGTTGGCGATAACCTGATCAAGTGCATCCGAGACGGTTAGGCGTAGCTCTGGAAGCAGGACCGAGTCGGCCCACTCTAAATAGCGACGAAGAACTTTGACCAAAGATGTGGCTGCCCAACGGAATGCCGTAGGGGCTCCGGTGTCACTTGACTTGGCAGCTCGCCCCATTCCCGCCATGCGCTCCCGGAGCTTAACGTGATGCTCAGCAAACTTGGCAGCCCAGATGCCAAGACGACGATCACCAGACCTCTGGCACAACATGAGTGCCGCTTCGACCCGTCGAAAATGGAAGTCCTCGACGAAAGTGTCAGCGAATTCACTGATCCGTCTCATTTCCAGAGCCGAATCGATGCAACTTCCGACGGTGCTAACCCAAGTGCCCAGAAATTCCTCAAATCTCCGGACCAGATCCGTTTCAATTTGGAGGATGGATGCGGTGCGCCGCGACCTCTTCGTGACTGATACTTGATTTAGAGTTTGCATATGTCCTCAATAGGGGGTTTGCAGGTTAATTGATACTTCCGTGATACACACTCGTACCCGGTCTCTAACTGCAAATAGAGTTACAGAGGTTTGTGATCGGTCTAGCACTGACTCGGTGAAATCATTGTGAAGTCGACCGTCGTCCTTCCATCTATCGGCCCGGAATCTCCAAAAAGGGACATAGATTTGGAAAAGTCGACGATTTGCAGGCAAAGTCTCGACATGAGGTTGGGTTCGAGGCACAAAATGCGCGATAAAGGTATCAGTGTCAGTAGTTTCGACAGTTTGGTTTGCTGCCAACAAAGTCGATTGTGGTCGACACAAATGGGAATCAATGATGCGTGTAACCGGTAGAACAAGATCAGCAGAATCAGGCTTGGCCAAGAGCCGCTGGATTTCAATTGTGGCCGTCATTGCGGTGGCTGCGACCGTTGGATTTCTGAAGTTACAAGGAAGTCACAAGGCATCGGCGATGGATGCCATCGGCGATGGCGACTATGCCGAGGCTGAGAACATCTTAGACCGTGTCATTACAGCCGATCCGGCGGACATGGAAGCCATCTACTATCGGGGCTTTTGCTACCAGCAACAGCGCAACATCGATGCCGCAATCAAGGACTATGAAAAGACGCGCTCGAACGAGAAGTGGTGGGCCTTTTCTTTCTATCGCACAGTTGAAGTGCTCTTGGTCGACGGCAGAGTCAATGAGGCTAAGGCAGAAATCGACGCGATTGACCCTCGTTTTGACAAGTCAGCATTGGCTCAAGAGGCTATCGGCAAGTTCTATTTATGGCAGTTTGAGCGGGGCCTGAAGAGGAGCCATCAACTCTTGGCTCCTTCAATTGGCGACCGACCGGCAGATCAGATGCGCACCTATATTCGCCGCGTCGTCATGGCCGATAGCAAGATCTACGCTGCCAGCTTAGATCGCATGTTGGCGAATCTCGCAAGAGACCATGACTTCAACAAAACAGCTGCTCTCACGACGATCATCGAACAAACTCATGATGCCCTACTGGCCGCACACATCGCTTTTAAGAAGGCGGGCGCGCTCGCCCTCAACAACCCAAGTCAATCGGCTGTACTAACTGCCCATGAGAACTTGGCTGACATCTATGAAACGCGCAAACGGTACTCTGATTTCGAAAAGCATCTACGGTCGATCCTCACGATCAACAAAGAAAACTTTTTAGGCGAGATACCACGGGAGAATGCCCTCAAGGGACGGCAGATCAAGGCTCGTCTGCGCCTGGCCGAATCACGTCTCAATGCGAAAAAATACGAAGACGCGATTAAAGTGGCGAGTGCCGTTGAATTCGGCGACCTCAATCGTCTCCCCTATCGATTCGAGAGAATCATTGCCGAAGCTCACAAAGGCCTTGGCAATGAAGAGAAGGCTCTAGCGATCGCTGAATATTGGTTGAAGATCCAGCCAAAATATCCGTCCATCAACTTCATCAAAGGTAGCTATTTCTTCAACAATGGCGACTATGACTCGGCCTACACATACTTGGAAATCGCTGTGGGCAAACGCTACCGAGGCAAGGAATTTGTGCCAACGTACGTCGAATGCTTGCTCAAGTTAGGTAAGTACGACCGCGCCAATACTGTGTTAGACAAAGTATTGGAGGCACGTCCCGACGACTGGCAAGCTGCAATCCTCAAGATCCAGGCGCTCGAAGGCATGGGGTGGATTGACGATGCTAGGACATCACTCAACAAGATGCTCGGTAGTCGATTCAACAAACCAGGCACTGAGGCCAACAAAGCTCTCAGGAAGTTCATGGAAGTCCTCATTGCCCGAAATGACTTGTTGCCCAAGACACTCAATTCGGCGCAAGTGCTCTACAGTGAAGACAAGAGCGACTTCGACATCGGCCGACGTTACTTAGATTTGGTGTTGGAGGCTGGTGGAGTCGCAAAAGCAAGAACCTTGGCACATGACTTGTTCGATCGTTGCCCTCAAAATGATCCGGCTCGATTCCAAGTCATGATGAGCACCGGAAAAGCGTTCGAAACGCTGAAGCTCAATGACCTTGCGATCCGTTCGTATGGAGAAGCCATCAAGAAACGACCTTACGATGTTCAGGCTCATGTTGGTGTCGCACGAAATGAAGTCTCTTTGGGCCAGATCGGTCAAGCAAACCGAGCCCTTGATCATGCCTCAGCATTGGCACCTGAACTGCCAGAGCTCCATCGCATCAAGTTCGACATTCTTCTGGCCGAGCACCGCGTACCTGAAGCCCTGAGGGAAGCCCAGAAGTGGGTATCGAAAGACGGCAAAGATCGACCAACCTTACTTAAGATTGCCGGCCTCCTACTTGGTCAAGGGAAAACCCAATTCGCCAAGCAAACGATTTCGCTAATCGAATCAATTAAATCAAACACAATCGATGAAGACGTTAAGTTGGCGCTCCTGCAAGTTCGCGCAGGGCTCGACAAGAAAGCGATCGCCACGCTCGACAGTGTCGTGACGACAAGAAGTTTTGGCACAAGCCACCTCACGAATCTCTGCCGAAAACTCGCCGACGTCGATCGCCATGATCTTGTTATTCGCTACATGGCCAAGCGAGTCTTCGATGATAACGAGATTTCTTCAGACGCAGTCTCAATCTTGGCTGCTGCCTACCGCGCTTCGAATGACACCGAAAAATTCCTAAATCTCTTAGCTCGACTGCGTCGGCGTGGAAGAAACACAGAGAGTTTCCTTTGGGCCGCAGAATTCTGTGCTTCTCATGAAGCAAATATTGAAGTCCTGAGCATCACTGAGTCGTCCATCAGCCAAAGAGCCGCAACCCCTGAACTTTTGGATCTTGGGATTCGCAAAGCTCTTGAGATGGGACGAAAAGACCTTGCGGCGCAGTTCCTAACCGAACTGAAGCGCATTGACTCGACTCCTCCCGGCCGCTTTGAGCGCTTGGATGCGTTGATCAAAGCCGATAGCGGCAAGTTCATTGAAGCCGTCACATTGCTCACCAAGACGCTTGATAAGGTCAGTACCCAATACCGCGCACCCATCTGGATTCAACTGATCGAGACGTTGGCAGACAAGGGTCAGTTTGGAGAGATGAAGAAAGCAGTCTCAGAGGCAATCAAGCGCGAGGAGATTCCGGCAGACTATGGCGCCCATGTGGCGAGGCTTCTGGTCGTAGCCGCTGAACCATCAGCTGGCGATGCGATCAGGGCGGCCTTGACCGTCGCACCACAAGCGGCTGACGCGTGGTATGACGCCGGCATGATTGCTCTCTTGGAAGAGAAATTCGAAGACGCGGCCAAGGCGGTCACTAAGTCCTGGGAACTTCGCCCTGATCCATTGTCGACCTATGCCCTCGCTGTTTTGTCGGCGGTGAACAACGATCGAGGAATCGAACGTAAGATCTTCAAGAAGAAGTCTGGCAAGTTCGCTCCTTATGTCACTGACGAATCGCTCGTCATGAACAAGCTCATCAAGGAGTTGTTGAAGGGGAAAGTCGACGAGGCCCAGAAAATCGCGCGTCAACTAGCATACCCAAGCGTCGCCGAGCGGGACGCTTTGATCTCGCTCATCGCTATCCAGACCACAGCGAAGAAAGTCCAAGAGGAGTTCACCAAACACTTGGCACGCTTCTTCATCTTCGCCGGCGGCAAACACACAAAACGCTATGCAGCCCTCGCTGCCAAAGCACTCGAAGAGAATCGTCCCGAAAGGCGACGTGAGATTCGACTCATGCGAGCCCGTGCACTTATGGGTTCGGAGTCGACGTTCTACGCTGGCATCAAGATCGTCTCGCAGGTTTTGGAAGAAGCCAACAACGCAGACGAAGCCGCGCTTTCAATCTACGCACAGTCCTATATCAAGAGTGATCAATCTGGAAACTTAGATACGCTGGTTCGCTTCATCCTGCAACAAGCCGGATTCAGCGACAGGTTCAAGATGGACTTAGCCGCGTCTCTGACCAAGGCCGGGTTCTTTGAACATGCAGCACGTTTGTTGCATACATGCCAAGTTGATTCCGTAGAAAGAACCAGACAAGAAGCCAGGGCACTCTACAAATCAGGTTACGTCGATCGGGCAGCAGAACTTCTGATCAGCAAGATCAAGAAAGACAATCGCGGTTTTGACTATTGCCAGATTGTCGGGACCTATTGGGTCAAGAAGCAGTCAACGAGGCGTGAAGGATACGAGTTATTACGGAACGCCGTCTACCGCTTTGGCGCCATCGACGATGAAGTGCACCTAACCTTCGCCAAGGAATCTTATCTGATGGGGCAAACAGAGGAAGCTCGCAAGAACGCAACCCTCTACTTGGACCGCCAACCAGCGTCAGCGAAGCGTGTGAATAAGACTCTTGATCTCATTCGGACGATTGACGATCCAGACCTGCAGATGACGACAAAATTAGAAGATCGTAGATTCCTGTTAGATCCGCGGGGTTACTTGGACACCCAGTAATCAACCAAGGGAAGTTCTCCCTGCGATTGCATGGCGGCATCAAAAACGTCTTTCATCGTGCCAAAGTTAAACTCAGCGAGCAGTCGCCGAAATTTGTCTTCATTGCGATCTAAGTTGACATAATGGCGGAATCTGCCGAGCCGACTGGTGCGGTCATGAAGACGAGGTTGATCGGGATCCAATTCCCATGGATGCAGGTAGAAGACGAATGGGCGTGTCGCTTCGCTACGCTTGAGCGAACGTCTGGTCAGCCTATAAGGAAACAGGCGAAACCAACCACCGCCGCAAAAAGCGAGCTTCTTGCCCAGGAGGCTTCCCACTGTCATTGGGAATTCAACGATCTCACCACCAGATGGAAGCTTGATTCGGTGCAGCCCTTCCGGCGCGTCCGGGATGCCATACTCTGGATGATGGACAGGAAAGATGCTCGAGTCGTGGGTAAAGCCTGCGTCGTGAAGAATGTCGAGGGCCCACAATGTCTTCGTCGTCACACTAAAGCATGGAGCCCTATAGCAAGTCGGGGCTTGGCCTAAGATGTCGCCTAAGATCCCTTGAGACTTGGCAATGTCTTCTTGGAATGACTCTGGGTCAAGTTTCCAAATAGGTTGGTGGTTGTAGCCATGGCTACCAACTTCGTGCCCTTCAGCAGCAAGGCGCTTGATCGCGTCTGGAATTTGCTCGGCCACCCATCCCAGAACAAAGAAGGTCGCCTTGATGTCGAATTCGTCGAGGATCTCACAACAACGGTCTAAGTTGCGACCGACACGAAGCTCGAAATTACCCCACTCTTCTTGCCGCACCCGATCCTGAAACACACCGACCTGGAAGTAGTCTTCCACGTCGATTGTCATGGCGTTGGCAATCTGGGTATGCAGATTCCGGGCTTGTTGTGGGGCTTCAACTGAAGGGATTTGCTCGCTCCTTACTTCGCGCCGCGGCCCGTGAGGCAGCGGAATGTCAAGAAGATGATAATGATATCAGTCATCATGCACATCTTTTTGATGTAAAGAAGGTCGTAGGCGAGCTTCTTACGGACATCGCGAAGAGTCGAGTCATAGCTGTGGTAGACCTGTGCCAGACCAGTGATGCCCGGTTTGACATTCAAACGTTCGCTGTAATCAGGGATTTGACGTTTGAACTGTTCCACAAAGACGGGGCGTTCGGGGCGTGGGCCAACCAAACTCATGTTGCCCAAGAGGACGTTGATCAGCTGTGGGATCTCGTCCAAGTGGCTGAGTCGCATGAAGCGACCGAATTTGGTGACTCGTGGATCATTGTCCTGAGCCCAAATTGGCCCGGTGCTGGACTCAGCGTCTTGAATCATGGTCCTGAGCTTCAGGATCTTGAAGCAAACACCACCTTGGCCGACTCTTTCCTGTTGGAAGAAAACCGGTCCCCGAGACGTCAATTTGATGAGGATGCACATGAAAGCCATGAATGGAAGCAGAACGATCAGACCAACTAGGGCTAAGAGGCGATCCATAGCACCCTTGAGCGTTCCATAACGCTTTCTTGGTGCAATTGTCGCTGTCCCCAGGGTCAGGATCATTAGGTTCCAATCAGCGCCTCGAGGGCGCATTCATCTCAGTGTGTCTTAAACCAATAAGAAGTAGCGGCAAAAATACAACGAGACGGATAATCTCGCTAAGCTCACATTCTCATATACGAGAATCTTCTCAGTGTTTAAGGCGTACAAATTGGCTCATTGGCAACGAAAAGCCCCCCGGTAAATAATACCTCCCGGGAGAGCCGCCAGTATACTCTTGACGTTATGCTCATCAACTGAAAAGCCGCAAAATCCTATTTCGGGACGACTTTTCTTACTCCTCTATAGAAAAGGACTTAGGCAAGGTTACAAGACTGATCAGTTTTGCCTCGATAAGTTCTTTTTCATTTCAGGGTCGTCAAATCGGCCTTCCACCCAGGACTATCGGCCAATATCGGCAGCGACCTGGGCCAAAACCAGACTCTATGGCGATTTCTCATATCTTTGAAAGCACAAAATTCAGTCGGTTGGGTTTTGACTCAACTTCAGGGCTATAAGGTAGATAGGGGTAGGCTCTTGCCTGTGCCTTGAGCGATACGATTTCGGATGTCGTAGACGCGGATCGTCCAGACTTCGATTTCCTTGTCCCCAGGAAACTCCCAATAGTTGTAGTGATCCTTCAGATCGTCATAGAAGCCGGCCAAGGACGGAAATTGTCTTCGCTTCTGGATGCTTATGGCCTTGTCACGTGTGCCCTCCTCAGGCTTCACGTAGTTGTCGTAGGACTTCTCGCTAACCACCAGGAAGTCGACCGGTGCCAGGGGCCGCACCGCTAATTTCATATTGAGTTGTTTGGTTAGCTTCGTCCGATCCATGGTGGCGGCGGCTCGGTAGCGCTCCACCCAGGGGAATTTTTCAAGGGCCTCAATCATCTCGCGCGTTCGGCCAATGGAAGGCAGTGGAAAGCGATCCCATAGGTCGTTGTAGCCAAAAGCCGCGGAGATGGCGTTCGCTTCAGCTTCGGTTTGCCAAGGAATCAGCATGATGAGGCTGTCGAATCGCTTGGCTTTGCAGACCGCTGCAGCATTGACCTCGAAAGTCAGCTTCTTCTCTTGGGTCGTCCACCACAGCAAGCGATTCTTGTGGTGTTTCCTGGCACGTTCCAGCTGTTCGAGATCACCCTCCCCAGCTTTCTTGCTGCGTTCCTCAATGCTCACCAAGGCACGTTTGGACAACTCTATTTCGAAGGGAACCCGCGTTGTCATCCACTGGTGGCGCTCTTTCGATGGAATCAACGGGACAATCTCACCAATGTTCAGGATTGTCGTGCCTTCAGGCACGTTTTTTTGGATCCACTCGTAGGCCATAAATTGCGGGTGAGGGTCACGAAGCCGGCGCAGATGCGAGACCAAACCATACGTTGGAGAACCTGGCCAAGGCAAAAGAACGATGACCAAGATAAATGACAAGACCTGGGCAACGCGTTTCCTCAGGAGACTCGCCAAGACTGTTGACAGCGACAGCAAGCCCATCCCGGCGAGAATCGAAAGCCCCGGAATCACCGCCACGAGATGATTGGGACGGACACGTTGCGTGCTGGAAGTAATGAGCGCGAGATAAACTGTTACGACCCAGGCCAACACCAAGAGCGCCTTGTTCTTGCCCAACTGCCTAAGACCAAACGTCCCGCCCAAGATTGCCAAGATGGTGAGTGGAATCGAAAAGACTTCGGTCTTCGCTGTCATTCGCAAAGAAAAGTTCGCCAAGTAAGTTAGGGAGTACCCCCCCACATCGTTCTCGCCAGCACCAAAGATGGCAGATTGAAAACGGCTTATTGTCGGCATCAGAGTTGAATTGAAATATGTCGGGTCGAGAAAGTTGTAGGGCGAGGTAATGAACGCGGCAATCAAGAGCGACAGGCCACAAATCCCGAGAAGTCGAATACCGCTTTTATCGGTGCCTTCACCCTTCGATCGGCAGAGGTGGGCAATCACCAAGACTGGCCCAACAAGGAGTGGAATGTATTTCGTCGAGAATCCGATCCCCATAATGATGCCTGTGAAACGGTAGTCCTTCTTGCGTCCAAGGCGCAATATTTTCAGGCATCCGAGGAAAGCAAGAGTCGCAAAGAAGCACGAACTCACGTCGTTCTTAACCAAATGCGAGAACTTGACATGGACCGGTGCCATGGCAAGCAAGAGAGCAGCCAGATAACCTAGCCGGCGATCCAAAAGTTCTTTGCCGACACGATACGTCACCCAAATTGTCATCGTTCCGAAGACGACCTGGATCATTCTGGCGATGCTGTAGAAACCTGTGCGTTCCAGATTCAAGAAGGCAGTAGCAAAGTCTGAGGACGTACCAAACTCTCCGGTCACGAACCGGCCGAAGAGATAATAGAGCCCAAAGAAGAAGAAATTGATGTAGTAGCCGAAGGCGGGCTTGTTGAACCAGTGAGGGTTGAGGTCGAAACCCGAAGTCGGACTATAGAAGTTAACGCTTCGTTCAACGTTGTTGACTTCGTCACCATAGAAACTGAAGGGCAATGCCGAGTCGAAAACCCCCAGAAGACGCACAATGAAGCCAAGCAGAACGATGGCAAAGATAATTTGCGTACTGCGTTTGGCAATGATCATTGAGTCTCTCTGAAAACGTCGGCAACTTCCTTTCCGACGTCCTGCCAGCTACGTCGGCGCCCCCACTTGGCAATCTCACCGGATTGCCACTCTTTTTGGAGCGAGGTCAGAATAGCATGTTCCAAGGCCTTCGGGTCATCAAAAGGGACAACCAACCCATGGAGGTCATCTCCAACGACCTCAGAATTTCCGCCAACGTCAGTCGTCACTACGGGCGTCCCACAAGCAAGCGACTCTTGAAGGGCGTTAGCCCATCCTTCATTGGCGGTTGAAAGGCAGAACACATCGGCTGCTGAGTAGTACCCTGGCAGCATGTGGTGATCGACTGCCCCCTCCAAACGAACAGAATCTTCCAGGTTAAGTTCAGCAATCTTTGCTCGCAGGGTATGTTCGAAGTTTCCTTCGACGCTGGCCCCGCCCACAACGACATAGATGAGGTCTGGGTGAGATTTCAGGATTGATGGCAGAACGTCCAAAACACGCTGAACTCCCTTGCGGGGTACGAGTCCCCCCACAGTGAGTAGCATCGGGGCGGCTCTCTCAATCCCCAGCTGGGCACGACTCTCGGCCTTATCCTGGGGCGCGAATGCTTTGGTGTCGATGCCATTGCCAATGACACGAATATCGAGACTCTTGCCGACTAAATCTTCGGCAAGGTCAGCCAAAGATTGAGACACAGAGATAATCTTGTCTGCTTTGCTTAGTGCCGTTATCAACTTAGGACGACGGGTGTCATCGGCATAGGACGCCAAAGTTCCTCGCAAAGTAATGCAAACAGGAATTCCCAGGGATTCACCGACTTCGCAAGCGCCGAATCCTGTTGGAAAGGCGAAATGAGCATCAATGAGATCTGGCTTCTGAGTTTGCGAGTTGATGAATTGGCGCAGGCGACGGGCCAAGAAACTGCCATCCATCCCTTTCATGAATCCAGGAATGTAGAAGAATTCACGATCATGGACAGGAAGTCCTAAGGCGTCTTCGAATTTCGAATAGCGGTTACCGATACGAGGCTTCAGGGCGCTGAGTCCAGGAAACCACGGCCGGAGGCGAAGCACTTCTTTGTGGACGTCAGCCGGAAGGCCAAGCAAGCGTTCTTTGATGAAGACGCCAGGCCCAGGGTTATCGGCGCTCGGAAAGATGGTCGAGACGCTTAACACTCTCATAGAAGGCGGGCTCGAGTACCGAATGATCGGAACCACATTTCAAAGCTCAAGATGAGCCACAGTGGCCGGGCATGATTGAATTTCTTGCTGACATGCTCTTCGTACATCCGGCGGATCTTACTGCTTTCTAAGAGCAGGTGAACACCGTGGGAATTGTCGAGAACAAGATCGCGGAAGACATCGGCGAGTTCGTTACGAAGCCACCCAGCCAACGGCGGAGCAAAGCCACTCTTCGGAGCGCGGGCAACTTCGTCCCCGACCCGTCTCGCTGACATGCGTCGCAGGATCTTCTTGCCAACTTTCCCTTCCATCTTGAATGATGTCGGTAAGCTGAATGCGAATTCAACGACCTTGTGGTCGAGCAGCGGAGAGCGAACCTCAAGTGAGTTAGCCATACTCATGCGATCGACTTTCGCCAAGACGCCATCAGCCAAGTAGGTACTCAGGTCGAGCTTCAGGATCCGCGTGAGAAGATCATGACCTTCGGTCTCAGCAAACTTGTCCATGAACACGCTCTTAGCGCTATAGCCATGAAGGCCCTTCACGAACTCAGAACGATAGAGCTCTTTCTTGATCTCCGGGCGAAACACCGACATATCCAGAAAGTAAGCCTCTTCAGCACTGACAGACAAATTTCGTAGCCCCCACTTCAAACGAAATGGCCTCGGCATGCGGTCGAGTTTGGGATAGAGGAATGCGGCCAAGCCGACGGCCTTACGTCCGAATGCGCCGGGCAATCGACGACGCCATGTATCGAGCATGATGTTCTGAGAGTAGCGCCATGCGTAGCCCCCGAAACTCTCGTCGCCGCCGTCACCAGAGATCGCCACTTTGACGTCGTCGCGAGCAGCCCTTGATACCAGGAAACTCGGCAAGGTGCTGGAATCGCCCAAGGGTTCATCCAAGTAAGCGCTCACCTTCTCCAAGGTGTCGCGAACATCGGCTTGAATCAGCTTTGTTTGATGATTGGTGCCAAATTGCTTGGCAACAGATTCGGCTAAGCGAACTTCGTCGTTGTTGGCATCGTCAAAAGCGATCGTGGTGGTGCGAAGCGGTGTGTCAACAAGTCCGGCCATGCTTGCGACGACCAGGGTGCTATCGATGCCAGACGAGAGGAAGGCCCCCAGCGGGACATCAGAACGCAAACGCAAGCGAACGGCTTCGTCGAAGATCTCTTCTAACTGCTCAAGGGCCTCGTCTTCAGTGATCGAATGATTGATCTCGAGCGACGGTTCCCAATACTTACGAAACTCTCGTCTCCCGTCTTTCCAAACCAGCATCGTTGCTGCCGGGATCTTCCGAATCTCTTTGTAGGCAGTTTTTGGCGACGGGATGTACTGGAAGGTGAAGAAGTCTTCGAGTGCTTCCAAGTCAGTAGTGAGCTCAATGTCTTCTACTTGCAGGAGTGACTTCAGTTCTGATGCGAAGTAAAAGCGGTCTTCGTGTTCGATGTAATAGAGTGGTTTTTTGCCCAGCCGGTCGCGCACGAGGAGCAGGCGTCGTTCGCGCATATCCCATAGGGCTATGGCAAACATGCCCCTAAGGTGGTCGACAAAATCATCGCCGTACTCGTCGTAGAGGTGTGGGATGACTTCGATATCAGATTGGGTTCTGAATTTGTGACCGCGGTTAACGAGATCTTGCCGCAACTCGACGTAGTTGTAGATCTCACCATTGACAACAACTTTGACTGATCCATCTTCGTTACCTTGGGGTTGATCGCCTGTTTCTAAGTCGATGATGGCCAACCGTGCATGGCCAAGGACGACGCCGTTGTAACGCTCTTGGTGGATACCGTCAGGCCCACGTTTGGCTAACTGCCCGCACATACGGCGGACATCCCTTGAGCTGGCATCTTCACGTTCTTTGGGTGCTATGACCCCGGCGATTCCACACATGGTCTAAGTCGTCGCTTTCGCTTTTGACGCTGCAGCCGCTTGGGCGCGACTTTGCATCCAAGTTGCTCGTTGTTGATGTTGCCAACTGGCCATTTGCTTCTTCACAATAATTTCGAATGCAGCTACACCGCCAAAATACCACCACAAGAAGTCAATCTTCATGTGACTACCAAAGGTCGATGCAATAATGAACGCGAGCAGAGTCAGTTCATAAATCTGACTGATGAGATACGCTTCTTTTTTCTCGGCCGGCGGCAACGGCAGCCGTCGCATACGCCGCAACGAAAAGTAACAAAGAATGAACAGTCCAAAGAATGGGACAGCAGAAACCATCCCGCCGTCTGCCAAAGTCTGGAACCAAGTACTATGAGCCACAAAACCGCGATAGCCCTTCGTGCCCTCAAGCTCCGGACGGTAAGGTCTTGGCGTCTTACCAGCGAAATAGCCGGTATAACGTGGTGATAAGAGCTGATAATTGTCGTGCCCGACGCCGGTAATCGGCGAGGACATGAACATCTGCCAACCGGCCTTCCACAGATCTAAGCGACTATTCGCCGCGAAACCACGTTTTTCGGTCTTGGTCTCGAAGGTGGTCATGAACCGGTCTAACTTGGCTTGGGGGGTGACAATGTAGAAGAAGATGACCATGACAAAGATTGTAGAGAAACCTTTGACCAGTTGCTTCGAACGAATCGCCATCAGCACCATGATGATAAACATGGTCAGGAATCCACCACGAGAGCCAGTCCCCATGATCCCAAAGAGCATGAACGGCGACAGCCAGAAGGCGAACTTCTTTTCGCGAGGCGAACCATGCAGGTATCGGAAATATAAGAGGGGCAAGGCCATGACGAAGGTCATGGCCAAGTAGTTGGCACCGCCCCCCTGGGCCGCAGCCACGTTTGCACGCGAGGCATCACCGCCAGTGGCTGTGATCAGAACCACGGATTTGAGCGTCCAGAGGTTGGCGATCACGTTCATCCAAAGAAACTTGAGTACGTCCTTCATTGTCCTCAGTAATTGCACCACCAAGAACATGGCAATGACCAGCTTGATGACGACGACAGTCGCCGCCATCGATACGTCCTGACTCTTGAACGCCGTCAATGACGACAAAACCATGCCTGGTATCACGGCGATGGCACAAAGCATGATTCCGGGCATGCGAATCGTCTTCGCTCGTATACCCCAGGATATGATCGTTGCCAACGTCAACCAGAAGACAGGTTGCCACCAACTGGGTTGATCCCAGATGTCTGGACGGAAGTAGTACATGACGATGGTTGCGTAGAGGCCAAAGAGGGGCTTACGCATGGTCAAGATGAGTAAAATCGGCACAAGGACGAGCATGAAAGCAAATCGTGCGCTCATTGTTTTCTCTCCTTTGCCATCTACTTGGTCTCGGACATTTCGCAGTAAGTCCTCTCGTAAGAGTCGACCATCTTCTGCAAACCAAATCGATCAATGACACGAGCCTTGCCAGCCGCAGCCAACTCAAGTCGTGCCATCTTATCTTGTTTCAACTGATCCAGGGCATCAGCCATGGCATCAATGTTGTCGCTCTCAACGAGCTTCGCTGTTCCCTCTCGGCCAGCAACGTCCCCGTTACCGCCGACATCGGTGGCAACGACCGCCAACCCACAGGCCATTGCTTCAACGATAGTATTCGACATCCCTTCATAGAAAGACGGTTGCACATAAGCATCACCAGCTTTCATCACACTTGGAGCATCAGATCTCGCTCCAAGCATCATCAAGGATTCTCCGAGGCCTGCTTCTTGAGCCACCTCTTCGATACGGGCCTTCTCGCCCCCGTCACCAACAATCGCCAACCGATCTGTTGGTTCCCTTGTTTTCATCCGTGCAAAAGAACGAATCAACAGGGGCCAATTCTTGACCGTGTCTAATCTGCCGACGCAAACAACCGTGAACGATGATCGACAAGTCTCGTCGGCATCAAATGAGTCCATTCGCGCCAGATCGATGCCGTTAGGAATGACCTCTATTTGCCCTTCATTGACGGCATAGTCTCGGATGTATTCCCGCTTCATCGAGGGAGTTAGCGTAATTATTCTATCGGTTGCATAGGTGAGAATCTTGCCCATGATCCGGCGCTTCAACGATTCCCCCTGAGCATTGGAGAGATCGCGCCCGTGAAATCCATGGATTCGACGTTTCACCCCTGCTCTTCGGGCCGCTAAAATGCCATCTGGATAAGTACCCCAGTTACGGGTGTGCAAGATGTCGGGAGCAATATCTTTTAGTGCCTTAGCAATAATCTTGTAGGCGTTGGTGTGTCGCCCTTCTCCCAACTCCAGGGAGCGCACGTCGCCGGTAGTGAGACGATCCTGAAGGCCCGTTTCCGAGCGAATCGAAAGCACCGTATGCTGAATGCGGCTGGAATCACCGTGGTTGATCAAGTTGACAATGCCGTTCTGCAAGCCCCCCATGTCGAAGGACGTCACCAGATGGGCTACTCGAATCGTCATTGTTTCACCTTTGCAGAATGAACGACTTCTTCGATGAGTTGGTCCAATTGTGCCAGCCGCGGCTCCCAACTGAATCGCTTGATGACAAATTCCCGGGCCGCTTGACCAATCTCTTGACGCAATTCCTTGTCGCGGATCAATCTGATTACTTCGGCTGCGTATTCCTCTGCTGTTTCCGCCGAACAGAGGACATTGCCGACGTCAGACTCTAAGGAGATGGCGATACGCTTGTTGGTCACCACGGGTAATGACCAGGCCATTGCCTCGAGCACCTTGTTTTGGATGCCCTGTGCGATTCTCAAAGGGACAAGGCTAAGACATGCATCTCTGAGGTAATCATCAATGTCAGCCACGGGCCCAGTTACTGTGACACCGGGTAGTTGCCCTAACTTGCGAACCTCAGCGGTTGGGTCTCGTCCGACAATAATGAATTCGGCGGAGCTGATTTCTTGCCGAACGAGCGGCATGATTTCTTGCGCTGCAAAATTGACCGCATCAATGTTGGGTTGATAATCCATGGCACCGACAAAGATGACCTTCGTCGAATCACGGGATGCGGGAATCTTACTGGCATCCGGAGGCACTGCCCCATTACCAATTGCCACAACTTTGTTGGGTTGGTTCACACGTGTCGACAGAAGCTCTGCTTCTGGTTCAGTGCACAAGATCACGCGATCGAGTGTGCGTACTTGTTCCTCTTCGTAGCGCGCTAAGCGTCGCGCTTCTAAGCCGTAGATCTTTCTTCCGACTCCAGAACCGAGTTCGGCATAACTGGCAAACTTTGCGGAATCGACATCCACCATATCCAAGATGCGAGGTATGTCTGTGAGGTGTTCGGTGTATTGCCCCATTGATGAAGAATAGATCAGCGCCAGATCGATGGGTTCCTTCTGGAGGATCTCAACGACAGCCTTCTTGGCCTCTGGATGAAAGAAGTAAGGCAGGCTCAGCGGGCGACTTCCTGCCAATGCCATCATGGCTCGGACCTTGGCCTTGAGGGGCTTCAGACGGAACGCTTTGAGTGTGGCGCAGTATTTCGACACAGCATCAAGATGGACAAGGTCTTGGGGATCGTCATAGAGCGTGACCAAGTGGACACGGTGCTTCTCTGCCAAGTGGACAAGCCAACGAAACGAGCGAATCTTATCGCCTTTGTCAGGCGGATAGGGAATCCGATGAACGAGGTAGAGAATGTCCATCAGGAGGTTGCTTTCAGGACTTAGGGCGATTCGGTTCTTTGACCGAACCTGAGTTTGTCACAACACAACCGAGCACATGAACACCAGAATGAGCCAACGCTTCGAGCGCGTGCTCCGTCTCGCGACGCGGCGTGGAGCCTAACTTGATGACAAGAACAGTGCCATCGACTTCACGTCCGACGACAGCTGCATCATTGGCATCCGTAACAGGTGGCAAAACCATGAGAACTCGATCGAACCTCTTGCGCCATGCCTGTAAGATGCGTTTCACTCCGTTGGCCGAAAGAAGCGCACCGGGGTTCGCGACAGTCCGTCCGGCGGTCACGTAGTAAAGGCTCGGAACACCAGAATCGAGGACCGCCTGATCTGGATCTAACTTGTCTTCTAAGATCTCGGTAAATCCAGGCGCGTCATGAGTGACGTCAAAGAAATCGAGCATCTCGGAACCACGAATATTGGCGTCGACCAAAAGTACTTTTTGAGATTTGTCTTCAGCGAAAGACACCGCCAAGTTAGCCGCCGTGAGGCTGGCTCCTTCGTCGCCGACAGCACTTACAAACGCCATGACCACAGGAGTCGGCTCAAGGTTCACAATGTTTGTGCGCAACGCTCGAATCTGCTCACTGCGTTGATCGCTTGGCGCATGATAAGTGAGAAGTAGTTCGCCAAATTTGGATGCAGCTGGAGAAGAAGTCGAATTTTCAGCCAGCTTGAGGCCGGCGGCGATTCCCTTCTTGGCTTTCCTTGGCTTGGTCTCAGCGGGTGGGCTTGGCTTCTGGCTCACCTCTTCAGTGCGTGGACTCTTACGCGTCTTCGTCGGCATTATTGCCTGTGTCGACGTTGTTGCCTGGGACACTGATGGTTCAGGAGTGGATACAGAGTTGCCGCTGGAAGGGCTCTCACCCTTTTTCTTTTCGGCTCTCTTTTTCTTGCGCTCTTCTTCAGCTTTTTTGAGCGCGTCGTGTATCCGACCCATCAATTAGTCCTCAACAATAGCAAGACGTCTACCGTGTCTTGTTGGCGAAAAACGGGAGTCGTAAGAATGACTTCCGCTTTTTCCCTTCTTTCTCTTCGGCAGCGACTTTCTTGAAAGTCCAGTCGGGACCTTCAATTTCACGAATTGCAGACAAAATAACGTTTGCTGCAATTTTATTCGTCTCCATCGTGAACGCCGTAATCA